>JAPVWO010000227.1 GCA_027493375.1 Candidatus Multivorans thiocomprendens | reverse complement strand
CACGTTGTCGAGCAGCGAAACGCCGAGGAAGAAGCCGTCGCCGTCGAAGTCGGCCTCGCGGCCGTCGACGACCACGGTGGCGCCCTCTTCGGCGCCGGCACCGACGTAGCCGGCCACGCGATCCCGGTGCTCGCGGGTGATCAGCGGGCCCATCTCGGACTTCCCGTCCATGCCGGGGCCGATCTGGAGCTTGCCCATCCGGTCCTGGATCGCGTCGACCAGCGGATCACCGACGCCGCCGACCGCCACGACGACGGACACCGCCATGCAGCGCTCACCGGCCGAGCCGTAGGCCGCCGACACCGCGGCGTCGGCTGCCAGGTCGACGTCGGCGTCGGGCAGCACGACCATGTGGTTCTTCGCTCCGCCCAGCGCCTGGACCCGCTTGCCGGCGCCGGTCCCCGTCTCGTAGACGTAGCGGGCGATGGGCGTCGAACCGACGAAGCTCACCGCCGCGACGTCCGAGTGGGTCAGCAGGCGGTCGACCGCCACCTTGTCGCCGTTGACGACGTTGAGCACGCCGGGCGGGAAGCCCGCCTGGTCGAAGAGTTTCGCCAGCAGCAGCGGTGCCGACGGGTCGCGCTCCGACGGCTTGAGTACGAAGGTGTTGCCGCAGGCGACCGCGTTGGGGAACATCCACAGCGGCACCATGGCCGGGAAGTTGAACGGCGTGATGCCGGCGACGACGCCGAGCGGCTCGCGCACCGAGTAGACGTCGACGCCGGTCGAGGCCTGGGAGTTGTAGCTCCCCTTCAGCAGGTCGGCGAGACCGCAGGCGTACTCGATGTTCTCGATCCCCCGGGCCACCTCGCCGGCGGCGTCGGAGAGCACCTTGCCGTGCTCGGCGGTCAGCAGCCGCGCGAGCTCGTCCGTGTGCGCCTCGACCAGGTTGCGGAAGGCGTACATCAGCTTCGTCCGCACGGCGAGCGAGGTACGCCGCCAGTCGCTGAAGGCGTCCCTGGCTGCCGCCACCGCGGCGTCGACTTCGTCCGTGCTCGCCAGACCGACCGCCGCGGTCTGCTCGCCGGTGGCCGGGTTGAACACTGGGTGGGTCCTGCCGGAGCAGGCGGCAAGGCGGTTTCCGTTGACGTGGTGCTGAATCGTTCTCATGTCCATGTCTCCCTCAGTCCAGCCTACTTGCAGTCGTCGTAGCGCCAGTGCCAGGGTTCCCAGTCGAAGCCGCCGGCGTTGCCCAGCGGGTAGCTCTCGGTGAAGCAGAAGTCCGCGGCGTGTTGGCGCAGCCACTGGTACGCGGGCGTGTCCTTGAAGTCGGCGTCGCTGGGCACGAAGTCGAGGGCGCGGCCGGTGACGTGCTCGGAGTAGCCCGGCGGCGCGGTCCAGCGGACGGCGTTGAGGAACGGCCGGCCGTCCGCGAGGAGACCCTCCAGCACCCTTTTCTGAAAACCGTCGCTGCGAAAGCCGGAGTCCACCTGGAGCGCGACGCCATCGGCTCCGGCGGCCGCCGCCATCGCGACGACGGCGTCGCGCGTTTCCGGGGTGACGTAGATACCGAGTTCTCCGGTCAGCTCGGAGGGCACCTTCACGAGTTCCGCCGGGTCGGCGGCCTCCTCGATGCGGTTGCCCCGCCAGGGCGGCGGGACGTCGTAGACGACGCCGTTCAGCTCGACTTGCTCGGGCGCCGGGTTTTCCGGTTGGGCCGTGGCGGGGACTGCTGTGAGCAGAAGGCAGAGGCCGACCGGTGCTAGGATTCCAGTCCCTTCACGCATCCGGCCCATTCTCTCCGAGTAAGGACTACAAGCCATGCGCAAGCTCACTCTCGCCTCGCTCGCCCTGTCTCTCATCGCTCTGCCGGCTCTCGCCGCGGAGGGAGACGGCATCAAGCGGATGCCGAACGGCAAGCCCGATCTGTCGGGCGTCTACGACGCCGGCACGGTCACGCCGGTCGATCGCCCGCCGCAGTACGGCGACAACCTGTACCTGACGACCGAGCAGGCGCAGGCGATGGAAGAGGAGAGGGAGAGACTCTGGCGATCCCTCGAAGAGGATCGGAAGGGCGGCGGCGCCGATCGGACCGCGCCCAAGAAGGGCGGCGACGGCGACAACCGCTTCGGCGGCGGCGGCGTCGGCGGCTACAACGCGTTCTGGATCGACCCGGGCTCCGAGGCGGTCGTCGTCGACGGCAAGTTCCGCACCTCGATCATCTACGAGCCGAAGAACGGCCGGCGGCCCGCGATGACCCCCGCGGCGATGCGCCGGATGGCGACGAACTTCGCGTCATTCATCCACAACAACGACGGCACCGCCTCCTGGCTCGACCAGGACGGCCCCGGGCCGTTCGACGGTCCCGAGACCCTGGCGCTGGCCGAGCGCTGCCTGCTCGGTTTCGTCGGCGGACCGCCGCTGCTGCCCAGCCTGTACAACAACTACGCGCGGATCATGCAGACCGAGAACCACGTCGTCATCATGGCCGAGATGGTCCACGACGCCCGGATCGTCCGCATCGACGACGAGCACGGCCCCGACGGGATCGACTGGTGGCTCGGCGACGGCGTCGGCCACTGGGATGGCGACACCCTGGTCGTCACCAGCCGCAACTTCCGCAACGAGACCGGCCTCCCCGGAGGCAGCGAGACGATGGTCGTGGAGGAGCGCTTCACCCGCACCGAGGACGGCAACCTGCTCTACCACTTCCGCGTGGACGATCCCAACTCGTGGACGGCGCCCTGGGCCGGCGAGTACACCTGGCAGGCGAAGGACAGCCGGGTCTACGAGTACGCCTGCCACGAAGGCAACTACGCCATGGGCAACGTCCTGCGGGGCGCCCGCCTGCTCGAATCGGAGTACGACCAGCCCCAGAGCAGCGGCGGAGAGTAGGCGCTGGCAGCGCCGGCGTCCCACACTGGGTGCGCCGGCGTCCTCGCCGGCTTCTGAGAGGAGGCGCGCCGCGAAGCGGCGACCCTACTCCCAACGGAACGCCCACACGGCGAGCCCGAAGCAGAGCACGGCCCACACGGCCAGCCCCAGGATCGGGCCGCCCTGGCTGAACAGCGGTTCGCCGCTGTTCACCATCGCTCGCATCGCGTCCGCCAGGAAGGTCAGGGGCAGCCACTTCGCGAATCCGAGTAGCCAGTCGGGCAGCGCGGTCTGGGGGAAGAACACGCCGGACAGGAACATCAGCGGCAGCGACACGATGTTCGCGAGGGGCGCCGCGGTGTTCTCCGTCTTCGCGATGCCGGAGATCGCCAGACCCAATGAAGCGAACACGAGGCCGCCGAGGAAGATCAGCGGGATGACCTCCAGCCAGAACAGCGGGTAGCCCGGGGCCACGTCGACCCGCGAGACGAGGATGCCGACGAGCAGGAGCACGTTCGTCTGCATCACGAGCAGCAGGAGCCTGGTCGTCAGCGAGCCCACCAGGAAGTGATTCGGGCCGATCGGCGTCGCGTAGAGGCGCTTGAGCACGCCCTGGTTGCGCAGCCGCACCAGCGTGAAGACGACGCCGAAGAGCGCGCTCTGCATGATCGCCAGCGAGACGATTCCCGGCACGATGAAGCCCTTGTAGCCCTGGCCGCGGCCCGCGACTTCGGTGGTGGAGATCGTCGCCCAGTTCTCGACCCGGTACTCGGCCGGAATGTTGGCGACGGACTTGAAGACGCCTTCGAGCACCTGGCCGAGGATGGACCGGGCGGCCTCCGCCTCCTGGGCCTTCCTGCCGTCGAAGGTGAGGTCGATGGTCGAGGAGGCGCCGAGTTCGCCGAAGCCCTCCGGGATCACCATGACCGCCGTGATGTCGCCGGCCAGGACCTCCGCGCGCAGGACCTCGGCGTCGCCGGATTCCGGGACGTTGAAGAGCGGTTCGCCGCCGAGGTCGCCCTTCAGTACGGACACCAGCAGGGTCGACGCCTGGTTCTTCGCCTGGTCGACGACGCCTACGCTCGGCGGAGCGAAGCTGCCGAAGTCGAACAGTCCGAAGACGACCATCATCACGGTCGGAAAGGCGAGCGACCAGAAGAGCGCCGCCCGGTCGCGGAAGAACATCTTCAGTTCGGCGGCGATGAATGCCGCGTAGATCTTCACCTTGGCGCCCCTACTCGACGAGCTGGTGCCCGGTCAGATCGAGGAAGACGTCTTCGAGCGTCAGGGCGCCGTCCCGGCGGACCGACTGGCCGCCACGGCCCGCCAACTGCTCGATCAGCGCCTGCGGCGCGTCCACCGCGACGATCGAGCCGCGGTCGATGACCGCCACGCGATCGCAGAGGACCTCGGCCTCTTCCATGTAGTGAGTGGTCAGCATGATCGCCATGCCGTCCGAGCGCAGGCCGTCGATCAGTTTCCACATCCTGCGGCGGGCCTGGGGGTCGAGTCCGGTCGTCGGTTCATCGAGGAACATCGCCACCGGCTCGTTGACCATGGCGACCGCGATCGAGAAGCGCTGCCTCTGGCCGCCGGAGAGATGCTTGTACCGGGACTTGGCCCGATCCCCCAGATCGACTCTGGCCAGCATGTCGTCCGGCGAGGCGTCGGAGCCGTAGAGCGTCGCGAACAACTGGACCGTTTCGCGGAGGGTCAGGTTGTCGAAGAAGGCGTTCTGCTGGAGCTGCACGCCGATCATGCTCTTGACCCGCCGCCGGTTCTTCTTCACGCCGACGCCGTCGATGAACGCCTCGCCGCCTTCACCTTGGCGGAGCCCTTCCAGTATCTCGACCGTCGTCGTCTTGCCGGCGCCGTTCGGGCCCAGCATGCCGAAGATCTCGCCGCGATGGACCTGGAACGAGACGCCGTCGACGGCTACGAGTTCCCCGTAGCTCTTGCGCAGATCCCGGACGTCGATGACGACGTCGTTGGTCATCGTCGCGGCCGCGGTCTCAGTCGTCGAGGCTGGCCCAGACGTACGCGATCCAGACCGGCTCCGGCGACAGCGGGCCGTTGCCGTACGGCGCGTACTTCTCCGGCAGGCCGTCCCTCTGGACGTCTTCGAGCGACTTGCCGGCGCTCTTCTGCCTGTCGATGTAGTCGATCGTCTCCGCGACGTAGTCGTGGTACTTCTGCAGGTCGGCCTTCGTCGCCAGCGGCCCGTGGCCGGGGATGATCTGCGTGTCGTCGTCGACGATCTCAAGCAGTTGGGCCATGTTGTCGCGCAGGCCGAGGGCGCTGCCGCCGACGTCCCGGTCGATGTACGGGTAGCCGCCGAGGTTCGGGAACTGGTCGCCGGCGTGGACCACGTTCGAGTCGCGGAAGTAGATCGCCACGTCGCCGTCCGTGTGGGCGGGGTTGCCGAAGAAGATCACGTCGACCGCCTCGCCGTTCCAGTGCAGGGTGACGCTCTCGTTGAAGGTCACGATCGGCAGCGCCTCGGGCGGGAACGGCGTGGCCGAGAAGTTCGCGCCGGCGTGCCGGTTCTCCAGCAAACGCTTGCGCACGTTCGCGTGCGCGACGATCGCGGAATCGGCCCCGAAGCCGGCGTTGCCGCCCGCGTGGTCGAAGTGGTAGTGCGTGTTGACGACGAAGTCGATCCTGCCCTCCTGGATCTTCGCCACCGCTGCCTTGATCTTCGGCACCACCGGCATCATCGCGTCGTCGACGATCAGGATGCCGTCCTCGCCGGCGGAGACCGCCAAGTTCCCGGCCAGCCCGGGCTCGGGCAGGAGCATGTAGACCGTGTCGCTCAACTGGGTCTGGTGCCAGACGATCTGCTCGCCGGCCCGCTTGGCCCAATCGTCGATGTCGAGCTGGGCCGCCACGGGGGAGGTCACCGATGCCGCCACTATGGCGATCGCGAGGCCAAGGCAGGTCGGACGAGTGCGGTTCTTCGGGCTGACTTCAGTCATCGTTCCTCTCCGCGTTCGGAATCTCCGTGACCGGTCAACCCTACAAGGTGCGCCGCCGTCCCACCGGTGCCACACACTGGGTGCGCCGGCGTCCTCGCCGGCTGCGGCCGCAGGCGGCCAGAAAGACCGCGCCGGCCGCAGGCTGGCTCCACAGCCCGTTGCGCGTCACCGTCGGGAAGACGGCGACAACCCTCGGCTTTCCTCCGTGGACACCAACTCCACCGGACCCTTCGCACCCTCGATCACCACCGTCATCTCCGGCTCCCCCACGGACACTGCGATGTCGAGCCCGAGACCCGCCAGCACGGCCCCGAGATCCCCTGCATCGGGCGTAGAGATCCCGAACGACACGAACTCGCCGCCCACCGGCGTCGTCGTCGCCGGATGCGGCGAATCCCGCCAATCGATGAAGAAGGGCATCCCGTAGCCGCCCCCCTGCGGGAACAGGAGGTCCCACACGAGAAGCCCACCGTCCGCCGTTCGCCGCCGTGTCTCCACGGGTCCCACCGACGAGATCCCGGCCTCCTCGAGCAGCCCCTTCGTCATCGAGAGATCGCCCTGGGCCGCCCAGGTCACCAGCCCCCCGGCGCTCATCGCGGCCATGCCCGTCACCATCTGGCTCTCGACCGCTTGCGCCGGGTCCGGAGCGATGATCTCGAGGTACGTGTCGCCCAGGCTCAGCAAGGCGTTCCGCGTGCCGAGCCCCTCGTGCGAGCCGCCGAACGCCGGCGCCACGCCGAAGGCCTCCTCGGCCCATGCCATCCCTTCGTCGAGATCGGCAACGGCGTACATGTAGTGATCGATCATCATCGTCGCTAACATACCCGGATCCGAACAACCGTCGAGGAGCCCCCCATGAGACAGTCGATTCTGATCGCCGCTGCCGTCGCGCTGGCGCTCGCACCCGCCGCGCTTGCCGCCGACAACTCTCCCGTTCTCGGCAAATGGGAGTCGACGACCCAGACGCCGCAGCGCACCTTCGAGGTCGTGTACGAGTTCACGGAAGTCGACGGCGAACTCAAGGGCACCTGGACCAACCCGCGCCGGAACGGCGACCTGAAGAACGTGTCCTGGGATGGCGAAACGCTCAAGTTCGGCCGCGAGCTCGGCAGAGGCGGTCAGACCTTCAACCTCAACTTCGAGGCGACGGTCGACGGCGACTCCATGACCGGCAAGATGATCACTCCCCGCGGCGAGCGCGAGTTCACCGCGAATCGAAGCAGCTAGGCGTCGCCACTCGCGGCACGGCGGCCCTCTGGGTGCGCGGGTCTTCTGACCCGCCGCCGCCGCAGGCGGCCAGGAAAAGCGCCGCGGAGCGGCGACGATCCCCCTACTCCAGGTGCTTCTTGAAGAAAGCGCCGACCTCCTGGAACATGTCCTTCGACTCCGGCGAGTCGACGAGGATCAGGTAGTCGGCGTGCGCGACGCCCTCGTAGACGTGCAGGTCCGCCACCACGCCGGCCGCGCGCAACTTGCGGTGGGTCCGCGCCGTGTCGCTCAGGAAAATGTCGCGGGTGCCGGTGATCAGGTACGTCGGCGGGAACCCCTCGAAGTCGCCGTAGACGGGCGAGATCAGGGGATCCTTGAGGTCGTGGCCGTCGGCGTAGAGGAGCGCCGCGCCCTTGAGGAGTCCGTCGTAGGTCACCAGGACGCGATCCAGTCCTTCGTTCGTGAACAGCGAATCTCCGGTCTTGGTCAGGTCCGCCCAGGGTGTGCCGGCGTAGATGGCGCCGGGTAGATCGAGGCCCAGGTCGCGGAACTTGTGAACGGATGCCAGCGACAGTCCGCCGCCCGTCGACGTGCCGCCGATGGCGATCGACTTCGCGGAGCGGCTCTCGAGCAGGTGCCGGTAGACCGTGACCACGTCCTCGACGGCGGCCGGAAAGGGGTGCTTCGGCGGCATGCGGTAATCGACGGAGATCGCCGGAATGCCGGCGCGGGCCGCGACGAGCGCAGCCTCGGTGGCCGAGTTGTCGCCACCGTTCAGGACGTAGGCGCCGCCATGGACGTGCAGAAACAGGTGACCGGTGTGTCGTGGATCGACCTGGTCCGGCGTCACCCGGTAGACCGTCACGCCCTCGATCGTGTCCTTTTCGATCGAGAGTCCGTACGCGTCGGCCATCTGCGCGAGATTCGCGTTGGCCGTCGCGCTCTGGATCGCCAGCCACTGCTCCTCGGTCCGAGGAGCCTGCGCCAGAGAGGTAGCCACGTTGGGGGCGGGCAGCGCGGCGAGCGCGGCGCGGAGCTCTTCGCTGGCGCCCGCCGGGGCCGGCACGACGCGCTCGCCGATGGTCCATGAGCCGGACTCCTGGGCTGTTGCGGCCGGCGTACCGGCAATGGTGAACACGAGGGCCAGGCTCGAAGCCAGTGCGACGGCCGGCAGGGCTTGGGGGATCGATCTCTTCACTGGGACTCTCCTTGAGTGCGACGGGAATGCAGTGTGTCGCGGACGATACCCTCTGCCCAATGGCTCGATTCCCTTACCTCGACGTAGACGATCTCGCCCCCGAGGACCAGAGACTTCTCGATCCACCGCTCAACATCTTCAGGGTCCTCGCCTACTGCCCCGAGGGCGCCCGCGCGTTCGGCCGTCTCGGCATCTGGATTCGTTTCAAGACGAAGCTCGATCCGCGCCTGCGCCAGATGGCGATCCTCCGGGTCGGCGCCGTCACCCGCACCGACTACGAGTACAGCCACCACATCGAACTCGGCCGGCAGTTCGGCCTGTCCGACGACGACATCCGGGCCGTCGCGGCGGGGCCGGAGGACGAGTCGCTGACGGAGGTCGAACGGCTCGTCCTCACCGCGGCCGACGAGATGACGAACGGCGTCGGCATCGGCGCCGAGACCTTCAAGGCGTTGCAGGGTCACCTCGACGATGGGATGATGGTCGAGTTGACGATGACCCTCTCCTACTACAACGGCGTCGTTCGCATCCTGAACTCGCTGGACATCGACGTCGAGCCCGAGTACGAGCGCTACCTGGAGGAGTTCCCGCTGCCTTAGCCGCACACTGGGTGCGCAGGCGTCCCCGCCGGCTGCCGCCGCGGGCGGCCAGAAGGACGCGCCGCGAAGCGGCGACGATGTAGGTTCTGGATCAATGAACGGACGTCTTGAGCAGGTCCCCGCGAGCGGGGATCGAATCGACTTCGGTGGCCGGACCGCCGTCGTCACCGGAGGCGGAGCGAGAGACGACGGGATCGGCAACGGCCGCGCTACCGCGATCCTGCTGGCCCGGGCCGGCGCCGAGGTCGTCGTCGTGGACCTCAACGAAGATGCAGGTCGCGGCACGGTCGAGATGATCGAGAAGGAAGGCGGCGCAGCCAGGCTCTTCATCGGCGACGTGACGAGCGACGAGGACTGCGCGGCCCTGGCGGCCTTCGCGCGGGAAGGCTCCGCGCCGCCCACCGTGCTGATCAACAATGTCGGCATCGGAGCGCCCGGCACCGTCCTCGACACCGAGCCGGAGCTCTGGGACCGGGTGATGAAGGTCAACGTCCGGTCGATGGTCCAGGCGTCCCGCGCCCTGATTCCCTCGATGCGGGAGGTCGGCGGCGGCTCGTGACCCGGGCGATGGCCGTCGACCACGCCGGCGCCGGGATCCGGGTGAACGCCGTGCTCCCGGGACCGGTCTGGACCCCGATGGTCCAGCGCCCGACGATGACGCCCGAGATCCGCGAGCGGCGCAAGAACGCCTCGGCGCTGCGGATCGAAGGCACCGGCTGGGACGTCGGCCGCGCGGTCGTGTTCCTGGCCTCCGAACACGCGCGCTACATCACGGGCCAGGCGCTGGTCGTCGACGGCGGCGTGACGGTACTCTCTCCCGTCCGCTAGACGGGCGCCGCCGGCGCTGATGATGCCGACGACGCCGACCCGCAAGAGAGGACCGCGATGGCTCGACTCCCCTACCTCGACGTGGACGATCTCGCCCCGGAAGACCGGGAGCTGCTCGACCGGCCGATCAACCTGGCGCGGATGCTCGCGCACAGTCCCGCGGGAACCCGCGCCTTCCGCCACACGGGCGCCTGGATCCGCCACAAGTCGCGTTTCGATACACGGCTGCGCGAGATGGCCATCCTGCGGGTCGGCGTCATCACGCGCACCGACTACGAGTACAGCCATCACATCGAACTCGGCCGCCAGTTCGGTATGTCCGACGACGACATCCGCGCCGTCATCGCGGGGCCGGAAGCCGGGGAGCTCCCGGAACTCGAACGGCTCGTCCTCGCCGCCGCCGACGAGGCGACCGAGGGCCTCAGTATCAGCCCCGAGACCTTCGACGCGCTGCGGCGTCACCTGGACGCCGAACTCCTCGTCGAACTGACGATCATCGTCTCCTACTACAACGCCGTCGTCCGCATGCTCCGGTCGCTCGAGATCGACGTCGAGCCCGGCTACGAGAGGTACCTGGAGGAGTTCCCGCTGCCGTAGCCGGCGCGACGAACCGACCGATTACAGTAGAGCACCACGCCGCACTGATCGCGGTGGACGTCGTGCGGGGTTACGCGGACGGCCAGGGTGGCTTCGAGACGTTGCGCGGCCTTCAACTGCTCGACCGCTGCGAGGGATTCGACGTCACCGAAGCCGGTGGCGGGGCGAGGAGCATGGAGCAAGAGGTTGCGGCGGATGGGGCTCGTTCGGTGATTTCGCAGATCAACCACGACAGCAACGGAAAGGTCGCGGCGATCGTGCACTACTACGTCCGCGAGTCCGTCCACCAGATCTGCGCGGCGATGGACGACTGCGGCGATGCCGTCCGGCAGGCTCAAGAGGAGGGCGAGCGATGAGCAAGAAGCGAAACCACCGTGACAAGCGTCCCGTTGCCGCAGCCACTGACACGCCGGGCGTGCGGGAGTTCGTCGACGGGAAGAGTGTTGGTGGGCGCAACACCATCCGCGGAGTCGAGTTGACTGGCCCTGTCAGAGAGGACGGAACCGCTTCCGTGAAGTTGACGTATCCCGTAGTCACCGACAGCCAAGGCTATGTTGGCGACCGCAACCTCCGGCATCAACAGGACCGCAAGCGCCACCACCGAAAGGAGACCCCTGGAAGCCCCTGATCTCAGCCTTGCTGCTTTCTCACTGCCCCGGCTGCAATCCCGGCGCTGTGCTCCGGTGCCGGACCGACCAAGTCACTTGTTGGCAAACGTCCATCGTTGTGTCTACGGTAATGTCTATCGGCGTTCGACACGCGTGACGCGGGAAGCGCCGGAGTCACGGACCCGGATCACTTGGCGGGCAGGGAGAGGGTTGTCGGAGGAAACATGATGTCGGGCGCGGTCGCGGAGAGAAAGGTGGTGGTCGAGAAGCTGGAGTTGCTGAGGACGAGGGCGGCGATCCGCTCGGTTGACGTGGCGAACATGCTGGGCACGACTCCAAGGACGGTATCCCGGTGGAATCAGGGGCACGCGAACCCCAGGCCAAGCAAGGAGATCCTGCTGGGGGACCTGGAGTACATCGTGGAACGTCTGGCGGAGTTCTACTCGGACCCGAGGACCGCGCGCGCATGGTTGTATTCCAGGCACAGGTACTTCCATGGCCTTCGACCGGCGGACCTGGTCCGGGAGGGGCGGGCCCAGGAAGTGCTGGAGGCGGTCCACGCGATGGCCGACCCCGGCCACACCTGAGGGCTGTTTGGTTGGATGACGAGCGCGATGCGTCGAGACGGTCGCAGGGAAGGACGCGCTAGGTTGAGTAAAGCGGCGATGCTAAGCCCTCCCATTTGAGGGGCTTGACAACGAGTCAACCGCCCCTACATGCTTGATCGTAGCTCCAAGGTAAGCGTGTGATCCGATCAAAGACCATTCTTGGCGAGGCTGGCCGTCGCCAGTGCGCCTCTGTCCTTCTGGTCTGCCTCGTGCTGCTCGGCTCGCTCCTGGCCGTCGGGCACGGACACGATGAGCTCGAGGTCAGTGAACACGACTGCGTCGCCTGTCACCTCCAGCAGACGGAGTGCTTCCAGGAGCCCGGTGCTCCGACGCTCGTCCTTGAGGACTTCGGAGCATCCTGCGGCGCCACTGGGCCCGACCGTCCGGTCGTTGATCGGCCTTACCTGCCCGCGCCGCCCCGCGGTCCGCCGTCACGCGCGTAGGCCGCCTCTCGATCCAGCGAGCCAGTCTCACAGGACGCTCGCGCGATTCTGTCGCACGATTAGCTGAGCGCCAGCCGTTCGTAGCGCCCGAGGTATTGCCGAAAGTTGTGGATCGGCGATCGATCAGGCGGCGTTCCTGACCTGAGTTCCGTTGGTGAATGGTACTCCTTCTCTGACCAGGGCGACG
>JAPVWO010000226.1 GCA_027493375.1 Candidatus Multivorans thiocomprendens | reverse complement strand
GCCGCCGGCATGAACCAGCAGCAATCCGCCCGGCCGGAACTTCGGCACCTGGGCGCCCGCCATCTTCTCCGGCAGGCCTTCGGCGATGTCGCCCGCGCCCCGCACGAGGTCCGCGCCGGAGCGGACGAGCACGGCGTCGAGTTCCCGGCGCAGCCTGGCCTTGTCCCAGCCCGCCCGCCGGAAGACGTTGCCGTGCTCGAAACCGACGACGAGCATGGCGTCGAAGCCGACGACGACCTTGTAGTGGGCGACCGCCAGGAGCGCCGAGCCCAGGGAGCGGGCCAGCGACTCCGGCTCGCGGGAGAGCTGGTCCACGACGCCCCGCGGCCCTTCGCCGGCGAACAGGGTGACGGCGGACTTGCCCTCGGCCGGACCGTTGACGACGACGATCGGGCCGGCGAAGTAGGTCGTCGCGGCCAGGCCGTGCCAGTTGAACTCCTCGGTCAAGGCCGCCTCGACCGCGGCCAGAACCACCGGCATGTACTCCGGCCGGCAGCCGGCCATCACGGCGTTGACCGCGACCTTCTCGACCGTGCACTGGCCGTAGTCCGGCGCCACCAGCCCGAGCACCTCGGAGCGGTCCCGGCGAGTGCCCGCGAGCATCCGTTCGACCCGCTCGGGCGTCGGCGGCACGACCGGCAGGCCGTCCGTCCAGCCGCGGGCGAAGCAGGCCTCGACATCGTCCTCCTGGTCGCCGAGCTCGACCCGGCGCGCCCCGCCATCGGCGAAGAGGGCGCCGAGCCGTTCGACATGCGGCGGTTCGACGTTCAGCGCGCCGCAGCCCGGACGGCTCGGCGGCAGATCGACGCCCAGCTCGCCGATGCCGGTCACGTCCTCCCACTGCTCGCGGTTCCAGCCGACCGCGGTGGCCAAGGTGGAACCTCCCTCCCGCGTCAACAGGGTCGGCACGATCTCGATCCCCAACCGGTGCGACAGCGTCAGATCGGCATCGTGAACGGGACTTCCCTCGGCGGGGAACGCCGGGTCGTCCTGGGTAACGACCAGGACCGGTCGGTGACGGCGAACCTCCGCCAGCACCGGTTCGACCATCTGGCACGTGGGACAGTTCTTCTTGACCACCGCGACCAGGCCCTGGTCGAAGCCCGGCGGCGCCGGAGCGGAGGCTGATGGTGCTTCCGTCATGGCCGGCGACCCTACCAGTCGAGTCGCGGCGTCTGCGCCGCGCTGAGGCAGGGAACAGGGCTGTTCTCTACAAGCGTCGTGTATCGTTCGGGACTCACTCAGGAGACTCCCATGGTCCAGACTCTGATCGATCCGACGAACGAGGCCGCGCCCGCCGCGCGTACGGCTGCGCCGCGCCTCGAGTCCCTCGGCGGCAAGACGATCGCCCTGCTCGACATCTCCAAGGCTCGCGGCGACGTCTTCCTCGACCGCGTCGAGGAGCGGATCGCCAGCCGGGGCGCCAACGTCCTCCGCTTCACCAAGCCCACCTTCTCCAAGGTGGCGCCGGCCGACCTGCGCGCCGAGATCGCCCAGCGTTGCGACGCGGTGATCGAAGCGCTGGCCGACTGAGGGTCCTGCACGTCGTGCAGTGTGCACGACACGACCCAGTTGGAAGAGATGGGGCTGCCGTCCGTGTTCGTCGCCTCGTGCGAGTTCCAGGACGCGGCCGAGTCGCAGTCGAAGTCGCTCGGCTCCACGCCCGAGGTCGTCTACGTGCGGCATCCGATCCAGGACCGCACGGACGACGAGATGGCCGACATCGCCGATCAGGCGGTCGACTCCCTCGTTTCCGCGCTGACCAACTGACGGCACGCGAAGGGCCGGCCGGTTTGGGGGCTCCCTGGTAGTGCCCATGCGGGCAGGTACGTCAAGCGCGAAGAAACAGCTCGAGTCGCCCCGGCGTTTCGTGACCGCCGCCGGGCGGGTCGTCTACGCCCTGAACTTCGAGGTCTTCCCGAACTTCTTCGGCAACGTCTACCTGATCGACGACGGCGACCGCCGGATCCTCGTCGACTGCGGCTCGGGCATGGACTTCTCGAACGAGAACCTGGTCCGCGGCATGGCCTCGATCGAGGATCGCTTCGGCGCCCGCGTCGGCCTCGCCGACATCGACGTGATCCTGATCACCCACGGCCACATGGATCACTTCGGCGGCCTGCAGTTCGTCCGCCGGCACACCGAGGCGCCGGTCGGCATCCACGTCCTCGACCGCCGCGTGCTGACCCACTACGAGGAACGGGTCGTCGTCGCCTCGCAGCAGCTCCGCGTGTTCCTGCATCGCGCCGGCCTCTCGGCCGGCAAGCGCGAGCAGTTGATGACGATGTACACGGCGCCGAAGGCGCGCTACGGCTCGGTGCCGGTCCAGTTCCTGCTCGAGGAGGGGCAGCCCGTGCGGGACGGGAACGGCGCCGGTCTCGACATCGAGGTCCTGCACGTCCCGGGACACTGCCCCGGCCAGGTCTGCCTGCGGATCGACGACGTGCTGCTGACCGCCGACCACGTGCTGGCGCGGATCACGCCCCACCAGTCGCCCGAGTCTCTGACCCTGAACATGGGCCTCGGCCACTACCTGGACGCGTTGGGCAAAGTCGAGAAGCTGGACGGCGTGCGTGTCGGCCTGGGCGGCCACGAAGAGCCGATCGAGGACGTGACCGCGCGGGTCGGGGAGATCCGCGAGTCCCACGACAAACGGCTGAACGTGATCATGGACACCTGCCAAGCGCCGCAGACAACCGCGGACATAAGCCGCCGGCTGTTCGGCGCGGTGCGCGGCTACACGGTTCTGCTCGCCCTGGAAGAGGCCGGAGCGCACGTCGAGTACCTTTACCAGCGAGGCGCACTCGTGGCCGAGAACGTCGGCGAACTGGAGTCCGAACAGGACCCTGTGGTTCGCTACGTGCGGGCGTAGGAAGGCGCCCGACTCTGTGGTAGATCTGCACCCTGCTGCGCCATGTCCGCCACAGCCAAACCTCCGCTCTGCGGCTCGCCGCCGCGCCCCTGACGAGACGTGAAGATCAAGGGCTCGCACACGCTGGCCGAACCGCGCGGGGTCGTCTGGGAGGCCATCCTCGACCCGGAGGTACTGTCGCGTACCCTGCCGGGCTGCGAGGACATGGCGCCGGTCGGCGACAACCGGTTCCGCGGCAAGCTGAAGATGAAGGTCGGGCCCGTCCAGGGTGTATTCGAGGGCGGTGTCGAACTTCTCGACCTCGATCCACCGAATGGCTACAGCCTGAAGATGGACGGCAAGGGAGCGCCAGGCTTCGTCAACGGCAACGGATCGCTTCGCCTCGAGGACACCGACGACGGCGGCACCCTGCTCCACTACGAGATCGACGCCCAGGTCGGCGGCCGCATTGCCGCCGTCGGGCAGCGGCTGCTCGACAGCTCGGCCAAGGTGCTGACCCGCCAGGGCCTGCAGGGCCTGGAACAGCAGCTCGCCGCGCGCGCGCCGGCGGCAGACGAGCCGCCTGTTCCAACGGGCGGCGACGAAGCCAGCGCAGAAGCCCCCTCCCAGGCCGCCTTTGCCGGCCGCTTCGCCGCCGGCATGGCCAGAGAACTCTGGCCCTACCTGGTTGGCGGCGCCCTGGTCGTCCTGGCGGCCATCGCCATCTCGCTCCGTGCCTGTTCCTGACGCTACAGAAGGAGATACCCGAAGATGACCGTGTCCATTCAACTCGAAGTCAACGGAAAGCCGGTTCAGGCAGCGGTCGAGCCGCGGCGCCTGCTGGTCCACTTCCTGCGCGAGGATCTGGGTCTGACCGGCGCCAACATCGGTTGCGAGACGAGTCTCTGCGGCGCCTGCACCGTGCTGCTCGACGGCGACGCGGTCAAGTCCTGCACCATGCTCGCGGCGCAGGCCGACGGCGCCTCGGTGACGACCATCGAGGGGCTGGCCCAGAACGGCGAACTCCATCCGCTCCAGGAGGGCTTCTGGGAGAAGCACGGCCTGCAGTGCGGTTACTGCACGCCGGGCATGATCCTCTCCGCGAACTACCTCCTGGCCCAGAACCCGAGCCCGAACGACGAGGAGATCCGCGAGGGTCTCAAGGGCAACATCTGCCGTTGCACCGGCTACCACAACATCGTCGAAGCGGTGAAGTACGCCGCGGAGAGGATGAGCTGAAGTGGCGGGCGTACTCGGCACCTCGATCAAGCGCCGGGAAGACCCGGCCCTCATCACCGGCCGCGGCAAGTACACCGACGACCTGAAGGTCGAGGGCATGGCGCATGCCGCGATCGTTCGCAGTCCGTACGCGCATGCCCGCATCCGCGGCATCGACGCCTCCGCCGCCGAAGCCCTGCCCGGCGTTCTCGCCGTGCTCACGGCGCGCGACGTCGCGGCCGCCGGCATCCCGGGCGTGGTGCCCGTCGGCTGGCTGCTGCCGGATCTCAAGACGCCGGCGCACCCGATGATCGCCGCCGACACGGTCCGCCACGTCGGCGACGCGGTGGCCGTCGTCGTCGCCGAGGACCGCTACCTCGCACGCGACGCCGCCGACCGGGTCGCCGTCGACTACGAACCGCTCGACGCCGTGGCCGACGTCGTGGCCGCTCTCGAAGACGGCGCTCCCGCGGTCCACGAAGAGGCGCCCGGCAACGTGGCCTTCGACTGGGAGATCGGCGAGCGCGAATCGGTGGACGCCGCCTTCGCCTCGGCCGCGCACACCGTGGAGCTCGACCTGCGCAACAACCGCCTGATCCCGCATGCGATCGAACCGCGCGCGGTGCTCGCCTCCTACGACTCGTCGACCGGCGAGATGACGATCCACATGACGAGTCAGAACCCGCACGTGCACCGGCTGCTGATGACGCTCGCGTCGCTCGGCATGCCCGAGCACAAGGTGCGGATCGTCGCTCCCGAGGTCGGCGGCGGCTTCGGCAGCAAGATCCACCACTACGCCGACGAGGCGATCGTGGGCCTCTGCTCGATGAAGCTCGACCGGCCGGTCAAGTGGACTGCCACCCGCACCGAGACGAACCTGACCGACGCCCACGGCCGCGACCACTCCACACACTGCGCCCTGGCGCTCGACGCGGACGGCCGCATCACCGGCCTGCGCGTCGACACCGCGGCCGCGATGGGCGCCTACCTTTCGACCTTCGCACCGGCCGTACCGACCTACCTCTACGGCACCCTCATGTCCGGCCAGTACGACATTCCGGCGATTCACTGCCACGTCACCGGCGTCTTCACCCACACGACCCCTGTCGACGCCTACCGGGGCGCCGGGCGGCCCGAGGCCACCTACGTCGTCGAGCGTCTGATGCATCTCGCCGGCGACGCCACGGGTCTGGGTCCGGTGGAGGTGCGGCGCCGGAACTTCGTGCCGCCGGACGCCTTCCCCTACCAGACGCAGGTCGCCCTCGCCTACGACTCCGGCAACTACGGACCGGCGATGGACCGCGCGCTGGAGATGATCGGCTACGACGATCTCAAGAGCGAACAGGCGTCGCGGCGCGACAACGGCGGCAAGCAGATCGGCATCGGTTTCTCGTCCTACATCGAGGCCTGCGGGCTGGCGCCGTCGGCGGTCGTCGGCTCGCTCGGCGCCCAGGCCGGCCAGTGGGAGAGCGCCGACGTGCGCGTCCACCCGACCGCGTCGGTCACCGTCTACACCGGTTCCTCGTCGCACGGTCAGGGCCACGAAACGACTTTCTCCCAGATCGTCGCCGACCGGCTCGGCATCGATCCCGAGGCGGTCGAGGTGATCCACGGCGACACCGACCTCGTCCAGTTCGGCATGGGCACCTACGGCAGCCGCAGCGCCGCCGTCGGCGGTTCGGCGATCGCCAGGAGCGTCGACAAGATCATCGAGAAGGGCAAGAAGATCGCCGCCCACCTGCTCGAGGCCTCGGCCGAGGACCTGGAGTACGAGGACGGCAGCTTCCGCGTGGCCGGCTCGCCGGACCGCTCCCTCGCTCTCGGCGACGTGGCGCTCCAGGCCTACCTGGCGCACAACTACCCCGACGACCTGGAGCCCGGCCTCTCCGCCACGAGCTTCTACGACCCGGCCAACTTCACCTACCCGTTCGGCACCCACGTCTGCGTGGTCGAGGTCGACACGGAGACCGGTTCGATCGAACTGCTGCGCTACGCCGCGGTCGACGACGTCGGCAACGTGATCAACCCGATGATCGTCGACGGCCAGCTCCACGGGGGACTGGCCCAGGGCATCGGCCAGGCGCTGTGGGAGAACGCGGTCTACGACGAGAGCGGCCAGCTCGTGTCCGGCTCGCTCATGGACTACGCCGTGCCCAAGATCCACAACCTGATCCCGTTCGAGCTCGACCGCACGACGACCCCCTGCCCGCACAACCCGCTGGGCGTCAAGGGCGTCGGCGAGGCGGGCGCGATCGCATCGCCGGCCGCGGTGGTCAACGCCGTGGTCGACGCGCTCGCGCCGTTCGGGATCAGCCACATCGACATGCCGCTCACGCCCGAGAAGGTGTGGCGGGCCGTGAACAGCTAACGAACCTCATCCGTCTAGCGCCGCCAAATGCCTCGCTGACTCGGCATTTTGCCCCATCCCCCACCGCCCTAGAAGACTGCGCGACCTTCCTCACTCGTATCGTCAGGACGCGCAGTCTTCTAGAATCCCGCAGCCGAACAACCGAAGCTGCCGAATCAGGAGCACCGACATGTACCCAGCCCAATTCGATTACCGCCGCGCCGGATCGGTCGATGAAGCCCTCGGCCTGCTGCAGGAGCACGAGGACGCGAAGCTGATGGCCGGCGGCCACAGCCTGATCCCGATGATGAAGCTGCGTCTGGCGCAGC
Source organism: Candidatus Multivorans thiocomprendens (assembly GCA_027493375.1). Taxonomy (GTDB): domain Bacteria; phylum Acidobacteriota; class Thermoanaerobaculia; order Multivoradales; family Multivoraceae; genus Multivorans; species Multivorans thiocomprendens. Next base: position 15,132 of record JAPVWO010000226.1, on the reverse strand, counting down.
CGCCCGTCGTCATCGACATCGGCCGCCTCGACGAACTCAAGGGCATCTCCGAAGCGGGCGGTTCGGTTCGCGTCGGCTCCCTGACCACCCACGCCGACATCGCGGCTTCCGATGTCCTCGCGGCCCACTGCCCGGTGCTCGCCGAGGCGGCCGGCCACATCGGTGACGCCCAGGTCCGCAACCGCGGCACGATCGGCGGCAACATCGCCCACGCCGACCCGGGCTCGGACATTCCGCCCGTGCTCGTCCTCCTGGGCGCCTCGGTTCACCTGCAGTCCCCCTCCGGCACCCGCTCGGTCGCCGCGGGCGACTTCTTCCAGGACCTGCTGATGACCGACGTCGGCGAGGACGAGATCCTGACGCACGTCGAGGCTCCGGCTCTGGGCGCCGGCACCGGCGCCGCCTACCTCAAGTTCGAGCACCCCGCGTCCGGCTACGCCGTCGTCGGCGCCGCGGCTTCCGTCACCGTCCAGAACGGCCGCTGCATCGCCGCCGGCCTGGTCGTCGGCGGCGTCTCCGCCACGCCGACCGCTGTCGACGTCTCAAGCCTCGTCGGCAGCGACCTCTCCGACGACGCCATCGCCGCCGCGGCCTCCGGCCTGGACGCCGAAGACCCCATCGGCGACATCTTCGCCTCTGGCGACTACCGCGTCCACGTCGGCAAGGTCTACGGCAAGCGCGCGCTGGCGGCGGCTCGGGATCGGGCTTCGTAGGCGAGCACACCGCGGACGTTGCCGAGGCGCCACCCGGGACGGGCGAGTGCGCGCGGAGGAAGAGCAACGACCGGGCATCCCTCCGAGTGCCCGGGTTCGCGGCTCAGAAAGAACGGCTCGCCAAGGCGAGATCAAGGGGAAGAAAGCAGGGGCAAATGAACTCCTCCCAGAACCTGATCGCCGACTGTTGCCCTTGACAACCTCCACAGGGGGATCATACGATCCTCGTCGTCGTCCTCCGAGGGTCACCTATGGCTGACCGCAAGAAGGGAATCGATGACGAGACCCGGCGAGTCTTGGCCGATCTGGCCAGCCGCGCCGGAACGAGAATCTCGGGTCGGCAGCGAGCGCGATGGGAGCCAGGAAACGTCAGCAATCCCCAGGATCGCTACCTGAGCGGGGTGTTCACGGATGAGGCCGCTTGGAGCCTCGTCGCCGAGAAGCTTCGCGACGGGCACGAGGTAGAAACCATGGTGCTGGACCATCCGCCGGGCGCCACCGGCTACGTGCTGAAGATTGAAGTCGAGGCCGACGCCCCCCGGGTCTACGTGAAACTTGAACTGCTGAAGAGCCGGCGAAGGGTCGTCGGCAGGAGCTTCCACTACTCCATCCACGAGTGACTCGGCACAGCCGTTTCGAACGAGACAGGACGAGAACGATGCCTGACTACCGCAGACCCAAGCAAGAGGTCTTGGCGAGCGATCCGAACCGGGACACGGCCTGCCCCTTCTGCGAGGCGCCGGCGAAGACCGAGATCGTCGACCACACGTTCCAGCACGGAGATCTCGAGATCACGGTGACGTTGCCCGTCAGGCAGTGTGCCGACTGTGACGAGGAGTTCCTCGACTACGTCGGTTCCCGGATCAAGGACGAGGCCGTCTACCACGCGCACGACCTCCTTTCCCCGTGGGACATCCGGGGAATCCGCGAGCGCCGCGGCCTGAGCCGACCGGCGTTCGCGGAAGTCACCGGCCTCGGAGAAGCGACCATCAAGCGCTGGGAGACCGGCGCCACGGCGCAGAACCGTGGGTACGACCGCTACCTGCGCCTGCTGGACACGGACTTGGGCTGGAGCATCCTGAAGAAACTGGCGCGGGACCAGACCTCCCCCGGCCGACCCGCCGCAACTGCCGGCGCCGAACGATTCCCCCATGTGCCGCAGGACCAGATCAACTCCGCTCAGGCGTCCACGTTCCGTATAGCCGCCTGAAGCGTCGCCACAGTCCCGGCGGCGCCAGCAGAGAGCGTCATGTACGTAACCACGTTCTACTCCTTCAAGGGCGGCGTCGGCCGCACGATGGCCCTCGTCAACGTCGCGGTCGAACTCGCACTGCAAGGCAAGCGCGTCGTCGCCGTCGACTTCGATCTCGAGGCGCCCGGCCTCGACACGTTCGACCTCGGCCGGCCGGCCGAGACGACGCCCGGCATCCTCGACTTCGTCGAGACCTATCTCGAGACCGACCGGGCGCCCGAAGCCGAGGACTTCCTGTTCGAGTCGCCGCCTCTCGGCGAAAAGGGCGGGCGCCTGTGGATCATGCCTTCCGGATCACACGACGAACGCTACGCAAGGCGCCTCGCCGCACTCGACTGGCAGGCACTCTACGAGCACTTCGACGGCTACCTCCTGTTCGAGGATCTGAAGGCGCAATGGCGCGACGCCCTTGAGGCCGACTACGTTCTGATCGACTCCCGGACTGGCCACACCGACGTCGGCGGCATCTGCACCCGTCAGCTCCCCGACGCCGTGGTGCTGCTCTTCTTCCCCAATCAGCAGAATCTCCGGGGTCTCACCAAGGTCGTCCGCGACATCCGGGCCGAACCGACCAAGTCCGAGGAGAACGTAATCGATCTCCACTACGTTCTCTCCAACGTACCGGACCTGGACGACGAGGACGAGACCCTCCGGGCCATCACTTCGGACTTCCAGGAGCAACTCGGATTCTGCCGCGAGCCCTTGACCATCCATCGCTATCCCAGTCTCTCCCTGCTGAAACAGGACATCTTCACGAAGGACCGTCCGAGGAGTCGGCTGGCTCGCGAGTACCAGGCGCTCGCTAATGAGGTGATTCGTCTGAATCTGGCCGACCGCAACGGCGCTCTGGAGGCGATCCGCAGAGGGCCGCCAAGAAGTCAACTCAAGGAGATCGAGAAGCAACATGAGGACGACGGCGAAGTGCTCTTCGCTCTGGCCCAAGAACATCGGTTGTGGGAGGAGAGCGACCGAGTAGACATGACGGTGCCTGAAGCCCTGTGCGTCGAGCACGGCGCCGCGGCTGCGGACAAGGATTCCGCCCGGCTTCTGGACAAGGCGCTGGACGCCGGCTTCCACACGCCCCAGGCCTATCTGGCAAGAGCGCATTGCCGTGACTCCGCGGGAGACACCGCCGGGGCCGGTCAGGACGCCTTGGCCGCCCTCCGGGTAATCCGTTCAGGCGAAAACGACGCCGAAGGCCTCGGCCGGCTGGAGACACTGGAGATACTCGCGGCGGCCACGGGTTTCCTGCATGGGGATGATCGCAAGTTGGGCCTCGCCGTGTTCGACTCACTGTTTGGCACCTCTCTCGCTCAGAGCGATGTCGAAGAGGAGTAACTTGGGCCCCGTCATGCGGAATAGCCGCCCCCAGCGCAGGCACCCTCGCTACGCTCACGCCTGAAGTGAGTGACTCTGCTCGACGTTCCCTCCGGGTTCGGGGCCGCGATCTCTCGAACGCGGCCTGGGAGCTGCGTGCGACTGCCTCCTCGTTGGCTGCCGGCCCAGTTGAGACAGAGGAGACTGCTCGGCTGGTTCGCAAGCAGCTCACCGAAGCTGTGATGCTGCGCCGTGAGGCTGGCGATGATCGCAAGTTGGCGACTGCCGTTCGTCGGCTCGGGCATGCGGAACAGGATGCCGGCCGCGACGACGTCGCAGTCGCCCGCTATGAGGAAGCCGTCGCCGCCGCGCGCCGGACCGACGATCCGCTTCTGCTGGCTCATGCCATCCGGCACCTCGGCGACGCGCATCGCAGCGCGCGGCGATTCGCCGTGGCGGAGACCTGCTACGACGAGGCCCTGGCCCTCTATGCCGCCGAAGACGAGCCACCGGCGCTCGACTACGCGAACGCCATCCGACCGATGGCGATCCTCAAGGAAGCGCTCGGCGAAACCGACGAAGCAAGGCTCCTGTGGCAGCGGGCGAAGGCGCTCTACGCGACCGTTCCCATCGTCGCCGGCGTAACGGAGTGCGACGAGAACCTGAGCAGACTCGGCTGAATCGACGAGCAGAGAGCTGTCCGGCCTTCGACGACGTCGAGCCTCAGTAGCTGCGCGGCAGTCCGAGGACGTGCTGGGCCAGGTAGGTGAGCACGAGGTTCGTCGAGATCGGCGCCGTCTGGAAGAGGCGGCATTCGCGCCACTTGCGCTCGATGTCGTACTCGGTGGCGAAGGCGAAGCCGCCGAAGGTCTGGAAGCAGGTGTCGCCGGCCTTCCAGGCGGCTTCGGAGGCGAGGAGTTTGGCGCTGTTGGCTTCGGCGCCGCATTCGCGGCCGGCGTCGTAGAGGGCGGCGGCCTTGCGGACGATCATCTCGGCGGCGTCGGTTTCGGCGTGGGCGCGGGCGATCGGGAACTGGATGCCCTGGTTCTGGCCGATGGGCCTTCCGAAGACCTCACGCTCGTTGGCGTACTCGACCGCGCGGCGGATGAAGTAGCGGGCGTCGCCGATCGCCTCCGAGGCGAGCAGGATGCGCTCGGCGTTCATGCCGCTCAGGATGTAGCGGAAACCGTGGCCCTCCTCGCCGATCCGGCTGCTCGTCGGGATGCGCAGGTTGTCGAAGAAAACCTGGGTCGTGCCGTGGTTGATCATCGTGTCGATCGGCTGGATCTCCAGGCCGTTGCCGCGGGCCTCGCGGAGGTCGACGAGGAACACGGACAGGCCGCGTGAGCGCTTCTCCACCTGGTCCGCCGGCGTCGTCCGGGCGAGCAGGATCATCAGGTCCGAGTGCAGCGCTCGACTGGTCCAGATCTTCTGGCCGTTGACCACGTAGGTGTCGCCGTCGCGGACGGCCGTGGTCCTGAGCTGCGTGGTGTCCGAGCCCGTCACCGGCTCGGTGACGCCGAACGCCTGCAAGCGCAGCTCGCCGCTGGCGATCTTCGGCAGATACTGCTGCTTCTGCTCGTCGCTGCCGTGGCGCAGCACCGTGCCCATCGTGTACATCTGTGCATGGCAGGCGGCGGCATTGCAGCCGCTCGAGTGGATCGTTTCGAGCACCACGCAGGCGGCGCGCAGGGGCAGACCCGAGCCTCCGTACTCCTCGGGAATCAGGCATCCGAGGTACTCGTGCTCGGTGAGCGCCTGGACAAACTCCGTCGGGTACTCGGCGGCCGCGTCGAGCCGGCGCCAGTACTCGCCCGGGAACTGCTCGCAGATGCGGCGGACCGGGTCGCGGAGGAAGGCGTAGTCGTTCTCGATGGAGACGTGGAGGTCGCTGTCGGTCATGGGACGTGATCGTAGCGCCATGGTCGCCGCTTCGCGGCGCGTCCTCTCAGAAGCCGGCGAGAACCCGTGTGGCGCGGTCCGCGCCACACGCGTCACAGTCCGTGCGCCCGTCATCGGGCGCACGGATGACACGCCGGCGTATCCAGTGTGCGGCCTCTTCGCCAGTCCGGCGGCTACTGCGGCCGTACCCGGTGAATCCGCATCAGGTTCGTCGGCGGCCGATCCTGGATCGGATCACCCATCAGCAGCACGATCGTGTCGCCGGGCAGCGCCAGATTGCCGACCAGGAGTTGCCGGTCGACCATCGCGACGACCTCGTCGTGGTGGTAGACCTCCTGGTCCATCTTCACGGAGTGAACGCCCCAGACGAGCTGGAGCTCGCGCATCGACCGCGATTCGCGCGTGAAGGCGAACACCGGCGTCGACGGCCGGCGGCAGGCAACCTGGCGAGCCGTGAAACCGCCCTGGCTGAGGACGACGATGCCCTGCGCGGTCAAATGGCGCGCCGACAGGATCGCCGCGGCGGAGACCGTCTCGGGGATCTCCAGGGTGCCCGGCGGCGCCGTCGAACACCGCGTTCGCCACGTCCGAGGACTCGGCCCGGGTTGGACGGGGATGCTCGATCATCGACTCCAGCATCTGGGTCGCGACGATCACTGGACGAGCGTGTCGCCAACCGCTTTCGATGATCCGCTTCTGCACCACGGGCACCTGGTGCAAGGGGATCTCGACGCCCAGGTCGCCGCGCGCCACCATCACGCCGTCCGACTCGAGCACGATCTCGTCGAGGTGGTCGAGCGCCCGCCGCCGTTCGAGCTTGGCAATGATCTGCAGCGATCGGCCCGCATCGCGCGAGGCCTCCCGCACCTGGACGACGTCCGCCGGCGTGCCGATGTAGCTCGCCGCGAGAAAATCGGCGTCCTCCTCGACCGCCATCCGGATGTCGCTCAGGTCCTTGTCCGAGATTCGGAACGGCAAACGACTGTCAGGCAGGTTGACGCCCTTGCGGCTCGAAACGGCGCCGCCGACGATGACCTCCGCCTCGATCCTCTCCTCGTCCTTCGAGCGCACCTCCAACTGCACCCGGCCGTCGTCGATCAGGATCTGCTCACCCGGCTCGACGTGCCGGACCATGTCCCGATCGAGAGGCAGATCCGCCTCCGCGCTCGCGCCCAGCCCGACGACATCGCCCTCCTTCAGCACCCGGGCGCCTTCGAAGTGGTCGAGCCGGTGGCGGGGCCCCATCAGGTCGACCATCACGCCGACCGACCGGCCGGCCTCCGCGCTGACCTCCCGCACCAGGCGAATCAGACGCCGGTGCTCTTCCCTGGTGCCGTGCGACTGATTCAGCCGGACGACGTTGACGCCGGCCCGGATCAGGCGCGCGAGAGTCTTCTCGCTCGCACTGGCCGGCCCGATCGTGGCGACGATCTTGGCTCGACGCTGCACGATCCAGTCCTCCTGTTCCGCCGGCTCAGGACTCGAACTGCGCCAGCCGCTCGATCAGATCCGCGACGCGGTTCGAGTAGCCCCACTCGTTGTCATACCACGACACGACGCGGGCGTACACGCCGCCGCCTTCGGCCGGACTGACCCGGGTCAGCGGCGCGTCGAAGATCGACGAGTGGGGGTTGCCGAGAATGTCGCTCGAGACCAGGGGATCTTCCGAGTACTGGAGGATGCCGGCCAGGTTCGACTCCGCGGCAGTCGACGCCGCCGCGTTCACGTCCTCCGAGCCCGGAGCACCGCGGAGCCGGCAGGTGAGGTCGACGATCGAACCGTCCGCGACCGGCACCCGCATCGCCATGCCGTCGAGCTTGCCGTTCAGGTGCGGAAGCACTTTGCCGACGGCGCGCGCGGCACCCGTCGTGGTGGGGATGATGTTGGCGGTCGCCGAGCGGCTGCGCCGCGGGTCGCTGTGCGGCGAGTCGACCAGGCGCTGGCCGTTCGTGTAGGCGTGAACGGTGGTGATGAATCCCTCCTCGAAGCCGAACGCATCGTCGAGAGTCTTCGCCAGGGGCGCCAGGCAGTTCGTCGTGCAGGAGGCGTTCGAAACGACGCGGTGCTCCGGTCCGAGGTCCCCGTCGTTGACGCCGAGCACGATCATGGCGTCGATCTCGTCCTTGGCGGGAACCGTCAGAACCACACGCGGCGCGCCGGCTTCGAGATGCTGCGCCACCTGGGCTCGCGTCCGGAAGACGCCGGTCGACTCGACCGCGATGCCGACGCCGAGCTCGTTCCAGGGGAGCCTGGACGGATTCCGCTCCGCCGAGAGCCGGATGTCCCGGCCGCCGACTCGAAGGCCGCTCCCGGTCACCTCGACCGGTTGATCGAAGACCCCCTGCACCGTGTCGTAACGCAGCAGATAGGCGAGACGGTCCGCGTCGAACAGGTCGTTGATGCCGACGACCTCGACACCCGGCCGGCCGGCGAGGATGCGGAACACGCTGCGACCGATACGCCCGAAGCCGTTTATCCCGACGCGGATCATGAGTCGTCTCCTTGGGCGCCCGCCGCGCCATCGAGCACGGCCAGCAGCTCCACGAGCCGGTGCAGATAGCCCCAGCCATTGTCGAACCAGGCAATCGTCTTGGACACGCGTTCGCCCAGGGTCATCGTCGCCTGCGAGTCGAAGATGCAGGTCGCGCGGCTGCCCGCGGTGTCGGCGGAGACGATCGCCTCCCGCTCGAAGCGCAGCCGGCCCTTCCACTCGCCGACGGCGGCAGCGGCCACCGCATCGTTGACCGAGTCGACCGTCACCCCGTCACGGTGCCAGCAGACGAGATCGACAACGGAGCCGTTCGACACCGGCACGTCCATCGCGGAGGCCGAGAGCTTGCCGTTCAACTCCGGCAGCACGGCCGCGAGTTCCTCGGCCGCTCCCGTCGCGGCGGGAATGATGTTCTCGCCCGCGGCACGGCCCTTCCGCGGCTCCGGCGCGGGCACGTCGGCCAGCCTCGAACCGGCCCCATAGGCGCGGACGGAGCTGATGAACGCCTGTTCGACGCCGAAGGCCCCATCGAGGATACGGAGCAACGGCCCCGCGCAATGCGCGGTGAACGAGCCGGCGGAGACGATCCGGTCGGACGGTTCGATCCGGTCCTCGTTCAGGCCGACCACGACCGTCCGGTCCAGGTCGCCGCCCGGCGGAGCGCACAGCACGACCCGCTCGGCGCCGGCCGCGAGATGCCCCTCGAGTTCGTTCCGCGTCGGCTGACTGTCCCGAAAGTCGACGACCGTGGTCACGCCCAGGTCGCCCCAGGGCGCTTCTCCAGCGTTCCCGGCGCGAACGACCGGAGCGCTGAAGCCGTTGACGCTCAGGCTGCCGTCCTCCAGCACGACGTCGCCGTCGTATCGCCACGGCAGGGTCGAGAACTGCAGGAGGTAGCGCAGCATCTCCGGATCGGCGGTCTCGGCCACGGCCCCAATCTCGATTTCGGGCCGGTCCAGGGAAAGGCGAAACAGGCTCCGGCCAAGTAGCCCGAAGCCCATGATGCCGATGCGGGTAGGTGTCGTCATCTAGTGCGATCCACCGGAGGGGAGCAAGCTCGGCCAGCCAAGCAGCCCACGAGTTTCCCCAGAGTCTGAATTCCAAGTCGAGTCGTTGTCGTCATCCGGGTGTGAAAAGAGTCGAAGGGTAAGAAGAAGCGGTCAACGAGCGGGCGCAGGATAACTCGCGCCATGTGCGGAGGCCAGGATCTCCATCGTGTGGCGCACCGGGACCGCACGTCCAAGGCGCCGGAGGTGGCTCTCGATCTGGGTGAGACAGCCGATGTTGCCGGTCGCGATCACGTCCGGTTCCCCCTCCAGCAGTGTTTCCGCCTTCCGCCGTCCCAGACGGGCCGCGAGTTCGGGCTCTTCCAGGTTGTAGATCCCCGCCGAACCGCAGCAGATCTGCCAGTCGCGCGGCTCGATCAGGGTCACGCCCCGAACCTGTGCGAGCAATCGACGGGGCGCCGTCCGTTCCCTCTGCGCGTGAGCGAGATGGCAGGCGTCGTGGTAGACGACCCGTAGCGGTTGCGCCAGCGGGGGCGGCGCCGGCGCATCGAGCGCGCAGAGGAACGTGGAGACGTCGCGCACCTTCGCCGCCAGGGCGCGCGCCTTCTCTTCTTCGGGGCGGCCGGCAAACAGCAGGCCGTACTCCCTGAGGCCCGAACCGCAGCCGGCGGCGTTGGTGAGCACCGCGTCGACGTCCGGCAGGAGGCCTGCGGGCCCCAGTACGCGAAGAAGCGAGCCGGCCGCCGCCCTTGCACGCGACGCATCGCCGGCGTGAAATGCCAGCGAACCACAGCAACTCTCCTCACTCGGGACGACGACCTCGACTCCACTGCGGGTCAGCACTTCGATCGTCGCCCGGTGGATGCGTGGCGCCAGTACCTGCTGGGCACGCAGCATCCGGCGAAGCCTGGACGGACTCGCCAGCGTGTCGAGCATCAGTCCACGCCAGAAGCGGTCGAGCCACGAACGGTTGCGGCCGCCCTCCGCGAGTTCGCGGAATGGCATCAGCAGCTCGCCGTACTCCACGCCCGAGGGGCAGGCAGTGACGCAAGACATGCAGCCGAGGCATGGGTCGATGTGGCCGAGCGCCTCTTCCAGGGAGAGGCCGCCCTCGAGGACCTCTTTCATCAGCACGATGCGTCCGCGCGGCGAGTCCATCTCCTCGCCCAGCTCGATGTAGGTCGGACACGCCGGCAGGCAGAAACCGCAGTGCACGCAGGCCGAAACCGCGTTCGCCATCGGCCCTGCCGCGGCGCCGACTTCCGTTCTCAGCGCGTCCAGTTCGATTGCGTGCTGCATCGGCGGGAGCGTAACGCAGCGAGGGAGCCGGCCTGTCGGCCGGCGCGCTTCCTGGCCGCCTTCGGCGGCAGCCGGCGAGGACGCCGGCGCACCCAGTGTGCAGCGGTCAGATGTGCTGGTAGGCCTGCAGGGTCAGGAACTCCTGGAACTCGGAGCCCAGAACCAGGTCGTCGAGCAGTTCCACCGCGAGGCCGTAGCGGCTCGCGTCGCGGCCGCCGAGCTGGCTCAGTTCCTCGTCCCGCACCTGCTCGTAGAGCTCGGCCGTGACCTGTTCGCCGTTGTCCATTCGCGCGTTGCGATGGACCCACTGCCAGAGCTGGGCGCGCGCGATCTCCGCGGTCGCCGCGTCCTCCATCAGGTTGTTGATCGCCGCCGCGCCGTTGCCGTTGAGCCAGGAGTTCATGTACTGGAGACCCACCGACACGTTGTTGCGCAGCCCCTGCTCGGTCAGCGAACCGCCGGGGACGGCGAGATCGATCAGGCTGCCGGGCTCGACGGAAACATCCTCGCGGAGCCGCTCCTTCTGGTTCGGCCGGTTCCCCATCTTCGTCGAGAACACCTCGAGGGCGATCGGAACCAGGTCCGGATGGGCGACCCAACTGCCGTCGAAGCCGTCGCCGGCTTCGCGCTCCTTGTCGGCCCGAACCGCGGCCAGCGCCGTCGCGTTGACCTCCGGGTCGCGCCGGCTGGGAATGAAGGCCGCCATGCCGCCGATCGCGTGAGCGCCGCGGCCGTGGCAGGTGCGAACCAGGAGCTCCGTGTAGGAGCGCATGAAGGGAACCGTCATCGTGATCTGACCGCGGTCCGGCAGCACGAGGTCCTCCCGGAACGCGAACTTCTTGATCGCGCTGAAGATGTAGTCCCAGCGCCCGGCGTTCAGCCCGGCCGAGTGATCGCGCAGTTCGTAGAGGATCTCCTCCATCTCGAAGGCGGCGAGGATCGTCTCGATCAGCACAGTGGCGCGGACACTGCCCCGGGGCACGCCGAGCGCGTCCTGGGCGGCGACGAAGATGTCGTTCCAGAGCCGCGCCTCGTGCCGGTTCTCCAGCTTCGGCAGGTAGAAGTACGGCCCGCTGCCGCGGCTGAGCGCCTCCCGGGCGTTGTGGAAGAAGTAGAGCCCGAAGTCGAAGACGCCGGCCGAGACGGGAATGCCGTCGATCAACGCGTTCTTCTCGACCAGGTGCCAGCCGCGGGGACGCACGAGCAGGGTCGCGATCTCTTCCTTCAGCCGGTACTCCTTGCCGTTCCCCGGGTTCGTGAACTCCAACTGGCGCCGAACCGCGTCGTACAGGTTCCGCTGGCCCTCGATCACGTTGCGCCAACTCGGGCTGAGCGCGTCCTCGATGTCGGCCATGAACACCTTGGCGCCGGAGTTCAGCGCGTTGATCATCATCTTGCGGTCGACCGGCCCCGTGATCTCGGCCCAGCGGCAGTTCAGGTCCGCGGGGGTGGGCGCCACCTTCCAGTCGCCGTCCCGGACTCCCTGCGTCTCGGGCGGGAACGTCGGATCCTCGCCGGCCTGGATGCGGGCGTGGCGTTCCACCCGGTCTTCAAGAAGCGCGGTGCGCCGCTCCTCGAACCGGCGACAGAGTTCCGCCGTGAACTCCAGCGCCTCCGGGGTCAGAATGTGCTCCGCCGCCTCGAAGTCGCGCGGTCCGGTGATCTCGATCCCACTCATGCTGCCGTCTCCCGGTGCCGGCCAGCAGCCGGCTTGCTGTCGTCCGTTCGTGCAACCCGCCCCTCCCGGTCCCGTACATCGGCTGGGCGAAGCGGCGGCAGCTTACCCGAAGCAGCGAGCCCGAAAATGCCTGCCTCGAACGTGAGACAATGCCGCGGCGCTGCTCGTCCCGGAGCGATGCGCCGCGAAACGGAGGTTCCCATGACCGTCACCCGTCAGATCCAGCGCGCGACGCGATGCGGCGTCGTTCTGCTCGCGCTCGCTACGATCCCGACGCCGGGCCCGGCCCAGACCGGCGAGCCCACCAGGCTCCTGCGATTCCCCGATCTCTCGGGCGACCGGATCGCGTTCACCTACGCCGGCGACATCTGGCTCGCAGCCGCCTCCGGCGGCACGGCTACCCGCCTCACGTCGCACCCGGGTCTGGAGCTGTTCGCCAAGTTCTCGCCGGACGGCCAGTGGATCGCCTTTACCGGCCAGTACGACGGCGACGAACAGGTCTACGTCGTGCCGACGGCCGGAGGCGCGCCGCGACAACTGACGTTTTACCCTGCCGCCGGACCGCTGGCGCCGCGCTGGGGCTACGACTACCAGGTCTACGGCTGGTCGCCGGACGGCTCGGCGGTTCTGTTCCGCTCGTTGCGGGACGGCTGGGACCTGGGCGACACGAAGCTCTTCCTGGTCGACGTCTCCGGCGGCCTGCCGCGGGCGTTGCCGATGCCGGAGTCGGGCGGCGGCGATCTCTCGCCAGACGGCCAGCGCGTCGTCTACTCGCCGGTGACCCGGGACTTCCGGCACTGGAAGCGCTACGAAGGCGGCTGGGCGCAGGACCTCTGGATCCTCGACATCGACAGCCTGGAGTCCATCCAGGTCACGAACCACAAGCGCTCCGACCGCGACCCGATGTGGATCGGCGACACGATCTACTTCTCGTCCGACCGCGACGGCACGCTGAACCTCTACGCCTACGACACGGCCTCGGGCGAAATCGAGCAGCTCACCGAAGAGGACCGGTGGGACGTGCGTTGGCCCAGCGCCGACAAGGCGAACGGGCGGATCGTCTACGAGAAGGCTGGCTCGCTCGAGATCTTCGACACTGCCTCCGGCAGCGCGAGCGCCGTCCCCGTGCACGTGCCGACGGACCAGCTCGCCCGCCGGCCAAGCCGGGTCTCGGCGTCGAACCGGGTCTCCGGCTACTCGCTCAGCCCGAAGGCGAAGCGCGCCGCCTTCTCCGCGCGCGGCGACATCTTCAGCGTGCCGGTCGAGCACGGACCGACCCGCAACCTGACCCACAGCTCGGGCGCCAACGACCGCGGTCCCGCCTGGTCGCCGGACGGACGGCGGATCGCCTTCACGTCCGATCGCAGCGGAGAAACCGAGATCTGGGTGGTGGACCAGGACGGCGGCGGCGAACCCGTGCAACTCACCGAGGGCAGCGTCGGACGCCACTACAACAACCTGCTGTGGTCGCCCGGCAGCGACCGCATCGCCTTCATCGACCAGCAGGGACGGCTCGGCATCGTCGACGCCGGTGACCGGAGCGACGACGACGCGACCGGCGGGCCACGCGAGGTCATCGAGGTCGCCGACGACTCGCGTCCCTTCGGCACCAGCTACGACTGGTCGCCGAAAGGGGACTACCTGGCGGTCGAACTCGGCGACGAGAACACGTTCGGCTCGATCCACCTGTTCGAGGTCGAGAGCCGGACGCTCACCCGCGTGACGTCCGAGATGTGGAACGACTTCTTCCCCGTCTTCGACCCGGGCGGCAACTACCTCTACTTCCTCTCCGACCGGCAATTCCAACCCCAGATCGGCAGTTTCGAATACAACTACGCCGCCGATCGAGAGACGTACATCTACGCGCTCGCGCTGCGCGAGGACACGGCGCATCCCTTCCCGCCGCGGAGCGACGAGGTCGAGATCGAGGAAGAAGAAGACGACGAGGAGGAAGGCGACGAGGACGGCGACGGCGGCAAGGAGGACGAGAGCGACGACGACGGCGACAGCGACCACGAAGACGGCGCCGACGAAGACGACAAGGACCGCGACCGGATCGATCTCGACGGTCTGGCAGGGCGCGTCGCCCGTGTCCCGGTCGACGCGGACAACTACTTCGGCCTGGGCGCGGCCGAAGGCAAACTGCTCTACGTGCGCGGGGGCGCCGGCTACCTGGGCCGCTCCTCCGACGTGCAGACCGAGGTCTTCTCGTACGACCTGAAGGCGCGAGAGAGCAAGAGCCTGGCCAAGGGCATCGGCGGCCTCGTCCTCTCCAACGACCGCAGGAAGCTGCTGGTCAGCGAGCGCGGCAGCTTCCGGCTCCTCGACGTTGGCGGCGGCGAGGCGAAGACCATCTCCCTCGCCGGCCTGACCGTCGACCGGGTGCCGGCCGAGGAATGGGCCCAGATCTTCGACGAGGTGTGGCGGCGGTTCCGGGACTTCTTCTACGCCCCGAACATGCACGGCTACGACTGGGAGGCGCTGCGCGAGCAGTACCGCCCGCTGCTCGCCCACGTCGGCCATCGCAGTGACCTGAACTACCTGATGAGCGAGATGGTCGCCGAACTCAACGTGTCCCACGCCTACGTCAGCGGCGGCGACTACGAGGCGCCGGACCGGCCACGCGCCGCCCTGCTCGGCGCCCGCTTCGAGCTCGACGAGGACGCCGGCCGCTACCGGATCGCCCGCATTTTCGAAGGCCAGAACGAGGAGCCGCGCTACCGCTCGCCGCTGACCGAGATCGGCGTCGGCATCGACGAGGGCGACTACGTCTTCGCGATCCAGGGCCGCGAGCTGACCCCGGACACGAATCCGTTCCAGCTTCTGCGCGAGGCCGGGCGAGGATCGCTGGAGTTGACCGTCGGTTCGAGCCCCGACCGCGGCGAGGCGAGGAACGTCCTCGTCGATCCGATCGCGAGCGAGGACGCGCTGATCTACCTCGCCTGGACCGAACGGAGCCGCGGGATCGTCGAGGACCTCGGCGGCGGCCGGATCGGCTACCTCCACATTCCCGACATGTCGGCGAGCGGCATCCGCGAGTGGATCAAGTGGTACTACGGCCAGGTCCGCAAGGACGCCATGGTCGTCGACGTCCGCTCGAACGGCGGCGGCAACGTGTCGCCCATGATCATCGAACGCCTGCGGCGCGAGACCCTGATGCTCGACTTCGAGCGCAACCGGGACTCCGTCGACACCTCGCCCGGCGGCGTCTTCCACGGTCACCTCGTCTGCGTGATCGACGAGGACACCGCCTCGGACGGCGACCAGTTCGCGTACCAGTTCCGCCGCGCTGGCCTGGGACCCATCGTCGGCAAGCGGAGCTGGGGCGGCGTGGTCGGCATCTACGGCCGGGCGCCGCTCATCGACGGCGGTTCCGTCAACGTGCCCGAGGCCGGCTCCGCCGACCCCGAGGGCAACTGGGTGATCGAGGGCTACGGCGTCGACCCGGACATCGAGGTCACGAACCTGCCCCG
>JAPVWO010000225.1 GCA_027493375.1 Candidatus Multivorans thiocomprendens | reverse complement strand
ATCCATGCGACGCAGATATCTAGGCAGCAGGGACCGGGACGAGGAACGGTACCTAGACGCTCTCGACGAGGCGACTTGCGTCGGAGGTGGCGAGAACACGCCCGCTTCTGCGCCCGGAATCCCGCGGCTGCCTTCACCGCTTCTCAAGGAACTCTACGGCGCGGCCTAGAAACTCCGATCCACGCCGCACCTCACATTCCCACACCACCAGGACATCCCAGCCCAACGCTCTGAGCTTCCGCTCATGTTCGCCGTCGCGCTCTACGTTCCGAGCGAGTTTCGGCAGCCAGTAGTCCCGATTAGATCTGGGCTTGCGGGCTATCCTGCACTCAGGGTCCTCATGTTGGTGCCAGAAACACCCGCGTACTTCGATCACCTTACGTCGGCTCGGAAACACGAGGTCTGGTTTGCCAGGCAACTCTGCCACGTGCAGCCTGTAACGGTACCCAAGAGAATGCAGTAGGCGCCGGACTGCAATCTCCGGCTTCGTCCCTTGCGAGCGGATCCCGCTCATGATCTCACTTCTTCGTGCTGGACTGACGGTGTCGGCCATTGAACCCCGCTCCTAGCGCCTACACCCTAGCGTTACTTGCACGATAGCGTGATCCCGACTCACTCCGTCCCTTACTCCCGTCTTCTCGTCCAGGACGGCCTTCTGCCGGCAGCGCCCCCTAGTCTGCACGGCCCGCCTATGGTAGCCTCAGCGCGACTTGGAGGCGGCGCGTTGTGCTACTTTCCCTGTATGCTGGCTGTGGGGGTTTGGATCTAGGCTTCGAGCGCGCCGGCTTCAGCGTGGGCCTAGCTTACGATCTCAGCTCCCACGCGGTTAGTTCCTGGAATCGAAACCGATCGGGCTGCAGCCGCGGCCACGTCGCCGACCTTCAGGCCGTAGGCTTCCCGGACATGGATCGTGACCATGGCCAGCGCTTCGCTCCGTCCGGTGTAGTCGGCGGCCCTCCCTGTCAGTCGTTCTCGCGCGCAAACAGGTCTCCCTCGCCCGACGATCCTCGGAGCGAGCTCGTTCGCCGTTTCTTTACTTTGGCGCTGCGCTTCCATCGCCACCGTGGCCCTCTGAAGTTCATTCTCATGGAGAATGTGCCAGCGTTGGAGAACTTCCAACAGGGCCGCCTCCTCAGGCGTGAAGTGGCACGGTTGGAGGAGAATGGATTCGACGTGAGCGTCTTCCTTGCCGACGCGGCCGCCCACTCAGTGCCTCAGCACAGGAACCGCTTGTTCCTCTTGGCTTTTCCCGCCAGAGCGCGCGCCATGAGGCGGTGGTCGTTGCCGGAGGGGAATGGGCAGGTAAAGACGGTCGCGGAGGCGATTCGGGGCTTGCCTAAGCCAGCCTACTTCGAGGCGGGCCTGGAAAAGGACCAAATCCCGCTTCACGAGAACCACTGGTGCATGGTTCCGAGGTCCCGCAGATTCTCCGACGGCACACTTGTCGAAGGCCAGACATCTGCGAGGAGCTTCAAGACCCTCGCCTGGGACAAACCGAGCGTCACGGCTTCGTACGGTCACCGTGAAGTCCATGTGCATCCAAGCGGTGCGCGGCGGCTCAGTGTGTTTGAGGCCATGAAGATCCAGGGCTTCCCGGACGACTACGTCCTTGAAGGAACGCTCTCTGCACAGATCGACCAGGTGAGCGAGGCCGTCCCGCCACCGCTTGCCCACGCAGTCGCGCACTCGATTCGCTCAGCACTCAAAGTACGCGCTTAGGGCTGCTGCGGTTGGGCTCTATGCACCAACTCCTGCAGCGCGGCTTGCTCGTAACCCGCTTCGGCTAGCAAGGCGCGGAGCTTCTCCGTCATCTGGGCGCGCAGTTGAGCGTTGGTTCTGATTCGACAGTCCGCGTTCGCCATGTCGGCCGTCTTCGCGGCGGCACGAAGAGAGGTGTCCTCATGGGCTGGGCCGGGAGCCGGTTGCGCACGTGCAACACGGAACTGGTCACGAAGACCGGGGGGCGGTGGAAGAAACTCGAATGCCAAGCACACCATCGACGGCGTCTCGTCGCCCGCCGGCCTAGTGGAGTAACAGAACGGATGGTGGGTCTTCATGTCCCAGTTCTTGTCGTGCGCAAGATGCAGGAACCACTTCGCCATCCCCAGGCCAAACAGCTGCAGGAATCGCATGCCCGGCCCTGCGGAAGCCGTTTCCACTGCCTGCCGAATGTCGTCCGCGGTTGTGTCCAGCAACGGTAGGGCGATAGCTCGAAAGTCCTCGTCGGCATCGGCGTTGGAGAAGATGGTCTCGCAAAGCTGGTTCAACGTGGCCCTTTCCAGGGAGTCGGGCCGTACGTCCGTTGTCAAGAACAGCAGCCATCGGCCGACGTTGAGTCGAAGCTGTAGTTCCACGACTCGGTACACTGCATCGATCAGCCGGCTTTGGTGGTCGGCCCCTGGGGCCGCGAGGGAGCCGCACGCGTCCACGTTGACGATGTGAAAAGGACCACGCCGCTCTAGCTCCCTGTACGCCTGAGCCCCGAAGTGTGCGATGTCCTCGAACCGTCGCGGGAATGTGTAGGAATTCCCAGTGATGAGCCCCGAATCCACCAATGCCTGTTCTCTCAGCTTTGCCCTCGCGACGTCCCGGTTTCCCTGGCCTCCCGATTGGAATCCAGTGCTAGTCAAGCGGCAACCCGAACTCTCGCATTCTTCGCCGAGCTGCCGCACGTCAAGATAGTCGATGCCGGGAAGCGTAAGGTACCGGACCTCCGGCTGGCGGTCTTCCCTTTCGGGCAGACCCGGCCTTCCCTTCTGGTGATCGATTAGCCGCCGGCCCAGGTAGATCCACTGTCTCTCGCGGACGAGCTGCTTTCTCGGCGTGTGCCACGGCAATAGGCGATTCAGTTTCGTCGGCACGGCCGGCTCCTCCACTCGCGGAGGGAGGACGTTATCGACCAAACGCCGACCCGGGACTTCGGGCGCCATGCCCTAGAGATCAGTCTCGGGGATTCCGAGGATGTCCATAACGATCTGGGCTCGATCCTCGACGCTCAACCGTGACAGCACTCCGTACGCTTCCAGTACCGTGGCTAGGGCGCTAGTCCTAACCGGACCGGCAGGTTTCCCTTTCCCTGTCCGCATGGGCTCCGAAGGCCACTCCACTTCCGCATCCCCTACGTCCCTTGGAAGCGAATCTAGGGGTTCCTCCGAAAACGGCGGATCCGAGTCTTCTCCCAGCCGCCGATGCCAGATTCTCAGAGCGTACTCGAGAGTTCGATCGCGGAGTTGCTCTTTGTGCCGGTCCAGGTCGGCCTTCGCTATCGCCTTCAGCCGGTTCACAAGAAGGCGCAGTGCCGTGTGAAGCCAGCCTTTGACATAGAGAAAGTGCGGATGGCTGTAGTTGAAGGACTCCCGGTCGATGTTGATGGCACTGTCGAGACCCTCATGCACGAAGATCTCGGCAGTTATCTGGCGTAGCCGCGTCTGTTCCGAGACGAGGTAGTTCAGAAACGTCCGCTCGAACAAAGTGCCACTAGCGTCTCTGATCCGGATCAAGACGCCAGCGGTTTCCTTCGGCACAATCCTGCTGTTCCAGTACAGGTACCCCTCGAAGGACAGGCGCCCGCCAGCCCTTCCGATATCCTCCTCGCTGAACGGGTTGTCTTGCTTTCCCGCGATAATCACCGGAGCACCGACGCGCGACTTCCTGAAGAGCTCTCGAGAGAGCCGGATAGGACGCCTAAGCTCAACACCGTCCAACGTCACCAAGAAGGGTCCCGAAGCGTGTTCTCCGCCAGTCCGTAGCTTCAGATGCTCCCGAAGTGACTCCGTCGGAGCGAGATCGACGCTCTCCGCCTGGCCGCCATCCGCCTCCGGGAACTTCAAGAAGTGCAGATCCTGCGAGCCGTCGAAGTCGAACGGATGCGTGCCGATGTACCGGAGCGGGAGGGATAGGCTGAGCTTCCATATCAGCCTCAGGTACTCGTCGAAGTGCTCCAGATTTGTGAAACTGACGGTTCTACCGGTCGCACTTCCGCTGGCTTCAAAGAAGTCATCGAACTTCTTCTTTGGGAGGTCTGTTTCAGTCCACGGAAGACAGGGATCGCATCGGTGGCCGTCAATAGGGCAGCCAATGTGGTACTCTGGCGGCAGTCTCGCTGACCTGCCGTCTTCGGTTTCAACGAGGGCGGCCTCCCAAAGCGTCACGCTCTGCAGAGTCCTGCGCACCTCGTCGCGCAGTTGATAGAGGACGACGGAAGTTCCGTGTGAGTCTCTTTCCGAGGCCGGCACTTCTTCGGATACAATGTCTACCTCTCCGGCTACGTAGTCACCCGCCTTCTTCAGGATCTCGTCCTCGTCGTGGGTGCGGAGCCTCACGGTCATAGGCAAGCGTCTTGGGGGACATCCCTATGCCGTCGTCTCGCACGGTCATCCGGCGAAAGTCGGGTGCCCCTGTTTCGATGACGACGTAGGAAGCGTCCGCGTCGTAGGCGTTGGCCACCAGTTCCCGGAATGCGGCCCAGGGTTCGCGGTAAATCCCGTCGGTGACCCGGGCTATGATGCGCTCGCTCGTCGCGAGCGTTGTGTTTGTCGGTTGACGATTGGCGGCGTTGTCGCGGATTTCGGCTTCAAGCTGAAGGAAGTCCTCCGAGCGCTGTGGCGTCGCTGCCATTGCTAGTGCCTGGTTCCAGCGGGACGAGGAAGAAGAGTGTCCCTAGGTTGGAGGGGGCGAATCAGGAGTTCGGGGCGGCCCCAGGTACGAGATGCCGGTGAGCGGAAACGGTGCTTCCTGCTCTGGGACCTTGTGCCCGGCCCGCCCCCGGGCAGCGGCCGGCATGCTGTGGCGGCAGTGCCGTTCATAGGGCCCGTCGTCCAGGGGGACGGGGTGGTCTCCAGCAACGCAGCGAGGGTCCTGACTTGTGCCTTCGTCCACCTCGTCTCGTCGATTCTCACCGGTTGCCTGCTCCCTGTGTCTCGCGGGGAAGCGCCTCTTGCAGGCTCGATGATAGTACCGGGCGGCAAGTGACGCTGGGATCTACTGGGAGAAGGTGGTGGAGCCGGTGATGTTGGTCGGGCGGCACATCTGGTGTTAGGCCGCGGCGGTGCGCGATGGTGACGGGGTGACGACCGGGGCTCGCTCGGTCACGGTGCGGGCACGTCGGGTTGACGATCCGGCACCGTGTCGGTGCCTGACCAGTTCGATTCTGCCAACGGACCGCTGATCTCTCGCTCGATGGCGTCGAGAGGCTCGTCCAGCAGCGCCGCTGCCCGCACCGGTGAGATGAGCTGCTCGGCCAGGGCTCGCCAGACGAGGCGCTTGAAGCGGCGGGGTCTCTCGAAGGCCGCGAAACCGTGACCCTCGGGGATGGGCTCCGGTTCCGACTTGCGCCAGGAGCGGGCGTAGGTGACGAAAGCGTGCCGGACGGACGCGGACGGCAGAATGCCGACCTGTCCGAGGCGCATCAGCATGGCCGACGCGGAGACGCCGTAGGCGCGCTTCAGACGGATGATCTCGTGGTAGGTGACCCGGCTGCGCCGCCGGCCCACTGCCTCAAGGAGGTGCTCCGAAGGAACGAGAAAGGCGCCGGCGAAGCGGTTCATCGCGACTTCCTGCTTGATTGCCGGGCTGTCGGTCGAACCAACGATGCGGTGGGCGAGCTCGTGGGCGAGAGTCAGGCGTTTGCGCTCGACGCTGATCCGGCTGGAGACCATGACTGCCTCCGCGATGGGCCGCCCGCTTCGGAGCACACGGCAGGCCAGGCCGTGGACGCGTTCCGGAAGGTCTTCTTCGACGACCTTGATGCCCTTGTCCTCAAGGAGTTCGCAGAGGCTGGGGATCGGATCCATGCCGAGATTCCAGGCCGCTCGTACGGCGTCGGCCTTGGAGTCGATGGCTGCTTCGCTGTCGGTGCCGTCTTGGCGTAACTGCCTGACCCGGTCGACGGAGACGGGAAGGTCGAGGATCCGCTCGATCGCCAGATGGCGTTCGAGGTTGTCGATCAGGATCGCCTCGGCTCTGGCGCGATCGCGGACGGTGCTGCGGGAGTGCTTGCGGAACTCGAGTCCGTCGAGAGACTCGACCTGGCTGCTCATCAGGAAGTCCAGGGAGACGTCGAGGGCCTTGCCCAGCCCGACCAGGACAGCCGACGATGGGAGCATCTTCCCGCTCTCGTACTTGCTGATGGCCTGCGCGGTGACCTTCGGAGTCACGCGGTCGGCGAGTGCTCGCATCGAGAGGCCCTCCCGCTTGCGGGCGAGCCGGAGTCGTTGTCCGAACATGGGTCTTTCTCTAGTAGATCAACTTGGGGTAGACAAACGCAGGTCTATGTGTCGTAGTGTAAACCACGCTTCTGCGAGACGCTCAAGTCCTTCGTCAACGATCAGGCCAGCACGCGCGGCTCCAGCATTTCGAGCGAGCACGTCCGCGAACCGATCCGCGGGACGACGACCGCCAGCGTCTGCGCGACGGCCTGCGGCGGATGCCGGATGGCAGGCCGGCGCACCGACACCGGACGGGGACCTACCGGCCTCGCTCCGCCCGGATCCGCGCGACCGCCTTCGCCACGTCGTACCTGTCATCCCCCTCGTACCGCGGCGCCTGCTCGGCGAACGCGGCCTCGACGTCGGTCCACCGGGTTTGCGCGTAGTCGATGACGTGGGGATGGGTCAGCAGGTAGAAGCGGCCTTCGCGGATCTGCTGTAGCACCATGTCGGCCGCCTCGGCCGCGGACATGGCGTTCTCCGCGCTGATCTTGCCCGCGACCGGATTGGCCTCCTGGGGTCCGCCGAGGTGCTCGGGCCGGCGCTCGGACGAACGCCAGATGCTCGTCGCCACCCAGCCCGGGCAGAAGACGCTGACGCCGACGTGCTCGGGCAGTTCCGCGCGCAGCACGTCGGAGATGGCGAGCACCGCGTGCTTCGACGCGGTGTAGACGGCGGAACCGGGGAAGGGGATGCCCAGGCTGTGCTCGGAGCCCGTGTTCACGATGCGGGATTCTCTGCCGCCCTCGATGAAGCGGGGCGCGAACACGCGGATGCCGTTCAGCACGCCCTCGACGTTGACGCCGAGGATCCAGCGCACGTCGTCGGCGCTGAAGCCGTAGGCCGGCGCCCGGCCCGCGCCGACGCCGGCGTTGTTGAACAGCAGCTCGACCGACCCGAAGGCCGCCCAGGCGTCGTCGGCCAGGCGCTCCAGGTCCTCCTCGCGCGTCACGTCGACGCGCGCCGCCAGCGCCTTGGCACCGAGGGCTTCCGCCTCGCGGGCGACATTCTCCGCGGCGTCCTGCTCCAGGTCGGCGACCGCGACGTTCACGCCGTCGCGCGCCAGGGCAAGGGCGATGGCGCGGCCGATGCCGTTGCCGCCGCCGGTGATGACTGCCGACGTGCCGGCCAGCTCCATGTGTCGTTCCCCCTTATCCCCGCAGCCGCGGCAGGACGTCTTCGGTGAACCGCCCCGCGGCCTCCCGGCCCGGAGCGCTCGGCGCCAGGAAGTTCGGCCCGGCGACCGCGAACTTCTCGATCCCGAGGTCGAGCAGCGCCTCGAGCCTGGCCGCGCAGTGCTCAGGGCTGCCAACGATCGCGTAGCCGTCGATGAACTCGTCCGCGAGCGCGGTCGTCTGCTGCCCGCCCTCCCGGCCGTGGGCGGTCATGTCGTAGCGGTCGTGGATGTTGCGGAACACCTCCGTCTGCTGCTCGTCGGCCGGGCCGGAGATCTCGCCGTACATGACGGAGAAGCGGGCGAAGAGCCCGGTGGACGCTCGCCCGAGTTCACGGCCGACCCGCGGGTCGTCGCAGCAGACGACGTTCACGTAGGCGCCGAACCTGAGCGAGTCCGGATCGCGGCCGGCCTCGGCGGCGGCGCTGCGGGCCGTCTCGATTCCCCAGGCGACTCGCTTCGGGTCGGCGCCGACGGCGAGCATGACCCGGTCGGCCTGCCGGGCGGCGATTCCGATCACTTTCGGGCCTGTAGCGGCGACCTCGACCGGGACCTTCGGCCCGTCGCCAATCCAGCGGATGCGCTCGCTGAAGGCCCGTGGGCCAGTCCGAGCTTCTCCGCGAGTGGCGCCGCCTCGTCCGGAATCCCCGTGTTCTCGAAGTCCACCTCGTCGCCGCGGAGATAGGTCTGCAGAACGACCAGATAGTCCTCGAACCAGCCGAGCCGAGCGGGAGCGCGGCCCAGGTGGGCCAGCGCGCTGTCTCCACGGCCGATGCCCAGGACCATGCGGCCCCGCGACACCCGCTGGACCGAGAGCGCCGACGAGGCCGTCGTCGCCGGGTGGCGGGTGACCGGATTTGTCACCGATGTCGCCACCCGCAGCGTTTCCGTCGCTGTGGCGCCGAGCGCGAGGCAAACGTAGGGATCGCCGGAGAGGTTCTGCGAGTCGACGACGTTCATGCCGTCCCAGCCCCTGGCCTCCGCCTGACGGGCGAACTCGGCACTCCGGGTCGGCGCGGCGACGGTTGCGGTCCAGAACTCCATTGGGCGTCTTCCTTCCTGCTCAGTCCCGTGAGCGCGCACGATATCCGTCGGCCAAGTCGCGAATCTCCCGGTTCTCGAGGATCCCCTCACGGCGTCCGTCCAGCGTCGCCTGGAGCATCGCCTCGCCGATCGCCCGGTTGCCAACGGTGAGCGACCGAAACGCGCGGAGCAGGGCCCCCATCGCGGCACCCATGCGGTGGTACGCCGTCATGCGGTCGGGCTTCACCTCGTGGAGGATGCCGGCGGGCCGCCAGCAGACGCAGCCGCCAAGTCCGAGTTCGCTCAGGGCCTGCTCGGTTTCCGCCTTGACGCGGGCCCAGTTCATCCGGCTCTCGAGGCTCGTGCCCGAGCCACTGACGAAGTGGAAGGTCGCGTTCGGGCTCGCCGCGAGCACCGCTCGTCCGGCCGCAAGCGCGAAGTCGTAGGTCATCCGGCGGTACTCCGCCGCGTCCCGAACCTCGCTGTAGGACCGCCCCAGGCAATAGCACACCGCGTCGACTCCCTCGAGACTCTGGCGAAGCGGTGCGAGGTCCAGGAAGTCCCGGCACTCCACCGGGCGCAGGCCGGGCGCGGAGTACGGCAATGGACGCCGGGCAACCGCGCGCACCTCGGCGACCCGGGGATCGTCGAGCCATGCCCGGGTGACGCCCATGCCGACCAGGCCCGTCGGCCCAAAGACCACGGCCTTGAGCTTCGGGTTGTCGCCTTGCACTCGACCTACTTTCTGCTTCGCCGTCAGGCGGCGTCCCTGGATCCCGTATTCCGCTCAGCAGCGAAACCCGAGCGAGTACGATCCGGCTCGCGGCCGGTCAGTATAATGCTGGCCAGCCAGCCAGTAAATCTGAGGAGCGGTCATGGCGCATATGTTCAGCAGGGGTACACAGGTGTTCGTTGCGGCCGTGTTCGCCGCCGGATTCGCGACGGCAGCGCACGCCGACGACTGGCTGCAGTGGCGTGGCCCGGATCGCGCCGGGATCTCGACCGAGACCGGCCTGCTCGACGAGTGGCCGCCGGAGGGCCCCGCCGTCAACTGGCAGATC
>JAPVWO010000224.1 GCA_027493375.1 Candidatus Multivorans thiocomprendens | reverse complement strand
GGCCTGCCCGACTGGTTCGGAACCTTGCGGCGCTGCGCGGAAAGCGGTGTGCGGGGCACGTTCGAGCTGGCGGGTCTTCCGGCCGGTACCGTCCGGGCGACGGCTGAAGCGCCCGGGTTCGATACGGATTCGCAGGCCATCGAGCAGGGGCGGCGGGCCTCACGTGTCGTCTTCGAACTCGTGGCCAGAGGAGAATCTGCCGCGGAGGCGGCCACTGCTCCAGCCGGCGCCGGCGAAGTGCGCGTCGAACTCGTCGGCGCCGCCGGAGAACCGATCCGCAACTTCACGATGCGGACCAACGCCGTCGGCCGGATGGGCGGCGCTTCCCATGACGTCGAGGATGCCGAGGGTCCGGTGCTGGTGCCGATCAGCCCTTCCTTCGGCGTCGATACGACGGTCGACCTCTCGTTCCGGGCCGAGAACTACCTCGAGTCTTCGCTCATCCGCGTCGCGCCCATACCCGGCGGTGAGATCGAACTCGGCCTGATCGCCCTCGATTCAGGCGCGGTCGTGCAGGGGCGTCTGTTCGATGCGGTGGGCGCGGAACCCGCCGCCGGCTGCCTGGTCGAGCTGCTTCCCCCCGGCGCGGGCGCCGTCGCGGCCCTGATGCTGCGCCAGCGTCACGTGACGGTGTCCGATCCGGAAGGCGGTTACATGCTCGGCGGCCTCCGCGCGGGCCGCTACCACCTGCGTCTGCAGTGCCCGGAGGTGCCGGTCACGGATCGGCTGATCGTTCTGGGCGCGAACGAGCTCGCCGACCAGGGCGAATCCTGGCTGGATTCCGGCCGCCCGGTCGCCGTGCAGGTCGTGGGGGTCGACGGCGGGACGGTTCGATTGCTGGACCGGTTCCGGGAGGTCGAGGCGCCGATCGTCCAGGCGGCGTTGCAGGTACCGGCGGAGGCAGAGACGAGTCAGCGCGGCGGGGAGGACTCGAGAGTGCGAGCGGAGTTCGAGGCAGCACCCGATGTCTATCGACTGGAGGTTCTGGACGCTTCGGGCAGGCTTCGCGTTTCGCAGGAGGTACTGGTCGAGGAAGGCCCGGCCGAGGTGCAGACGATCGGCGTCGCCATAGCGACTCGGGTCATCCAGAGCATCCTGGTCATGGACGGTCGCCCGGTGACCGGCGGCCACGTTTCCTTCAGCCGAGTGTTCGAGCCGTCGAGAAGCTCCGGCAAGCTCCAGATCGTGTCGCAACGCCCTGGAGGGTCCCGGCAGCAGCGTGTGCTGGGCATCCCGCCCCAGGCAGTGGGTGGCGCCGTAGGCCCGGACGGGGCCTTCGAGGTGGCGGGAGCACCGACCGACCTGCTGTGGATGACCTGGCGTGCCGAGGGCGGCAACGTCGGACGGTTGTGGCCCGAAGGCTCGCTGCCGCGGATGGATTTGAACGGCGTTCGGGTGACGGGCGAGTTACTCGACGTGAACGGCGCGCCGATCGGTGGCCAGGTGTCGCTGATCGGGGACGTCGGGCGTACTGTCGCCTACGCGGAGGCCGGCGACGATGGCCGCTTCGAGTTACCGCCGGCGCCGCCGGGCTCGTACCGCCTCAAGGCGTCTGCGGGAGTGTCGCCGACCCGTGTGAGGGAGGGCCGGAGTAGCCGGGCGGGAAACGTGTTTCAGGATCTCGCGCTCGGCACCGAGCCGCCGTCACACGTGGTGTTGCGTGTTCAAGACGCGGAGACCGGCGTACTCGAAGTCGAACTCCAGCGCGCCGACGGCAGTCCGGCTGCCGGTGCGTGGCTTCACTTCGTCAACGCCTCTGGTGACATGGTGAACACCAGTCTGGCGTCGGCGGCAGGACAGGCCAGCCGGAACTTGCCCGCCGGTGACACCTCGCTGGTCTGGAACGATGGCGCAGCCTGCACCGGCGGCCTTGGGGTGAACGTTGAGGCGGGCAGCACCGCCACGGCGCGGGAATCGCTGCCGATCGGCCGCCTGCTCGAGTTGCGATGCCCGGCCTCCGACTGCGCCGGCGAGGCGCTCTCCTTCCTCAGCGTAACGACCGAGTCCGGCGCGGAGATCGCGAGCCACCTGACCGGCGCCCGCGAGGCCGTGCGTTTCTCCGATTCCGGCTGGCTCGGCCTCGGCTGCGTGACGCCCGGCGCCTACGAGGTTTCCTTCTGGGCCGCGGGTCGTCGGTGGGGTGCGGAGGTCGATGTCGGTAGCCAGGGGAACCTGGAGGAGCCGGTGGTCGTGAACGGCCGGGTTGCCGGGCTCTAGCTTCGGGACCTACCGCGAGCCGGCGAGGACGCTCTGCAGCACCTGCGCGGGCTGGGCGAACTCGTTCGCCCCGCTGAAGCGGCCGACCTCCTGGCCGTTGCGATAGACGATCGCCATCGGCAGGCCCGTCACTTCGTTGCTCTTGACTTCCGCGTCTTCCCACCCGGCCGGAGGGGAAGCCAGCCCGTAGTACTCGAAGGTGACCTGGGTGCCTTCAAGTCCGGCGTTGACCTCGAGGAGGTTCGGCAGCACCTGCTTGCAGACGCCGCACCAGGAGCCGAAGAAGACCCTGACCCGTGCCGCTTCGCTGTCGCGGAGTGCGGCCATGGCGGCGGCGTTCGGCTGGAAAGCGTCCATGCCGGCTCGGTAGCCGGGTGAGTGCCCGAGCAGTTCGCCCAGGGTGCGATCACCGACCAGGGGAGGCCGCGGAAGGACCTTCACGTCCCGGCCCTCGATGGGCAGGACGATCGTGGTCTGGTCCGGTGTGGCCTCGCCGAGGTAGGACTTGTCCGGCTCGGCGACCACGTCGTAGCCGGGCCCCGACGCCAGGAGGTCGGAACTCTGGAGCCGGTCCACCGCCATGCTGCGGGCCCAAAGCAGAATGGGCTCGCCCAGGGAGTCGCTGACGATCAGCATCGAGGCCGCCCGTTGGGAGAGGTAGAGCCTGGCGCCGGTGTCGGCTTCGCCGTCGATCTCGAGGATGTAATCGTCGATGGGCGCGAAGCCGCTCAGCACCGGGTGTGCGGTCTGGGCCGGAAGGTGCGCGGCAGCGGCCACCAGCAGGGCTGGCAGAGCACAGAGCGTTGACGCGATCCGTCGGGTCGTCACGGCGGGGGATCCTAGCGCGGGCGCCGCTTCAGGCGACCCTGGAGCCGGCAGGCTCTTCGTCGAGCTGGCGCTGGAGCTGCCTGGCCCGCGACCTGGCCGAGGCAACCGTGCGCTCCTTGACGCCCTCGTAGCCGCGGATCGAGTCGGGAAGTTCCGCCAGCTCGACGACCGCCGGCGCGGCGTTCGAGTCGAGCCGTTCGAGGGCGCCATGCACCAGGCCGCGGTACCAGTCGAACAGCCCGCGCTCCAGGCGGCGGTGCCGGGTCGCTCCGAAGATGTCGAGCGCGGTGCCGCGAAGCCCGCGAACCGCGTACAGCAGCCGGAACAGCGAGCGCGACCAGGCTCCCAGGCGGATCTTCCGCTTCCAGCCGAACCGGCGAAGGGTCGGCGGGTGGAGCAGGACCTGGCGGCTGAGCGAGCCGTCGTAGTCGCGGGAGACCTGGTCCCAGGTCGGGTCCTGGATCCACAGGCGGGCGACTTCGTACTCGTCCTTGACCGCCAGCAGCTTGAAGGCGTAGCGGGCCGCCGCTTCGCGTACGGCGGTGTGGCCCGGCAGCTTCGACTCCTCGGCGTCGGCGACCTCGCCGACGAAGCCGAGATAGCGCTCGGCGAAGCCGCCGCCGTAGAGCAGGAGGTCGGCGACGCGACCGGGCAGGAGGCGGTCGAGCGACCCTCCCCGCGGCGCGGCGGCGAGGAGCGCGTCGAGCTTCGGCCCGAGGTTCGGCGCCCAGCGCTCGAGGCGCTCGCGGGCGGCGTCCGCCGCCGCGGCCGCGGTTGGCGCCTCCGGCTCGGCGAGTCCGGCGGCGCGCCGGAACCGCTCCGGAGCGGCGACGGACAGGCGGCCGTAGCGGAACGCCTGGATGTTGTCTTCGACGGCGACGCCGTTCGCCACCAGCGCCTGCTCGATGAAGCGCGCCTGGAGCGGCAGCAGGCCCTGCTGGTAGGCGGCGCCGACCAGGAAGATGTTGCCGGTGACGCTGTTGCCGAGCAGGCGCTCGGTGGCGGCCTCGGCGTCCACGAAGTAGCTGCGGTCGCTGTCCGTGAACAGGGCCAGCCGCTTGCGCAGCTCGTCGAGCGGGGGCATCCGGGCGGCGCTGTCCGTGATCACGGCCGCCGGGCTGATGCCGGCGGTGTTGCCGACCACGGCCGTCGTGTCCTGCGAGAACCTCTTCAGGTTGTCGGGAGCGATCGTGGCCAGCAGGTCGAAGGAAAGCGCCAGGTCGGCTTCGGCGTCGCCGAGCTTGTTGGCGCGGGGGATCGGCCCGCGGCTGAGCAGGAGGTTCGACACGACCGCGCCGCCCTTCTGCGCCAGGCCGGTCTGGTCGAGGTGGACCGCGTACCGGCCCTCCATCAGGGCCGCGGTGACGAGGATCGCGTCGACCGTCACGACGCCCGTGCCGCCGATGCCCACGAGCAGCGCCCGGAACGTGGCGTCGTCCGGCAACTGACGGCTGGGCTCCGGCACTTCGTCCTCGCCGAGCGGCGCGGCCGCCGCGCGACGGACGGGCTTCGTCCCCTTGCCCAGTTCGACGGTCATGAAGGCGGGACAGTCGCCGTCGATGCAGGAGTAGTCCAGGTTGCAGGACGACTGGTGGATCTGCGTCTTGCGGCCGTACTCGGTCTCGAGCGGCGCGACCGACAGGCAGTTCGACTTCGCCGCGCAGTCACCGCAACCTTCGCAGACGGCAGGATTGATGTAGACGCGCTGGCTGGGCGTTTCCTGGATGCCGCGTTTGCGTTCGCGCCGCTTCTCGGCCGCGCACTGCTGGTCGTAGACGACGGCCGTCGGCCCCTTGATGGCCCGCAGTTCCTTGAGCACCTGGTCGTAGTCCCTGCGGTGCCGGATCTCGACCCCGTTGTCGTCCCGATGGGGGAAGCGCTCCAGATCCTCGGTCACCAGGACGACCCGCTTCATGCCCTGGAGCTGAAGCTGCCTGGCGACGCCCATCGAACTGAGCAGCCCGACCGCGTCCTGACCTCCCGTCATGGCCACCGCCGAGTTGTAGAGGATGCGGAAGGTCATGTGGAGATCGGCGGCGATGCAGGCCTCGATCGCCTTGCTGGCGGAATGGGCGTAGGTGCCGTCGCCGACGTTCTGGAACACGTGCTCCTGCTCGGTGAACGGCGCCAGACCGATCCAGCAGGCGCCCTCGCCGCCCATCTGCGGCAGCCAGCTCACGCCTCGATCCATCCACATCGCCATCGCGTGACAGCCGATGCCGCCGCCCGCGACGTCCGAGCCCTCGGGAAGCTGGGTCGAGGTGTTGTGGGGGCAGCCGCTGCAGAAGTAGGGCGTGCGCGGCAGCGCGGCGGGCAGCTTCGTGGCCAGTTCGGCGGACTCGGCGCCGGCCCGGAGGTGCGCCAGCCTCTCGGCCGGTGCGGCGCCGGGCAGCCGGTGCTCCAGGTACGTGCCGAGGATCCGGGCCATGTCGTGGCCTTCGAGTTCCCCGTGCATCGGGAACAGCGTCTCGCCGCCGGGCGTCTCCTTGCCGCCGACCAGCGGCCGGTCGGGCAGGTTGTAGAGGACCTGGCGGATCTGCGTCTCGACGAAGCCGCGCTTGTCCTCGACGACGATGATCTCTTCGAGGCCCTGGGCGAACTCACGCAGGCGCCGCGGCTCGATCGGCGCGATGCAGCCGAGCTTGAGCACCCGGATGCCGTGACGGTCGAGCGCGGCCTCGTCCAGGCCGAGAAGCTCGAGCGCCAGACGCAGGTCGCGGTAGGGCTTGCCGGCCGCGACCAGGCCGATGCGATCGCCGGGGCTGACGCAGCGGATGCTGTCGAGGCCGTTGGCGTGGACGTACGCCAGGGCGGCCGCCGTGCGCTCGGAGAAGATCTGCCGCTCGAGTTCGATCGAGTAGGGGGGCAGGAGCCGCATGTCGAGCTGCTTCTCGAAGCGGCGGCCGCCGATGTCGAAATCGGGCAGGATCGGTGGCCGGGGATGCGGCAGGTCGATCACCGCGCCGCCGTCGGCGACGTTGGTCACGATCTTGAGCCCGGTCCACAGGCCTGCGTACCGGGACAGCGCGATCCCGTGCAGCCCGAACTCCAGCACCTCCGCCGGATCGCCCGGGTAGAGCACCGGGATCGAGAGGTCGAAGAGGCTGATCGTGCTGTCGCCGGGGATCGTCGAGCTCTTGCAGGCGGTGTCGTCGCCGGCGAGGACGAGGACGCCGCCGTGCTTGCCCGTGCCGATGAAGTTGCCGTGGCGGAAAGCGTCGCCGGTGCGGTCGACGCCGGGCGTCTTGCCGTACCAGATGCCGACTACGCCGTCGAAGCGTTGGTGGGGAAAACGTTCCAGGAGCTGGGCGCCGTAGATCGCGGTCGCCGCCGTCTCCTCGTTGATCGCCGGTCGGCAGACCACGTCGTGGTCCGCCAACAGCCTGTTCGCTCGCTGAAGCTGCTTGTCGTATTCGCCCAGCGGCGATCCGGGATAGCCGCTGATGAAGGCGCCAACCCGCAGGCCGGCTTCCCGGTCGCGGCGATGCTGGTCCATCGGTAGCCGGACGAGAGCCTGGACACCGGTGATTGCGACGCGGCCTTCAGTGAGCGTGTACTTGTCGTCCAATGAGAAGGCCGTCATTGCCCCTAGTCTAGGAGCTTGCGCCGCAGAACGCTACGTGTGAGGTCCTCGGCGCAAGCTCCTGGGCGAGGACGGGATGGGCCGAAACACCGAGCGTGCGAGGGGTTTCGGGGCGCTATCGCGGGCGTCGGCCGGCATGCGGCCTGTCCCTGTCGAGTCGTCAGCCGGCGCGGAACTGGGCGAACCAGTCGCGACCGGAGGCTGCGGGCCGTCCGCCGAGGACCGTTCGCTTGATCGCCCGGACGCCCCGCGGGGGATAATCGGCGATGGTCGCGGCAAGTTCCCGGGCGCGGTCGAGAACGGCGTCGTCGGCGACGACCTCGCAGGCGACGTTCATTCGTTCCAGCTCCCGCCCCGTGTAGCGACGGCCGACGATCGCCAGCCGCGCCGCCACGCTCTCCGGGTGGCGCAGTCGCAGCCAGGCCATGTTCATCGGCGCCGCCATGCCCATCTGGATCTCGCCGACGTGGAGGAAAGCCTGCTCTCCGGCCACCAGCAAATCGGCCGCGAGCGCCAGCGCCGAGCCGGCGTTGATCGCGAATCGCTCGAGCGCCGCGACGATCGGCTTCGGGCAGTCGTAGAACGCCGCATGGACGTCGAGCCACAGGCCGCTGAAGTCCGGCATCCAGTCCGGCGGCGGGTCGGCCCGGAACTCGCCGAGGTCGAGGCCGGAGCAGAAGGCCCCGCCGGCGCCGCGGATCAGCAGCACGGCGACCTCGTCGTCTTCGGTCGCCGCGACGATCTCCTCGTGCAGGCGTTTCGCCAGCGGCCCGGTCACGGCGTTGCGGCGGGCGGGCCGGTTCAGCACGATCTCGGCGACGCCGTCCTGCCGGCTCGAGACGACCGGATCGTCGGACGGGGCCACGTCAGTCGCCCTGGGAATCGGTGAACCAGTCGCCGGGCAGTTGCCTTCCTTCGTAGAGCCGCCCCTGGAACCGCCGCATCCCATGCAGCCAGCGGTCGATGTCGGTCGCCTTGCGCCGGACGTACTCGGCGACCTCGGGGTGGGGAAGCACCCAGAAACGCTCCGCGCGGACCGCCTCGATGCAGGCGTCTGCCGCCTGCTCGGAGGTCAGCACGCCGTCTCCAGAAGCAACGCCGACGGACAGCGCGTCCCGGCGCCGCGGGTTCGGGCTGTTGGCGCCGATGTTCGTTCGCACCGCCTGCGGGCAGTGCACCGAGACGCGGATGCCCTGGTGGCCATGGGTGATGGCGATCCACTCCGCCAGCGCCACCGCTGCGTGCTTGGTCAGCGAGTAGGCGAGCGATCCGAGCTGGGTCAGGAGCCCGGCCGCCGAGGCCGTGCTCATGATGTAGCCCTCGCCACGATCGATCATGGACGGCAGGACGGCCCGGGCCGCGTAGACGTGGGACATCACATGGACATCCCACATTTCGTTGATCTCCTTGTTCGGCACCTCGAGCCCGCCGATCGTGACGTAGCCCGCGTTCGACATGAAGAGGTCGATCGGGCCGATGTTTGCCTGCGTCGCCGCGACCAGGTCGCGCACGGCGCCCTCGTCGGCAACGTCCAGCCCGACGCCCGTGCCGCCGATGGTCTCGGCGACTTCCTTGGCTCCCGCCTCGTCCAGGTCGGCGACGACGACGTGACGAGCGCCCTCGCGGTGGAACGCTTCTGCGAGCGCTTTCCCGATGCCGGAGGCGCCGCCGGTGACGACCATGATCCTGTTCGCGATGTCCACTGTGAATCTCCCTTTTCGTTGGGCTATGTCGTTGGTCTCCGCCGAGCGGGCGGCAATCCTACGGCCTGCGGCTCGGCGCGGCGGCGGCCGCCACGGGCCTTGACTCCCTCCGCCTTACCGAAGTACGGTGCTTGGTAAGGAGATTGGGATGATCGTCAAGATCACATCGAAACGGCAGGTCACGTTTCCGGCGCGGGTCCTCGACGCGCTTGGAGTAGGGCCGGGAGACCGCCTGGAGCTGGTCGAGAGTTCCGATGGCTTCCGGCTGCGTCCGCGGCGAATCCGCCGTGAGCGCCTGGCGCCGCTGCGCGAGAAGTTGAAGGACGGGTCCGGTCCGTTCGACCTCGAGTCGTTCCGATCGCAAGGGTATGACCCCGCGCTTCGGGATTGACACCTCGATCCTGGTGCGCCTGCTGACCGGCGAGCCCAGGGAGGACTTCCTGGACTGTGTGGCCGGGCTGATCGCGCTGGTCGAGCACGAAGGCAGCGAGATCTTTGCCTCGAACCAGGTGATCGGCGAGGCGTACGTTGCCGTTCAGCACCACTACGGGGTACCCAGGACGGATGTCCGGGCCGGGCTGCTCCAGGTGCTTCGCAGCGGTCTACTCTCGCCGCTCAACGGCCGCGCCGTGTTCGAGGCGCTGGAAGCGTCGGGGAGTCCGGGCCTGTTCGACCGCCTGATCGCCGACGGCTACACGCGTGCCGGGCTCGAGGTTCTGACCCTGGATCGCCGGATGGCCACGCTGGCCGACGTGCGGTGTCTGTGACGTTCCGTTGCTCGTGCCGCTCAGGACGGCCGATCCTGCTTGACTAACTGGCCGGGATTTGTTCCGCTTCACGTACTCTTCATGAGGACTGGCCGATGAATGGAAACCGCACGATCGTCCTGCTCGCCACACTGGTCGCATTGACCGCGCCGGGCACGGCATTCGCCTACCTCGATCCGGCCTCTGGCAGCATGATCCTCCAGGCGTTGATCGGCGGCGTCGCGGCGGCGGCCGTGGCGTTCAAGGTCTATTGGGGGCGCATAGCCTCGTTTCTGGGCATCGGCCGCGGCGACGATCCCGAGTCCGAGTAGTGCAACCGGGCACCGCGACGGAGAGCTTGCGAACCGGTTCGCGGCGCCCTGACCCAGCGCCGCGGGCGGAGCCGTCTTCCTTCCGCGACCCTGCCGGCCAGGTGATCGAGGGTCCCGATGGCCGCGTGTTCCGGAGCGTGGCGCCGGCAGTCGTTGAGGAGTATCGCCACGTACGGAGTTGCGGCGCCGTCGAGGCCCTGATCGTCGAGGGTGGGCTGGTCGCGGCCGAAGAGGTCGATCCGGCCGAAGCCGGCGTGCTGCCGCCGCCGGGCGGTGTGGTCCTGGAGCATCCGCGGCTTCCGTTCATCTCCTACCCGTACGAGTGGCCTTTCTCGCTGCTCAAGGCGGCGGCCCTGATGCACCTGGAGATGCAGATCCGGCTGTTCGACCGGGGTATCTCGCTCTCGGACGCGAGCGCCTACAACGTGCAGTTCCAGGGCGCCAGGCCCGTCTTCATCGACTGGCTTTCGATGCGTCGCTACCGGGAGGGCGAGTACTGGCAGGGGCACAACCAGTTCGGCGAGCAGTTCCTGAACCCGCTGCTGCTGTCCGCGAAGCTCGGCACCCCCCACAACGCCTGGTATCGAGGGATGCAGGAGGGCATTCCCGGTCGCGAACTCGCGGCGCTGCTGCCGCGGCGGATGCGCTGGTCGGCCAGGATGCAGGCCCACTTGCTGCTGCCGCTACGGTTCGAGCGCGGGGCCGGTTCGCGGGGTGAGGCAGCGAAGCGGACGGCGAAACGGCCCCTGCCGCGCGGCGCCTACCGCGGACTCCTTACCCAGCTCCGGAAGTGGATCCAGGGGCTCGAGCCCCGCGGCACCAGCACGACATGGAGCGACTATTCCTCGGCCTCCAGCTACGACTCGAGTGAGGCGTCACGCAAGGCGGAGGCGGTGCGGGCTTTCGTCGCCGCGGCGAAGCCGGAGCAGCTCTGGGACCTCGGATGCAATACGGGCGAGTTCGCCGCCATCGCGATCGAGGCCGGCGCCGGCGACGTGATCGGCTTCGATTCGGACTTCGGCGCGCTCGAGAGCGCCTGCGAGCGGGCCCGCACCGATCGGCTGCGCTTCCTGCCGCTCTATCAGGACCTGGCGAATCCCTCGCCGGACCAGGGCTGGGGGCAGGCGGAGCGTCGCTCCCTGACGGCCCGTTCCCGGAGCGCCGACGCACTGATGGCTCTGGCCGTCGTCCACCACCTGGCGATCGGCCGCAACGTGCCGCTGCCCCGGATCGCGGCCTGGCTCGTCTCGCTGGCGCCGCGGGGACTCGTCGAGTTCGTGCCGCGCGGCGACCGGCGGGTCGACGACCTGCTCACGTTGCGGGGCGACCGCTTCGCCGACTACGTGCCGGAGGCCTGGGAAGCGGCGCTGGAGCCGTACGCGGCGATCCGAAACGTGGAGACCGTGTCGGCGAGCGGACGGAGGTTGTACGCGTACGAGCGTCGGTGAGGACCGGAGGCTCGGGTGGGGCGGGCTACCGGTCCGGCGACTCGGCTGTGGCCGGCCGCAGGCGGATGACCAGCCTGTGCCACCGGTTGCCGCGATTCGGCCGGAGTCGCCACCGGGAGGGCGACCCGGGCGAATGCACCGTCGGCTGCTTCGACTTCCAGGGCAGTTGCCTCGGCGGGTCTTCGGCCGAAGATCGCTTCTCCGTTCCCGTCGGTGATCGCCAGAGGCGTGTCGGCGCCGCCGAGAGCGCGGGGCGCCGTGAGGGTCCTGATGGCGGCGGACGCGCCGGCGCTCCTGATCCGGTCACGGGCACCGACCGTGCGGACCACCGCACCGGGCACGGGTGAACCGGTTGGACCGCGCACGCGCGGCCGGACTCCCGGATCTCGTTCCAGACGCAACGCGACGCGGCCGGACCTCGTCGTCCCCTTGCCGAGGACGAAGCCGGTGGCCGAGACGAGGACCGTGGCGTCCGCGGTCGGCATGGCGATGCGCGCGATTCCCTCGGCATCGGTGCGAGAGGCGGAGGGGTGGTAGGTGGGGAACACGTGCAGCGCCGCCGCAGAGTAGTTTCCCGAGATCCTGTCGCGGACCATCCGGGTGAAGGCAGCGGCGGCGCGGGGCTAGGCCAGGTCCGAGGGGTTAGCCACGACCAGGGCGCCCACGATCGGCCGGTCGTCGGCATCCAGCACCCGGACGGCGATGAAGTGGCGACCGGGCACGCCAACCGTCTCGGCGACTTTGGACCCCTTGAGCGGAACGATGATTCCCTGGACCGGCGGCGAGGCCGGCCAAGCCGAGGCACGGCAGGTTCCGGGGCACGTCCAAGTGCAGCCAACGCTTGGGAAGGGTCACTTCGAGAGTCCAGGTCTAGGGGACGGTGTCGGTGGCCCTCGCCGCCTCGAACGTCGCCGCGATGGCAAGGGTTCGGTGGTCCGTTCCCCGTGGCGTGACGATTTGAAGGCCGACCGGCAGGCTCGAAGGACCGACTCCGGACGGCACGGAGATGGCCGGGCAGCCGGTGACGGTGATCGAGTAGCAGGAGGCCATCCAGTCGGTGTAGCTCGTCATCGGCTGGCCCTCGATTTCGGCGGGGTAGGGCTCGTCGACGTTGAAGGGAAGGACCTGGACTGTGGGCAGGAGAAGGGCATCGTAGCGCTCGAAGAACTCGACCACGCGGCAGTGAAGGCGGGTGCGTTCAGCCTGGGCGGTCGCGATATCGGGCCCGGTGAGGGCGAGGCCGCGCTCGATCTCCTCGATCACGGTGTCCTTCATTTGCTGTCGATGTTCGGGGACCAACGGGCCCAGCTTGTCGGCGAACAGGTTGGCGCGCAGGGTGCGGAAGATGCCGTCGGCGCCGGAGAGAGCGGGCGCGGCTTCCTCGACGTCGGCGCCCAGGTCCCGGAACACAGGCAAGGCCCCTTCGCAGACCTCGACGACCTCTCGTTCGACCGGGTAGAGGCCGAGGTCGGGCGTCCAGGCGAGACGGAGGCCTTGCAGGTCGAGCGGTTCGACCGGGTGGAAGGGCTCCGAGGGTCGGGCCCGTGAGATCGGATCCCGCGGGTCCGGCCCGGCGATGACCGAGAACAGGAGCGCCGCGTCGGCGACGTTGCGCCCCATCGGCCCGAGAACCGCGAGATCGTCCCAGCCCTGCTCGGGAGGCACGCGCGGCACGCGCCCCGGCGTCGGCCGGAAGCCGACCACGCCGCAGAAGCTGGCCGGGTTGCGCAGCGAGCCTCCGAGATCGCTGCCGTCGGCGATGGGCAGCATGCCGCTCGCGAGCGCCGTTGCCGCGCCGCCGCTCGAGCCGCCGCAGGTCCGGCTCGGATCCCGGGGGTTGCGGGTCTTGCCGAACACCGGGTTGAACGTCTGCGAGCCGGCGCCGAACTCGGGCGTGTTCGTCTTGCCGATGACGACGGCGCCGGCTTCCCGGATCCGCTCGACGATCAGGGCATCG
Source organism: Candidatus Multivorans thiocomprendens (assembly GCA_027493375.1). Classification (GTDB taxonomy): domain Bacteria; phylum Acidobacteriota; class Thermoanaerobaculia; order Multivoradales; family Multivoraceae; genus Multivorans; species Multivorans thiocomprendens. The sequence goes on along the minus strand of JAPVWO010000224.1, from coordinate 23,855 downwards.
AAGTCAGGGACGTTGTCCGCGAAGATCGGCGAGCCGAAAGTGGTGCGGATGCCTTTCGTCGGCACCAGGTCCTTGACCGCGGTCGGCAGGCCGAGGAGGGGCTTCGCGGCCGCGGCTATCGGCTCGCGGCGACGCAACTCGTCGGCGGCCCGTGCCCGCTCGAGCGCGTGGTCGCGGTCCTGCGTGCAGATCGCGTTGAGTTCCGGGTTGCGCCGGTCGATCCAGCCGAGGTGGGTTTCCAGCACCTCGACCGCCGAGACCTCGCCGCGGGCCAGTAGCCCGGCGAGGTCGACGGCGGTGCGGGTGCAGAGGTCGGGAGCGGCTGCCGTCACTCGGCGCCGGTGCTTGCGCCGCCTCCGCCGGTCGCGTGCTGGTCGAGGAAGGTCCGGATGACCCGGAAGATCTCCTGCTGCTCGTCGGGGCTGAAGTTGCCGTGGCCCTTGCCGGGCACAGTGTGGATCTTGTTGACGACACCCGCCTTGTCCAGCTTGGCGTGCAGGTCGAGGGCGTGCTGGTAGGGCACGATGTTGTCGACGTCGCCGTGGATCGTCAGGATCGGCGGCAGTCCGGACCGGACGTAGGTGAGCGGCGACACGCGCTTGGCGAGTTCCATGCGGTCGCTGCGGGAGCCCATCCAGGCGACCGCGTAGCTCTTCGCGTTGACGCCTTCGAGCAGGTCGCCGACATCGGTGATCCCGAACCAGTTGACGATGGCGGCGACCGGCATCTCGTACTCGTCCGCCGCGGCCCAGCCCGGACGGTCCGCGTCGCGGCCGGGGCAGAGGCGGTCGAGGCCGGCGGAGGCCGGCAGCATGCCCGTGGTCAGGGACAGGTGGCCGCCGGCCGAGGCGCCGCTCACCACCAGGCGGGAGGTGTCGATGTTGTAGTCCTCGGCGTTCTCGTAGATCCAGCGCAGAGCGCAGCGGCAGTCCTCGACGGCGCCGGGCGCGAGCGCGTTGCGGCCGAGCCGATACTCCACGTTGACCACGGCCCATCCCATCTCGAGGTAGGGGAGGGTGCGCAGCACGCTGGATTCCTTCGTGCCGCCGACCCAGCCGCCGCCGTGGATGTAGATCAGGGTGGGTACCGGCCCCTGGCCGCGGGGAGTCATCACGTCCAGCTTCGACTCGTAGCCGTCGGCGGTCAGGTAGGTGATGTTCGGAGCGACGCGGTAGCGGCTCATGATGTCGACCGTCACCGACTCGCCGTCCTGAGCGAAGGCGGGGACCGGTGGGGCGAAGAGCAGGGCAGCGGCAATTGCGGCCGCGGTCACGACGTTGAGCGACGTTCGGTTGAGTCGAGTCACTGAGGACCTCCTTTGGGGATTCAGGGTGCGGATGGAGTGGAGAGTTTACTCGCGGAAGCCGGCGGGGACGCCGGCGCACCCAGTGTGGAGCGGAGGGGCTCAGCCGACGATGCCGCGGCTGCGGTAGACCGCGAGTTCGTCCTTGGACAGGCCGAGCAGATCGCCCAGGATCGCGTCGGTGTGCTCACCGAGCAGGGGTGCTCGGCGGGGGCTGAGATCGCGGCCCGCGATGCGGAACGGCGGCCCGACGAGTTCGAGGTCGCCCCACTCAGGGTGCTTTACGGTGGCGAAGGAGCCCCGGGCCGCCGACGATCGCGTCGAGTTCCGTTTCGTTCCGCTTTCTGGCAGTTGCGGTTGCGAACCGGGAGTCCTCGGCCAGCTCGGGCCGGCCCATCGTCGCCGCCAGCCGGGCGAACTCCTCGTCGCCGTGGACCTCGATGGCGAGCCAGCGGTCGATGCCCCAGCAGCGGTAGACGCCGTGCGGAGCCGACTGGCGGTGCGAGTTGCCGGCGCGTTCCGGGACTTCCCCCGTCATCTCGTACTCGAGGAGGACTTCGCCGAGGATCGAACTCACACCCTCGCACTGCGAGTAGTCGATGAACTGGCCTTCGCCGGTGCGGCTGCGGTGATGCAACGCCGCGACGATCGAGAAGGCGAGCGTGATTGCGTTCATCAGATCGACGTCGCCGCCGCTGTGAGTCGGGTGATCGTCCGGGTAGCCGGAGATCCAGGCGCCGCCGGCCACGCCCTGGTGGACCATCGCGTAGCCGAGGTACTCGGTTTCCGGGCCGCCGTGGCCCCGGCCCGACGAGGAGGCCACGATGAGTTCCGGGTTTGCCCGGCGGAGGTCGTGTTGAACGCCATGCCGGCGTCCTGGCCGATCCTCCGCGGCGCCTCCTCCGCGCGGGGCCAGACCACCGAGCGGCGGGTCAGGTCGAGGCGCTTGGGCCCCTCGACCTTGATCACCTCGGCGCCCAGGGTGGAGAGCAGGACGCCTGCGTACGGGCCGGCCCATACCCAGGCGAACTCCGCGACGCGAATGCCCTCGAGCGGGAGTTTGCGGGCAACGGGATCGGCGGGCGGGACGCCTCCGGCCGGATTGCCGTTGCCGGTTGCCGAAACCTCGGCGCGGACCTCGTTCGAATGCTCGCCGAGCAGCGGCGCCGGGCGCGAAACGCGAGGCGACGACCCGGCCATCCGGTACGGCCAGCCGGCGTAGCGGCGTTTCCCGGCGCGGGGATGGTCCACCTCGACGAAGTAGTCGCGGGCCAGGTACTGCCGGTAGTCCATCACGTCCGCGGCGTCGTGGATCGGTCCGACCGGAATGCCCAGGTTGGCCGCCCGGTGGTAGAGGTCGTCGCGTTTCTGTTCGAGAGCCCAGGCGTCGACCTGGGGAGCGATGTCCATCAGGCGGTGGCTGCGATAGGCCATGTCCTTCCACTCGTCGCCCCGGCACCAGTCCGGATTGCCCATCAGTTCGCGGAAGAGCTCGAAGTGATGGTCGTCGAAGGCGTTCAGGATGACGTAACCGTCGCTCGTTTTCAGCCTGCCCATGGCCGGTGGGCGATCCGGCACCCGTGACCAGGACGTTTCGTGGTAGCGGGCGCTGGCCAGAAGCGGCGCCACCAGGCTGATCATCACGTCCTGCATGGAGACGTCGACTCGAGCGTCGCCGCCGTGGCCGCGTTCGTAGAGGAGGGCAGCGACCGTCAACGCGGTCACCAGGCCGGCGTGGTAGCCGGCCTGATGGCCGCCCAGGGCGACCGGCGCGCGGTCGATGTCTCGGGAGCGGGCCGGCATCTGGTTGACGAGTCCGCCGCCGTGGGTGAGCGTGAGTTCGCCGGCGGGCGCTCCCGAGCGGGGTCCCGTGAGGCCGTAGGGCGTGACCGCGGCGACGATCAGGTCCGGCGGCGTCTCCGCTGGCGGTTCGCGGTCGACGATCAGGGCGTCGGCGGTCCCGAGCAGGCTGTCGAGGGCGCCGCGATCGTCCTCGTCGTCCAGGTCGAGCACGACTCCCCGTTTGCTCGTATTGCAGTAGAGGAAGAGCGGCGAGCTTTCCGGGTCGGCGCCGTTCGCCCGGCGGGTGGCGTCGCCCGCGGGCGGCTCGACCTTGATCACGTCGGCGCCGAGGTCGGCAAGCAGCTTGCCGCAGTACGGGCCGGCGACGCCCTCGGCGAGTTCGACGATCCGCAGACCCGTGAAGGGGCCGGCTCCGTCGAAGGAACCCGCGGCCGATCCCGCTGCGTCCGGTCTGGTCATCGGAGCTTGTAGGCCTCCCTCGCGGATCGCAGCCAGTCGTGCTGGTCCTTGTCGCCGAAGTAGTAGAAGACGGCGCCGTTCGGCAGCATGAGAACGCCGATGCCGCCGTAGCCGAGCATCTGCCGCACCCAGACCTGCCGCGTGCCGGTTCCGTCGGTCACCTGGATTTGGCGCGACCAGATGGAGTTGTTGTACTTGTTCGGGTGGCCGTTGTGGACGGCGTCCAGGCCGCGGTCGTCCTCGTCTTCCTGCATCGCGGCGGCCACCATGCCCGGATGGAGCACCTGCCGGTCGCCGATCCGGCCGCGCTGGGCGTTCAGCAGGTTGGCGATCTTCAGGATGTCGTCCGGGGTCCAGAACATGCCGTAGCCGCCGAAGACGTAGCCGTCGGCCCGGTTGTCCGTGCGCAGCGACTGGAGCGCCCCGGCGGAGACACCCAACGGCCCGTAGACCTCGGCGGCCAGGAATTCCAGCAGGTCGGCGGGTTCCTTTGGCGAGGCGCCCGCCTTCTGGCCCAGGTATCCGCTCATGGCCACGGAAAGCAGAAAGGCGTCCGTCGTGTGGTACACCCAGCGCTTCCCGGGCGGCTCCTTCGTCGGATAGGCCAACGCGCCCCGCAGCTTGCGGTTCCGGTGCTCCGGCACGAAGAAGTTCAGCTCGGTCGTCGAGTTCTTCTCGTCGTCCTGGTCGCCGGTGTCCCAGTAGTGACCGGTCGCCATGTCGAGGGCGTGCTCGAAGGTCACGCCGTGGAAGCTGCCCCGGGGCGGCTTGGGCACGTAGTCCCTGAGCTCGAGTTCGGTCACGTCGAAGCCGTCCCTCTGCGCCAGCCGCATCAGCGCGACGGCGCCGACGGCGGTCTTGGCCGTCGAGTAGGACGGCAGGCGGATCTGCTCGGGATACGGGTAGTCGCCGTAGCGGGTGTGGACCGGGCCCTGGTAGTGGACTCCGCCGAAGGAGACGCCGAACGCGGTGAGGTGCTCGCGGTCGAAGCCGCCGCCGAAGGCCTGCGGGTAGACCAGGGCGCGCGGGTGGTCGTCCCGGATCCGTTCGACCGGCCGGACGGGCAGCCGCGACGCGGCCTCGGCGGCGTAGGCCTCGAGCAGGGCGGCCGCCTCGGGCGGCTCGCCGGCGGTGAAGCGGGTGGGGCTCGCGGCCCAGAGGTCGAACTTGAAGTACTTGCAGGTTTCCTGGGTGACCTGGAAGGCCGCCGGCGAGGTGGCGGCGCCGTCGAACAGGAAGGACACGACGCCGTGGTAGGCGCAGTTCTGGTTGCGCTCGACCAGAGTGATCGGCAGCGAAGCCCGGCTCCTGCCGCCGTCGCCGTTCTCGCTCCAGATCCGGCCCGGGCCGACGATGACGTTCCAGTAGGCGTCGCCGGTGTAGCGGAGCGCGCGGTTGGCGGGCACCAGGTGGGAGCCGCCCTGGACCAGGACGACGTCGAGCCGCGGGATGCGGCGCAGGGCGGAGACGATCGGCGGCTCGTCCGCCCGCAGGTAGGTGTCGTGGTGGACGGTCCAGGAGGCGCCGCCGCCGCCGAAGAGCTGCAGCGTGCCTCGCATCTCGTGGCGCGGCGGTGCGGCGTTCTCCGGCAGGGCGAAGGCCGCGTTGTCCACGGGCGTCGGGAGTTCGCCGGCCAGTAGCCGGGACGCCGGCAGCAGGGTCCGCGCGATGTCGCCCGAGCCGGCGAGAGGATCGCCGGGCAGTTCAACGACGGCCGCTGCGGGCTGAAGGCCAGCCGCGCAGACGGTCCAGAACAGGGCGGTGAATCTTGCCATGGCGGCTGATGGTAGCTTGCCGGAGTCACCCGGATGCGGCGCCCGCCATGTACGTCCACCTGATCGACGGCACCTACGAGCTCTTCCGCCACCACTTCGGCGCCCCGAGCTATCGCAACGAGGACGGGCTCGAGGTGGGAGCGGTGCGTGGAGTCGTCTTCTCCGTGCTCGGCATGTTCCGCGATGGAGCGACCCACGTGGCGGTGGCGACCGACCAGGTGATCGAGTCGTTCCGCAACGGGATGTGGCCCGGGTACAAGACCGGCAAGGGGATCGAGCCGGAGCTCCTGAAGCAGTTCCCGGTGCTCGAGGAGGCCCTGGCGGCTCTGGGAGTCGTCGTCTGGCCGATGGTCGAGCACGAGGCGGACGACGGGCTCGCCAGCGGCGCCGCGATGGCGGCCGCTGACGAGCGTGTCGTCGAGGTCCGCATCTGCACGCCGGACAAGGACCTGGCCCAGTGCGTCGACTCCGGCCGGGGCGGAAAGACGGTCCAGGTGGACCGCCGTCGCGGTCTGCGCTGGGAGGCCGACGGCATCCGCGAGAAGTTCGGCGTCGAGCCGGAGTCGATCCCGGACTATCTGGCGCTGGTCGGCGACAGCGCCGACGGTTTCCCGGGCCTCCGCGGCTGGGGCGCCAAGTCCGCGGCGGCGGTGCTCTCGCACTACGTCCACCTGGAGGAGATCCCGGACGAGCCGTGGAAGTGGGGCGTGAAGGTGCGCGGGCGGGACCGTCTGGCGGCGACTCTGCGCGAGGAACGGGCGTCGGCGGAGCTGTTCCGGCAGCTCGCGACCCTGGTTCGCGACGCGCCGGTCAGCGGTTCCGTCGACGAACTGCGCTGGCGCGGACCGCGGCCCGAGCTGGCGGCCGTGGCCGCACGGCTGGCCGCGCCCGGCCTCGTCCAGCAGGCGGAGCGGGTGGCCGTAGGATCCGCTTCGTCGTGAAGCTGATCGACAAGCTGCGCTCGGCGATCGCCGAGGGGCGGCCCTTCTACTCGTTCGAGTACTTCCCGCCGAAGACGGAGGCCGGGATCGAGAACCTCTACGCGCGGATCGAGCGCATGGGGCGTCTCGAGCCGGCGTTCGTCGACGTGACGTGGGGCGCCGGCGGCAGCACGGCGGATCTGACGTTCGAGCTGGCGAGCACGATCGAGAACGTGCTCGGCCTCGAGACGATGATGCACCTGACGTGCACGAACATGCCGAGGCAGCGTATCGCCACGGTGCTCCGGGACTGCCGCGAGCGGGGGATCGGCAACATCCTGGCGCTACGCGGCGATCCGCCGCGGGGCGGCGGCGCCTGGTCGCCGGTGGCGGACGGCTTCTCGCACGCCTCGGACCTCGTGCGCTTCATCCGGGAGGAGCACGGCGACCACTTCGGTATCTGCGTCGGCGGTTACCCGGAAGGCCACCCCGAGGCGCCGAGCCTGGAGCGCGACCTGGACCACCTCGCGGAGAAGGTGGCGGCAGGCGCGGACTTCGTCATCACCCAGATGTTCTTCGAGCCGGAGCTCTACTTCCGTTTCGTCGAGGGCTGCCGCGAGCGTGGCGTCGACTGCCCCGTCGTGCCCGGTCTGGCGCCGATCAACGGCTACCAGTCCTTTCACCGGATCACCGGCTTCGGCGCCAGCGCGCCGCCGGAGATCGTGCGGGAGATCGAGGCGCGGCGGTTTCACGACGCCTCGGTGCGCGAGTACGGCCAGGACGTGCTGACCGGGATCTGCAGCCGGCTGCTCGATGGCGGAGCGCCCGGTCTTCACTTCTACACGCTGAACCTCGAGAGATCGGTGCAGATCATTCTTGACCGGCTCGGCATCGTGCCCGAGCGGGCCGAGCGGGTGCTGCCGTGGCGCAGCGCAACCGCTGTACGGCGCCCCAAAGAGGACGTGCGGCCGATCTTCTGGGCCAACCGGCCTAAGAGCTACCTCGCCCGGACCCAGGACTGGGACGAGTTTCCCAACGGCCGCTGGGGCGACTCGGGATCGCCCGCGTTCGGCGACCTGGCGGACCACCACCTCGCGTTTCGGCCGGTCAAGGCTGAAGTTGCCCGCGAGCGTTGGGGCCGGGAGCTACAGTCCATCCAGCAGGTGCGCGAGGTGTTCGCCGGCTTCTGCCGCGGCGACGTGGACGGCATTCCCTGGTACGACTGGCCGCTCGACCTCGAGAGCGAGCCCCTGCGGGACGCCCTGGTCCGTCTGAACCTGGCGGGGCTGCTGACGATCAACTCGCAGCCGCGCGTGGATGGCGCGCCGTCCGATGACGACGCGGTGGGCTGGGGCGGCGCCGGCGGCCGCGTCTACCAGAAGGCGTATCTGGAGTTCTTCGTGTCGCCCGAACAGGCGCCGCCGCTGCTCGCCGCGCTCGAGGCGAACGAGAGTCTCACCTACCACGCGATCGACCGCACCGGCGACGCCCACAGCAACTGCGACACGGTCAACGCGGTGACCTGGGGCGTCTTCCCGGGTCGTGAGATCCGGCAGCCGACGATCGTCGATCCCCGCTCTTTCGAGGTGTGGAAGGACGAGGCCTTCGACCTCTGGCTGACTTCCTGGGCCGCGGTCTACGACGACGACAGCGAGTCGCGCCGCCTCTTGCGGCACATTCACGACACCTACTTCCTGGTCAACGTGGTCGACAACGACTACGTCGACGGCGACCTGCTGGGCTATCTGCTGGAAGCGGCTGTCACGCTGGACGATCGGCGACGCGCGGAACTCTGAGACCGGGTGCGCCGGCGCCCTCGCCGGCATCCGGCGTCGGAGCGCCGGTTTCCGGTCCGCGCTACGCCGACGACCCGCCGTCCATCACGATTGTCGCGCCGGTCACGTAGCTGCCCATCTTCGAGGCCAGGAACACCGCCGCCCCCGCGATCTCATTCGGCTGCGCGTGCCTCCCGACCGGCGTTCGGCTGGCGATCGCCTGCCGCTTCTCCTCGGAGTCGACGAGCACGCTGGCGAAGTAGGTCTCAACGACGCCGGGTGCGATCGCGTTGACCCGGATTCCGAACTGGCCCAGCTCCTTGGCCCAGCCGCGGGTCATGTTCAGCACCGCCGCCTTGGTCAGCGCGTAGGTCAACTCGTTCGGTCCGGGGCGCAGGCCGGCGATCGAGGCGACGCTGATCACGTTGCCCGAGCCCTGCTTCTTCATCAGCCGCGCTGCCTGCTGGATATGCACGAAGTAGCCCTTGAGGTTCACCTCGAGCGTCTTGTCGAAGGCCCACTCCGGCATGTCGATCGCGGGCCCGAAGTAGGGGTTCGTGGCGGCGTTGTTCACCAGGATGTCGAGCCGCCCGAACTCGCTCTCGATGCGTTCGAACAGCGCGGCGATCTGCTCCACGTTGCCGGCGTGACAGGCGATCGGAACCGCCTTGCCGCCGTCGGCCTCGATCGACTCGGCGACCTTGTCGAGCCCTTCCTGTTTCCGCGACGCGAGGATCGCGGTCGCCCCCTGCTCGGCGAAGCCGCGCGCGATGGCCTCGCCGATGCCGCGCGAGGCGCCGGTTACGAGTGCGACCTGGTCGGTGAGGCTGAAGTCGAGGATCGGCATGGGCTGAGATCTCCAGGGTCGTGTCTGGTTCTGGTCGGCGCGTGAGCATACGACGGTCCTGGACGGCTGCTACCGTGCCGGCTTCGTGACAGATCATCCGTGCTCCAACCTACGCGTGATCGAGGTCGCCGGCTCTCCCGCGGGTGCCTACGCGGGACGACTGCTGGCGGCCTGTGGCGCCGAGGTACTGCGGCTTGAACCGCCCGGAGGCGATCCCTGGCGTGAGGTTGGCGAGCGCTGGCGGGGCGTCGGAGCGGAGTATGCGTACCTGAATGTCGGAAAGCGCGCGGGGCGTCCCCGGCAGAGCGCGGACGGCGTCCGGGCGCAGGTGCTGGAGCTGATCGAGGGCGGTGGCGTCGATGTCGTGATCGAGAGCGCCGCGCCGGGGCCGCTCGAACCGCTGATCGACGAGGCCGATGCGCCGCAGGCCGTGCTGCTGCGGATCTCACCGTTCGGCCTGGGTTCTGCGGCGCGCGAGGTCTGGGGCAAGGCGGGACCGCCGCGGTCGAACGGGTTCACGGACGACGCCTGGTCCGGCCACCTCTACCTGAACGGTGCGCCGGATCGGGAGCCCATCGCGCGGCCGGGACTCCATTCGTCCTGCCAGGCGGGGGCCCACGCGGTGATCGGCGGTCTGGCGGCACTGCTGGCCCGGCCCGCGATCGGCCGCGGCCAGGTGGTCGACGTCTCGCATGTGGAGGCGCTGGCGGCGCTGCACCAATACACGACGGTGATGTGGACCCAGGCCGGCTACGTTCTCGGCAGGGTCGGCAACTCGCAGGGCGGGCCCTGGCATCCGGTCGGTGTTCACCGTTGCAAGGACGGGTACGTGGCGCTGTCCATGCCGAGCCGGGAGATGCTTCAGCCGTTCCTCGACGCGGCGGGTCTGGGTCACGTCCTGGAAGACCCGCGCTTCGCTGAGGATGCCGATCGGGCGGAACACCGGGAGGAGTTCGACCGCGCGATCGATCCGTGGATGATGGCCCACACCGCGGCCGAGATCATCGAGCTGGGTGAGCGGGTGCGGGTGCCGATCGGCCCGGTGATCGATGCGCTTGAGGTGCTGGACGATCCGCATTTCCGGGCTCGCGGTTTCTTCGTGCCGATCGACGGCGACAGCGGCCCTCTCGTTCCGCGCGGGCCGTTTCTCCTGAACGGCGAAGCAGGAGCGCCGCTGGTCGATTCCTCGTTCACCGGAACGGCGCCATTGCTCGACGACGGTGCGGGCTGGTCTGGGCGGAGCGCGACCAGGGGCACGGCGGCGGGAACCGGTGGAGCGGCAGCGGGCCGGGTTGCGGGCCGGCCGGGATGGGAGAAGGGTGGCGGACCTTCGGGACCTTCGGCGTCGGTCGACGGGCCCCTCCAGGGGATTCGCGTGCTCGATCTCACCCGGGTCTGGGCCGGGCCGCTGGCAACCCGGATCCTGGGCGATCTCGGCGCGGACGTGATCAAGGTCGAGGCCGCCTGGGCGCGCGGCCCTGCGACCCGGTCGGCACGGATCGCTCGGCTCACTCACCTGTTCCCGGAGAACGACGCGGGTGAACGTCCATACAACCGCGGCGCCGCGTTCAACAAGATGAACCGCGGCAAGCGCTCCGTGACACTCGAACTGGGTGAGCCCGAGGGGCGGCGCGTCTTCGAGGCCCTGGTCGAGCGGGCGGACGTGGTCTGCGACAACTTCAGCCCGCGGGTCATGCCCAAGCTCGGCTTCGACCCGGAGCGGCTGCACGGGATGAATCCGGGCGTGGTCGCGGTCTCGATGCCCGGTTTCGGCAACTCCGGTCCCTACCGCGACCGGCTGGCCTACGGGCCGTTGATCGAGTCGACGATGGGGTTGACGTCCGCGCTCGGCTACCGGGACGGCGGTCCGCACCGTTCCGGAATCGCCTGGCCGGATCCGATGACCGCCCTGCACAGCGCCGTTGGAACGCTGGCCATGCTGTACGGCCGCTCGCAGTCCGCGGAGGGCCGGGGCGGCACGGTCGAGACGCCGATGGTCGAGGCGATGGCGACGATGTTCGGTGACCACATCCTGGCGGCGCAGCTTCGGGGAGCGGTCGAACCCAGGCGCGGCAACCGCCACCCGCGCCGGGCGCCTCAGGGCTGCTACCCATGCCGGGGGGAGGACCGGTGGATCGCGATCAGCGTCGAGGACGACGACGAGTGGCGGGCGCTGTGCGGCCTGGCCGCCTTGCCCGAGTCGCTCGCGGCGATGTCGCTGGATCAACGACAGGCAGACGAGGACCGGATCGACGTTCTGATCGAGGCCTGGACGCGCGGCCGCGAACGGGCCGAGTTGGTCACCGGGCTGCAAAGGGCCGGCGTCACCGCGGCGCCGGTCGCCGACGCCCGCGACATGGCGGAAGACCCGTTCCTCGAAGCGCGCGGCTTCTGGACCGAGGTCGATCACCGCGAGGTCGGCCGTCGCCGCTACCCCGGCCTTCCGATCCACCTGAGTGCGACGCCCGCGACCTACCGGCGCGGAGCGCCCTGCCTCGGTGAGCACAACCGCGAGGTCCTTGTCGAGGTCCTGGGATTCACTCCGTCGCGAGTGGACGAGTTGGAAGGCGCCGGAGTTCTCCGGGACACGCCGCCAGAAGGCGCCACGGGCCGGGGTGTCAAGAAGAGCCAGGCGCCGCGCGGCGGCCGCCCGCTGGGGTGCGCCAGCGCCCGCCGGCAGCGGCCGACTCCATGCAAGCCGTCGATACGCTAGGTCGGACCATGGGAAGCGCCCGGGCAGACGATGCGAACGGCAGAGAGAAGCCAAGGTTGAACCACGTGCTCGAGGCCTGCCTCTACGTCAGTGACCTCGCCGCGGCCGAGACCTTCTACACCGGGATCCTGGGACTCACCCTCCACTCGAAGCTCGAAGGGAGGCATGTGTTCTTCCGCTGCGGAGACCAGATGGTCCTGCTCTTCAACCCGGAGGCGACGGCCGACCCTGAACTGACGCCGCGGGGCCTCGGCTCTCACGGCGCTCACGGCCCGGGCCACCTGGCGTTCGGTGTGACCGCGGACGAAATCGACGTCTGGCGCGCGCATCTGGAGAGCCGCGGCGTCGAGATCGAGCAGGAGATCGACTGGGGCGGCAGCCGGGGCCGCTCCATCTACTTCCGCGACCCCGACGGCAACAGCCTGGAGTTCGCAACGTCCGCGTTGTGGGGCTCGGCCTAGCCGCCGGTCTGCGCTTCGACTTCCCTCTCTTCAAGGCGTGCGCCGCGCAGCGTGTTCCCGAGGGAGTAGTTCCCTTCGTGACAGGCATACTCGTAGAGCTTGTCGTCGCTCGCCGGCCAGGTGTACTCGACGCTGTAGGGCGCTTCCCAGTCGCCGTTCTCGACGGTGAACCGGTAGAGGAGGGTGTCCGCGTCCTGGAACGAGAACCGCTCGATCACGCGCTGGTCGGCTGGCGGCGAGGGATCGCCGTAGAGGGCGAAGGTCACCCAGTTCTCTTCCTGGAAGTTCGTCGTCTCGATGACGAGCGTGTCGCCCTCCCACCAGGCCGCGGAATCGCCGGCGCGCGATCGGTACCCGGCCGGCGCGTGGCGGGCCGCCTCCCTGGACAGGCTGATCGGGATGATCCGCGCGTAGTGCATCCACTCGATCAGGATCATCAGGTGGGTGTCGGTCTGCACCACCGTCTTCAGGTTGTTGTAGAACTTCGGGTAGATCGGGATCGTTCCCTCTAGCGAGAAGATGCAGCGGTCTGCGATCGACAGCGACTCCGGGTCGTCGTAGGGGCCGGCCTCGCGGTCGCGCCACCACGCCTTGCCCTGGTTCTGCAGGAAGAACCCGTAGACGCCCTCCCGGCGGGCCTTGCCGCGCTCGGTCAATGGCGGGAGGCGGCCGTTCGGCGGATCGACGATCAGCGACGTGCGGTACCTGCCGCCGACCTTGACCGCCGACGTGCCGCGGTCCATGTAGAAGTAGTTGTAGCCGCCGACGCTGGCCCCCGCCGCGGGCGCGTCGCGGTCCGGGTCGCTGGCCAGGGCGGTGAGATCGACCCTCGCCGCTTCCCGTGACCGGATCCGTTCCGCCTCTTCCTCGGTCAGGTGGAGGCGTTCACCGAGTTCGGGGCTCCGTTCGATCGGCGTCAGGGTGCTGATGTCGTAGTTGCCGGAGAAATCGGGCTTGCCGCTCGACGTCCGGGGGATCTCATCGGCCGATGCGGCCGTGGCGACGCCGACCGCGACCGCTGACGCGAGGATCAGCGCGCGGCCCGCGTTGTCCTGGAAGCTCACGGTCCGCCGGTCGCCTCCGCCGCCATCCGCCTCTCTTCGAAACGCGCCCCCCGCAGGGTGTTGCCGGTCGCGTAGTTGCCTTCGTGGCAGGCGAACTCGTACAGCTTGTCGTCCGTGGCCGGCCAGGTGTACTCGCCGCTGTAGGGCGTTTCCCAGTCTCCGCTTTCGAGCGTGAACCGGTAGAGCAGAGTGTCGGGGTCCTGGAACGAGAAGCGCTCGATCACGTGCTGGTCGGCGGGCGGCGACGGCTCCCGGAACAGGGTCGTCGCGATCCACTTCTCTTCCAGGAAGTTCGTCGTGTCGATGACGAGCGTGTCGCCTTCCCACCAGGCTACCGAGTCGCCGGCGCGTGAGCGGATCGTCTCCGGGAGGTGCATCGCCGCCTCCCGGGACGGGCTGATCGGGATGATCCGCGCGTAGTGCATCCACTCGATCAGGATCAGAAGGTGGGTGTCGGTCTGCACGATCGTCTTGATGTTGTTGTAGCTCTTCGAGTAGATCGGGATCGTCGCTTCGAGCGAAAAGACGCAGCGATCGGCGATCGAGAGCGACTCGGGATCGTCGTAGGGGCCGACTTCGCGGTCGCGCCACCAGGCCGGGCCGGTGTTCCTCTTGGAGAAGCCGTAGAGACCTTCCCGTCGCGCCTTGCCGCGCTCGGTCAGCGGCGGGAAGCGGCCGTTCGGCGGGTCGGTGAGCACCGACGTGCGGTACTTGCCGTCCACCTTGACCGCCGACGTCCCCCGGTCCATGAAGAAGTAGTTGTAGGCGCCGATGTTGCCGCCGGCCGGCGGGGCTTCGCGGTTCGGGTCGCTCGCCCGCGACCTCGTTTCGATGTTCCGGGCCTCCCGGCGCCGGATCCGGTCTGCTTCTTCCTCGGTCAGGGTCAGGCGTTCGCCGAGTTCGGGATTGCGCTCAATCGGCGTCAGGTGGGAGATGTCGTAGTTGCCGGAGAAGTTCGGCTTCCCGCCCGGCGTTCTGGGAATGTCGTCCGCGGCGGCGGCTCCGCCTGCACCGACGGCCAGAGTGAGGATGAAGGCAATGCGAGTTCTTCCCGTGATGCTCATGCGAGCGCCCTCCCGGCCGACTTCGTTCGATCTGCCGGCCATTGTAGAACGGTCCGCTAGCCGCCCGGGACGTACCAGATCGGCGACGACCAGGCGCGTTCCTGGATCGTCGACGGCATGTCGGGATTCGGTTCCGCGCCGGCGCGGAGCGCGTCCCAGGTCGACCAGCGGCAGGTCGGGTTCTCCAGCACGCGGACGTAGTAGACGGCGTGCTTCGCGGCGTCGAAGTCCGGGTCGGTCCACAGCGCCGAGAGTTCGGCGGCGCCGAGGTCCTGGGAGTGGCTGCAGTCCGAGAGATCGACGCTGGCGCCGTTGTCGGGGCAGCGGAGCGGGTCCCCTGAGGGCATGCCGCCGTCGGCACAGGCGATGTCGACGACCGATTCGCGCGCTTCGCCGTCCTCGACCCAGCCCTTGACCATCTGCAGGCGCTGGAGCGGGGCGCTGTCCGCGTCGCGGGCGGCCCAGACGAGGAAGCGCGGACTGCTGCCCCCGTTCGCCACCAGATCGCCGCCCATCGGCACGCCGCCCTCGTAGGCGAACGCGATCATCTCCGGATCGGAGGTGAGGTCGTCCGGGTAGTCGTAGCCGCCGAAGAACCGAACCCGCATCCTGGGACCGCTGGTCCCGAAGGTCTCCTTGCGGCGGAAGGCGTCGTAGATCGCGTCGCGGGTGTTCTCCTCGGCCCAGACACCGGCGAGTCCCGAGCCGCCCCAGAACTTGAAGCTGTTCTGAATGTACTTCTCACCGTCCTCCGTCGGCTCGTCGAGCGGTACCGCGCCGCGATTCTGGCCGGTGCCGTCGCCGACGCCGACCTTGCCGTGGAAGTTGTCCTCCTCCGGCGTACCGCCCGAGTTGTGCGTGTCGGTGGCGCCGACCAGGCCGAAACGGAACGGGTTGAAGCCCTCGGTCTCCTGCATCACGAGACCGTTCACGTAGGCCTCGCGGGCGTAGCTGCCCTTCGGTTCGCTGTAGAGCGTGGTGGCGATCCGGTAGGGGAAGATCTCGAACCCGGCCCATTCGTCGTTCGGCGAGAGCAGCGGGTGGGTCTCCGAAGTGCCCTTGACCTGCGTCACCTCGACCAGGGGTTCGTTGCGCATGCGCAGGTCGGCGTAGGCTGCGTCGAGCGGTTCGCCGCCCACTGTCTCCAGCTTGAACATGTTGCCGTTGCTGCCGTTCGAGTTGTGCGGAATGGCGAGGCCCTCGATGCCCGCGTCGCGCAGACCGTCGAGCCAGCGCCAGAGGTCCTCGGGATTCCGCGAATCGGTCGAGGCGAACGGCTTGGGCGGCACGTTGCTGCCCCTGAAGATGACGTTGCGGTGCAGGTTGCCGCGGTCCTCCGACGAGGTCGTGTACTCGTAGGCGATGAAGGTCGTGAAGTTGCCCGGATCGTTGTGAGCCTCCGCGGCATCGATGATCGCCTGCCACGAAGTGCGAGCGGCGTTGTCCACCGCGTCCGCGGGCAGCTCGGCGAACTCGCCGCTGCGCAGCCCCTGGATGGCACGGGCGAAGCCGCCGCCGCCCCGGAGATCGGCTCCGAGGGTCGTGTCGTAGAGGACGCTCCCGGCGTTGTCCATGTCCGGCATGACGCCCAGATACATGCCGTGGTCGGTCACGGCCTGGAAGTCGAACGCGCCGCTCTGGAGCTGAAGCTGGTGGCCGCTCGGGTGCTCGATCGCCTCGCCCTTGGCGAAGCGGTAGGCGTCGTCCGGACCCGTCCGGGTCTGGAACAGGTAGGCGTCGAACGAGAACCGCGTGTGGACGTGCAGGTCGCCGAAGTAGGCGTCCCGGAGCGGGTTCGGCGCGTGGGCCGTGCCGGCTGCCGTGCCGTCGCCGCCGGCGTCGTCGCCGCCGCCCCCGCTGGAGCAGGCGAGCAGGGCGAGCGAGAGGATGACGATGGCCGCGAGGATCGCGCGAATTTGACGCATGACGATCTCCTTTGATGGGGATTGCACGTAGATTAGCGCGGATGACCAGCAAGCTTCCGACATCGAGCGTCGTCATGGCCGTGGCGCTGGGCGACTGAGGCGTCAGGGGGAGGTCGCGAGCGGCAGTTCCACCGCGGCCCCGCGGAGCATGATGGCGAACACGCGGTGCCGCTCGCCGAAGGTCTCGGCGTCGGGTACGCCGGCGACTGTGCCGCGAAAACCGGTTCGGAGCAGGCGGGGATCGTCGTGGCGGTCCACGACGTCTGGCCGGTCTCTGTTGATGCCCAGGTTGGCGAGAAACTCGCCGTCGCGGTAGATGACGATCTGGCGTGGGCGTTCGCGACGCTCCAGGTCGGCGGCCCAGCCCTCAATCACGGTACGCTGGCCTTCCTTCGCCACGACGTCGATGGCGCCCTCGAAGCCGTTCCCGGTCGACTGAACGGGAAGTTGGCGACCATCGGTGATGGGCAGGATTTCCGCTGCGCCTCGTTCCTGCTCCAGCGGCCGGTAGGAGAACCGGAGGCGCGTTGCGACACCCCGGTGTGAAAGGGCGTAGGCGACCAGGCCCTCGCGGCGGACGGTGTCGCGTATCTCGTCACGCGAGCGAGCGCGCCGGTCAGGCACGGCCTCGCCCATCTCGGACAGGAGGAAGCCGCTGTGAAGGTGTTCCGTGCCGAAGCGTTCGACCACGTCCGGTCTCTCGAGACTGGCGGCGGCGACACCGAACTGGCGGCCGCCCAGGAAGGCGACGATCTCGCCAATGCTGCCGGGCTCTTCGGTGTCGATTGCCCACCCCTGGATGCCGTCCCTCATCTCGTACCCGCCGTCCAGAAAGCCGATCAGGCCATCCGGTTGCTGCGGTTCGAGGGGGATTCGCTCGGAGTCGACATCCAGGGCGCTTCGGGATCGTTGCATGATGCCATCGATCCGGCCGCTGTCGCTGAACGAAAGGTCGTAAACGGATAGCGGCGGCCGACCGACATGCTCGAGTTCCAGCGGCTGTCCGGGCTCCGAGACGAGGAACACGTCGACCTGATTCAGTCCGGGACGGAACAGGCTCTCGGGTAGCGCCGCGGCGATCCGGTGCCTGCCGTCAGCGCTCTGATGGGGCCTGATGGTCGCCGCCACGGTACCGTTGAGCGCCACGGCTACGGTGCGACCGGACACCGGCGGGCGACTCTCGAAGACTCCTTCCACCAGGGCCGGCAGGACATCCTGATCGGGCGCGACGTGGTCCCAGACGAATGCCGCGACGAGTTGAATGCCGGTCTCGCTGGAGCGGTGAGGCAGATTCGCAACCCGGCGGCCGTGGAGTTCTGGTCTTGTCCCGATGGCCGCCGGGTCGTTCGAGTCGCCGAGCAGTTGGGCCTGCAGGGCGACCTGACGGCGGCGCCACGATTCACGGTCAGGCGGAACGCCGATCGCGCCGGTGTACTTGCCGACCACCAGCGGGCCGCCCCGGCCGCGCTCGTCCGGCGTGCCGCTACGGGCGTCCGCGCCCGCCAGTTCGAGGATCAAGGGCGTGAGGTCGGCGAGCGACAGAAGCCGGTGGTCGATAGCCGCCTCCTGCTGGAACGGCGCCTTGACCAGGAGTGGCACCGCCGCCAGATCGAGCGGTTGCTCGCCGGACGGATCATCGAGCTCCAGCAGGCGACGGGACAGACCCGGGCGGAACGCGAGGCCGTGGTCCGCGGTGAGGACGACCAGGCTGTCGTCGAAGAGGCCGACGGACTCGAGCCGGTCGATCAACTCGCCGATCAGGCGGTCGACGAACTCGACCTGCAACAGATAGCGCTTTTGATGGTGCCGAACCGGCCAAGTGTCGGTCGTCCAGAGTTCGCGTTCCAGGCCGTGCATGCTTCCTCGGGGCGCGTTGTAGCGGCGGCCTGAGGGCAGGTACTCCCAGGGCACGTGAGGCAGCATGGAGTGCAGGAAGTAGAAGCCGGGACGATCGCGCGGCGGACCGATGGCGTCGATGAAACGCCGGAACTCGGCTGCCCGGTCGGTGGTCCGCAGATGGAACAGCGCCCGCGGCACCGGTTCGTCAGTTGGCGGCGGCGCTGCCGCCCGGGGACCGTCCTGGGCGAAGCCGCTCCAGGTCTGGGTCACGGACGGCAATCCGCTCGTCCATGCTGCCGGCAGGGTCAGGTTGAGCCAGACGACGGCGAGGTCGGAGACGAGCAGGCCGAAGCGCTCGCGAAACTCCGGGCGCGGCACCGCCAGACGGTTGACGTCGTCGGGGCAGAGCGAGCTGATCGGCTCCAGGGCGTACAGCTCATGGCTGGGGGCCAGCAGCGTGAAGAGGTTGACCGGGTACTCGGAGGCGGTCGGCAACCGCCCCTGTTCCGCCTGCAGCCCGGAGAGCATCGCGGGCACCGCGAGTTCGGAGACGTCGGAGACCGCCGTCGCGTTCGCGTACCACGTCGCCGTGGCGGCTAGTCGGGCCAGGTTGGGGAGGCGCTCGCCGTCGATGTTGCCCGTCGCGTCCAGGATGGAGGTCAGCGACCACTCGTCGAGGACCACGAACACGATCGGCGCCCGGGCGCCGGTGTCCGCCTGGTCGACGTCGACCGAGCGCACGGGGCGCGCCGCGCTGCGGCGGACGTCGCCGTCCAGAAGCAGAAGTGCCGGGACGAGGACGGTCGCGATGGACAGGAACAGGGCGAAGGCGCGCGCGCCGCGAAAGCTCCCGTAGGCCCAGCCGGCGGCTATGCCTGCGATCACGGCGAAGGCGATGGCAGGCACCACCGGTAGGCCGCGGAGCGCCTGCAGCGCAATGACGCCGATCAGCAGACCGGCAGCCGCGGCGAGGGCCGTGGGTGTCCAGGCGGGACGGAAGATTCGAACGGTTGCTGCCGGCAACCAGAGCGCCAGAGCCGGTACGACGGCCAGCAGGATGGCCAGGACCATGACATCGCCCAAGGACAGATCGCGGATGGCGAAGAACTCGGGCGCGCGACGGAGCAGGTCGTAGAGCGGTTGAGCGAAGGCGAGACTCGAAAGCCCCGCGATCGCGGCAAGACCTGTTGCAAGGGGCCGCCGCGGGTCGCTCCGATCTGGCCGCTGCCGCTCGGACATGAGCAGGCATGCTAACCGGGTGCTGTAGCCTGCCGCCGTCATGGCGGTTGCCGCGCCGGAAGCGCATCGGAGCACGACCCACCCGGTCGACATCGGCGGCGTGGTCGTCGGCGGCGGAGCGCCGGTGGTCGTGCAGTCGATGACGAGCACCGACACCGCCGACGTCGAGGCGACGACCGCCCAGGCGCTGGCGCTGGCGGAGGCCGGTTCCGAAGTCGTGCGGATCACCGTGAACGTCGACGCGGCGGCGGTCGCCGTGCCGGAGATTCGGGCCAGGCTGGATGCCGAGGGCTGCGACGTGCCGCTGGTAGGCGACTTTCACTACAACGGCCACGTGCTGCTCGAGCGCCACCCGGCCTGCGCGCTGGCGCTGGCGAAGCTGCGGATCAACCCGGGCAACGTCGGCCGCGGCGGCCGGCGCGATCCCCAGTTCGCGGCGATCTGCGAGGTGGCCCGGAAGCTCGGCAAGCCGGTGCGGATCGGCGTCAACGGCGGGTCGCTCGACCAGGACCTGCTGGTGTCGAAGATGGAGGAGAACACGGAGCTCGACCTCGGCAAGACCTCCGAGGAGATCGTGGGCGAGTGCATGGTGCTGTCGGCGCTCCGCTCGACCGAGTTGGCCCTCGATTGCGGCCTGACGGAGGAGCAGATCGTCATCTCCTGCAAGACGTCCTCGCCGCGCGAACTGATCGACGTCTACCGGAGCCTCGCGGGTCGCACCCGGCAGCCGCTCCACCTCGGCCTGACCGAGGCTGGCATGGGGCTCAAGGGCCTGGTGTGGTCGTCGTCGGCGATGTCCGTCCTGCTCGCCGAAGGCATCGGCGACACGATCCGTACATCCCTGACCCCGCGGCCGGGCGGCGACCGCCGGGAGGAGGTCCACGCCTGCCGCGAGCTGCTCCAGGCGCTGGGGCTGCGCGCCTTCGCGCCCAGCGTCACCGCCTGCCCGGGTTGCGGTCGCACGACGAGCACGACCTTCCAGGAACTGGCGCTCCAGGTCGAGGACTTCATCGATCAGAACATGCCGGAGTGGCGCCGCCGCTACGACGGCGTCGAGGAACTGAAGCTCGCCGTGATGGGCTGCGTCGTCAACGGCCCCGGCGAGTCGAAGGCCGCGGATATCGGGATCTCGTTGCCCGGCACCGGCGAAGCGCCGACCTGTCCGGTCTACGTCGACGGCCGGCGGTTCACGACGCTGCGGGGCACCGCCGCCGAACTGTCGGAGCAGTTCACCCGGATCGTCGGAGAGTACGTGGAGAGCCGTTATCCGGCCAGGACGTAGGCGGTTCTTCCCTACGGTGGATCGCGGAACTCGGGGCTTCGAAGCCAGTCGCGGGCGAAGCGCTCCGTGATCTCGTCCATCGCCGCTTGGGACCTGGGGTACCGGCCCTTGTCGCCGGTGTCTTCGATCCAGCCCGCCAGCGCTTCGCGCATCTCGTTCAGCACGCCGGCATGGGCGGGATCTTCGGCCAGGTTGACCACTTCGTCCGGATCGTTCTCGAGGTCGTAGAGTTCTTCGGCGACGCGTTGTCCGTAGGGCGCGGCCTGGGCGGGCGTCAGCCTGCCTTCCTCGGCCAGTCGCCGGATCGTCAGGAAACTGCTGTCATCCGGATCGCCCGCGAGGTCGATCATCTCCCGATGGCCCCAGTTGATGAGCGGTCGGTCCAGCATGAAGTTCCTGACGTAGTGGAAACGCGGCCCCACCACCGATCGGACCCGGTCGATGACGTTCGACATGCGGTCGGCCGACGTGAACACGTAGTCGCGGCGGTAGTCCGGAGCGAAGATGTCCTTCGCGTCCATGAACCTTGGCGCGTCGAGGCCGGCGAGCGCCAGCGAGGTGGCGGCGATGTCCATCAGGTTGACGAGATCGGTCCGTCGCGTGCCGGCCTTCACGACCTCCGGAAGTCCCGGCGCGACGACGATCAGCGGAATCCTCAAGCCTTCGTCGTAGGAGAACTCCTTGCTTCGGGGCAGATCCGAACCGTGGTCGGAGAAGAGCACAACGATGGTGCTTTCCCAGAGTCCGTCGGCCTTGAGCTGCGCCACCAGCTCGCCGACCTGGTGGTCGGTGCGCAGGATCGAGTTGTAGTGGTCGGCGATGTGCCGGCGCACCTGGGGAATGTCGGGATACTGCGCCGGCACCGGGACCTCCGCCGGATCCACGGGCCGAAGGCCAAGCGCCTTCACTTCCGCCGCGACGTTCGCGACGGCCTTGCCGCCGGCCACCTTCATCTGCCCGAAGAACGGCCTGCCCTCGGACACGTCGCGCCAGTTTCCACCTCCCTGGGGCCCCTTCCAGGACGGGATCTCCGACGGCTCGGGGCCGATCGTGTAGAGCTCCGTGCGGTCGTAGGTGAAGTTGAAGTCGTCCTTGCTGGCGTTGTAGGTCTCGTAACCCGCGGCCCGGAACAGTTCGGGAACGGTCACGACTCCTTCCGGCAGATCGATCCGGTAGCCGGGAACCCGCCCCGAACGATGGTCGTGCGCCCCGATCCGAATGGCGTAGCTGCCGGTGATCAGCGAGGAACGGGTCGGGCTGCACACCGGCGTCGGCGCGTATGCCCGCTCGAACAGCACGCCCTGTCGCGCCAGCGCGTCGATGTTGGGCGTTTCGACGAGGTCGTGGCCGTAGCTTGAGTACCAGGGCGACTGGTCGTCGATGTCGATCCAGAGGACGTTGGGACGGTCGGTGGGCTGTTGCGCCGCCGCGGCCCCCGCGAGTAGCGCACCCAGGGCCAGGAAGATCACTTCGCCATGCGGCCGTCGAGCTCGAGGTCCGCGGCGACGCCCTGCATCGCCGCCAGCACGTTGCCTGCGTGCTGCCAGAGTTCGAGCTCGCCGTTGAAGCACTCGCGGCTGAAGTCGGCGGTGACTTCCTCGACGTGCTCGCGGTCGACGCCGGCCGCGAAAGCCCGCTGCTTCCAGCGCTTGCGGACGGACTTGAGCGGCACGTCGCGCACGTCCTTGCTCGGTCGGATGAGCGCGGCGGCGCTGATGAGGCCCGTGATCTCGTCGCAGGCCAGCAGCGCGAAATCGCGCGAGGTCTCCCGCTCGACGCCGGTGCCCTCCGTATTGTGGGAGAGGATCGTGCGGATGATGTCCTCGTCGAGACCGCGTTCGCGAAGGATCGCCGCACCGTCGGCCGGGTGCTGCTTGAGGGTGGGGTGGATCTCCCAGTCGAAGTCGTGAAGGAGTCCGGCGAGGCCCCAGGACTCCGCGTTGCCGCCAAGCTGTTCGGCGTACCAGCGCATGGCCGCTTCGACCGCCAGCATGTGCTTCCTCAGGCCCGGAGCCTTCACGAACTCCTGCACCGTCTGCCAGGCTGCTTCTCGGTCCATCGCCGTCGCCCTTTCGTCTCAGGTGGCCGGCGATTGTACGCGCTTGCCGTAGCTACAATCCCTGCGTCATGACGATGGGTGGAGGACCGTACGCGCGCAGGATGAGCTTCGGCGGGCTCTCGGGCCCGCATGCGCGCGACCTGCTGCTGCTCGTGGGGGTGCTGTTCGCCACCTTCTCGCTGCAGTTCTTCCCGACGCTGGCCTTCGTGCCGGAGCTGATGCGGCTGTCGAGTTCGGTGTGGCAGCAGGGAATGGTCTGGCAGCTCCTGACCTACCCGGCGGCGGGTTGGGGCGGGCCCTCGATCTGGTTTCTGGTGGGCCTTCTGATCTTCTACATGTTC
The DNA here is from genome assembly GCA_027493375.1 of Candidatus Multivorans thiocomprendens. Taxonomy (GTDB): domain Bacteria; phylum Acidobacteriota; class Thermoanaerobaculia; order Multivoradales; family Multivoraceae; genus Multivorans; species Multivorans thiocomprendens. The sequence goes on along the minus strand of JAPVWO010000224.1, from coordinate 986 downwards.
GCGAACGATGTGCGCTGGGCTCTCGGCAGGCAACGGTTCTGGAACCTGCTCTGGATGTCGGCAGGCGTGGCGGCGGTGGCGGCCTGTCTGGTGCGGATGGTGGTGGGCGGCGCCGGTCCGAACGCCTTCCTCATCATGCAGGGCCAGCAGATGCTGCTGGCGATCGCGATCACCGGCTTCGCGGTGATCCGGCGCGATGCCACCATCATGCTGTTCTTCGTGCTGCCGATCAAGGCGCGGTGGTTCATCTGGATCGAGATCGCTTTCGCCTGGGTCGGCTTCCTGCGCTACGGAGATCTCGCCGGTTTCATCGGTATCTGCACGGCGGTCGGCACGGTCTTCGCGCTGCTCCGGCCCGGGCGCACGCGCGGCCTGATGCGCGAGTCGCGGCTGCGGCTCGAACGCTGGTACATCCGCCAGAAGCTGAACCGCGGCCGCCGCCGTTTCCGCGTCGTCCCGGGCGGCAAGAAGCCGAAGGACGACGACCGCGTCCACCGCGGCCCCTGGGTCAACTGAAGCGGTTGGCCGCCGCGAGCGGGCCGGAGGGGAGGGTCCCAGGGGACGCTCACCCCCTCTTGGTGGATGAGAATCTGGGGGTTCGCCGCGGTCGGCTGCGCTCCGCTACGCGGTGCTTGCTGTAAGGGCACGGGCAGTCGCTGGCCTTTAGCCCCCTGGGACCCTTCCCTCCGGCCCGCTCGCGGCTGGACGACTTGCCCGTTGGTGTTTCTGGTGCATCAACCGGAAGGCGAGGAGGATGGCGGCGAGGGCGAGGAGGTAGTGCCACCAGGTTGGTTGATCGGGGAGCTGGATCTGTTCGATGCGGGCGCTGCCGAGGGCCAGGGCGTTGTGCAGGGCGTGCCAGGCCATGGCGGGGTAGATCGAGCCGGATCGGAGGACGGCGATCACGAGGAGGACGCCGAGAAGGGACGTCCCCGGAATGCGGAACAGGTCGACGTGGAAGAAGCCGAAGGCGATGCCCGCGACCA
>JAPVWO010000223.1 GCA_027493375.1 Candidatus Multivorans thiocomprendens | reverse complement strand
GGAGCTGATCCGGCTCCAGTGCTACGAGGGTCTCGACGTCTCGACCGCCGTGTACGAGTGGAACTACCGCCGCCAGTTGCTCCACCTGCGCGGCCTGGAGGCGGCCGGGGGCGGCGACGCCCGCACTGCGGTCGACGACGTCTTCTCCTCCGACTTCCTGCTCGAACGACCCCTCCTGCGGGCGGTCCGGCAGAGCCGCAGAGGTCAGGCGCCACCCGTGCTGCTGATCGACGAGCTGGACCGGGCCGACGAGGAGTTCGAGGCCTACCTGCTCGAGATCCTGGCCGACTTTCAGATCACGATCCCCGAGATCGGCACCGTCACCGCCGAGACGCCGCCGGTCGCCGTCGTCACCTCGAACCGCACCCGCGAGGTCCACGACGCGCTGAAGCGCCGCTGCCTCTACCACTGGATCGATTTCCCGGACTACGAGAAGGAAGTCCAGATCGTGCTCCGCCGCGTCCCCGAGGCGCCCGAGCACTTCGCCGCGGAGATCGTCCGGCTGGTCCAGGCGCTGCGCGAGGAAGACCTGTTCAAGCATCCCGGCGTCGCCGAGACGCTGGACTGGACGAACGCCCTGATCGCCCTGGACCAGGAAACGCTCTCCGACGAGATCCTGCGCGACACCCTGGGCGTGCTGCTCAAGTACCAGGACGACCTCGACAAGATCGACGACGAGGCGGTCCGCCGGCTGCTCCGGAAGAGCCAGCCCTAGCCGAGTGAACCCTCAGCGTTCCGAGTATCGGCGCTTCATCGCGGCGCGCCGGCAAGGACTCAGGGAGGGAGCGTCCGGGCCACACGAAAACCGACGCGGCCGTTACGGGTACCGGAGGAGTACCCGCCGCGGTTCGCGGAGCGGAGGTACGCCCGAGTGAGGCCCCAGGAACCGCTGCGCAAGACGCGACGGGAACAGTCGCCCGACTGCCACGCAGTCCCATTCGACGGCGCACCGTCGTAGTTGCCATTCCAACAGTCCTCTACCCATTCACCTACGTTCCCGTGCATGCCGTGCAAACCGAACGCGTTCCCACTGAACGAACCCGCCGGCGCCGTCTGAAGATTGTCCCACTCGCTCCCGCAACCGACGCAGTTCGCGCGACCCGAACCGATCTCGTTGCCCCAACTGTAAGCCGTGTTCGAACCTGCGCGAGCGGCGTACTCCCACTCCGACTCCGACAGCAGGCGGTACTCCCCACCCGTCTGCTCCGACAACCAGCGCACATGGTCCTGGGCGTCCTGCCACGACACGTGGATCACCGGGCGACGACCGCGGCCCCAGCCTCTGTCACCCGGTCGATGGCTGCAGCCACCAGCCGACACGCAAGCGTCCCACTCCGCGAACGTCACCTCGTACTTAGAAACCGCGAACGGACGCGGAATCGTCACCTCGTGCACCGGCGTCTCATCGCCGCGGCAGTCAACGCCCGACACGCAGCCCATGCGAAAACTCCCCGCCGGTATCACCACCAGCTCCGGACCGCTGCCGCCCGAACGAAGCGAGTCGCGGAACGTGTCGCCCGGCTGCCGGGACGGCGGCGACGGCGCGAAGTCGTACTGCAAGGACCATTCGGAGAATCGAGGCGGCTCGTGATCGTGGAACACGATCAGGAACACCGTCTCGGTCACCGTCTCGCCAGGTCCAACGTTCCTCGCCTGCACCGTGTCGTGGTGGCCCGCCCACCCGATGACGCCGTCGACGGTCCCCGCGGGCGGGCCGTCCCACGACGAACAGGGCGGCCTTTCGCTCTGGATCTCGTACCGCGCGTCTACGTCCTCCAGCCACTTCCCCGAACCGTTGTACACGGAGACGTCCAGTTGCCAGACGTCGAGGGGTTGACCCCGGTTGGCGGGTTCCACGACCTTGTCGTCGCCTTCGAGCCCGTTCCGGACAACGCACTCGGCGGCGGCGTACGCCGCCACCCGCGAACTCCCGCGCAGTTCCACGCCGTCCTGGCGCATCAGCCGCTGGGCCTCCGCTCCCGAGGCTTGCAGCCCCAGGGCGACCGCCGCAACCGTACCGATCCTGAGCCAACGCATGTCGACGCTTCCTCCTCGATTCCGTTCCCCGGTCGCAGACTCTACCGATTGCGCCCCAGGAGACGCCTCCGTCGCGGCCGGGTAGGCTACGAACAGGCCCGGGCGGCCGGAACGGCAGGCATGACCACCACGGCTTCGAGCGTTTCGAGGGAATCCTCGACCGGGTCCGCGGCAGCCGCCCGCGGCCACCTGCTACGCAACATCGTCCTCTTCGGGCGCCTGCTCCGCGTCGGCAGCCTCGACGTGACGCCGACCCAGCTCCGCGACTGGGTGGCCGCCCTGGAACTCGTCGACCTCGCCCGCAAGAGCGACGTGAAGGCGGCTGCCCGGGCGGTCCTCGTCAGCAGGCGACGCGACCTGCCCTGGTTCGACAAAGCCTTCGAGCTCTTCTGGCAGGCCCGCGACCCGCGCGAGCTCGAACAGCTCGAACTGGGGCTGATGATCCAGCGCCGGACCGAGCGGACGAAGCGGGCCGCGATCCAGAAGCTGGCGCTCAACGACAGCGACGCGGGCGACGACCGCGCGGACGACCGCGACCGCACCGCTCGCGCCCAGCTCTACAGCGCCCGGGAAGCGCTGCGGCAGAAGGACTTCGCCCAGCTCGAGGGCGAGGAGCTGGACGAGATCAAGCGGTTGATGGCAACGATGCGCTGGCGGCTCGAGACGCGCCGCACCCGCCGGCTCCGGCCGGATCGCCACGGCCACCGGCTCGACCTGCGGCGGACGCTGCGCCGCAGCCTGACCCAGGGCGGGGAGATGGTCGACCTGGTCCACCGGGGCCGCAAGCACCGGCGGCGACCGCTGGTCCTGCTCTGCGACATCTCCGGATCGATGGAGCCCTACTCGCGGCTGCTGCTCCATTTCATCTACGCCGTCTCGCACCCACGTTCCGCCGACCCGGGCGTGTCGCGGGTAGAGGCCTTCGCGTTCGGAACCCGGCTGACTCGCCTGACCCAGGAGCTGGCCGAACGCGACGTCGACCGGGCGCTACAGGCAGCCGCCCATCGCATCGAGGACTGGGGCGGGGGCACTCGCACCGGCGACGCCCTGCGCGAGTTCAACTTCACCTGGAGCCGACGGCTGCTCGGCCAGGGCGCCGCCGTCCTCATCATCAGCGACGGCTGGGACCGCGGCGACACCGACCTGCTCGGCAAGGAGATGGAACGCCTCCACCGGAGTTGCCATCGCCTGATCTGGCTGAATCCGCTGCTCGGATCGCCGGACTACCAGCCGCTGACCCGAGGCATCGTGGCCGCTCTCCCGCACGTCGACGACTTTCTGCCGGTCCACAACCTGGCGAGCCTGGAGCAACTCGGCGACCTGCTGGCGTCGCTGTAGCGCGGCGTCAGGCCTTCTGGACGAGCGGACGAACGGAGCAGCCTGGCCGGATAAGCTGAGTGCGGGCAGCGATGACGACCACGGAACCACCGCGCTGGCACTACCGCTTCGCCAACTACCGCCGCGCCTTCCTGCTGCTCCAGGAGGCCTTGGACAAACCGGATCTCACCCAACTCGAACAGGAGGGGACGATCCAACGCTTCGAGTACACGATGGAGCTTGCCTGGAAGGTCATGAAGGACTATCTGGAGGCACAGAACCTCGTACTCCGCCAAGTCACGCCAAAGGCAGTGATTCGGGCCGCCTCCGAGGCCCAACTGATAGACGACGCCGAAGCATGGATGGACGCCTTGGACGACCGCAACAGGATGTCCCACACCTACGATTCCGCGCACTTCGAGGAGGTGCTCGACAACATCCGCGACTCCTACTTCACCCCGATGGACGACCTCAGCGCGCGCCTCTTCCAGGACCTGGAAAGCCAGCAGTTTGCGTCGGGAGAATCAACGGAGTGAGTCGGTGACGCGAGATTCCGGTGAGATGACGACCGGGCGGCACCGCACTTCCGAGAAGTCTGGCAGCACTGGGAACCTCGACCACGGCCTCTCCCCCAGGCAACTCGCCACGGTCCGCCGAATCCTGGAACCCTGGGCGAACAGAATCACAGCGGTCGAAGTGTTCGGTTCCCGGGCAACTGGCGCCTATCGCCCGAACTCCGATCTGGACCTCCTGCTGCACGGCGATCTCGACCAGCGCGCGATCAACCGTCTCTGGACCCTGTTCCACGAGAGCAGTCTGCCCTTCGCGGTCGATGTCAAGAGCTATGGCCTGATCACCCACGAGCCGCTGCGCGAGCACATGGATCGGGTCCGAAGACCGCTCTTCGACAGCCTCACCGACTGAAGCATCACTTCCGTCCCATGGCGCCTGCGACGACGGCGGGCGAGGAATGAACGGCAACGCCGGCCGCGACGGCCACCGAGTCGGCGACGTGGTCGCGCTTCGTTCCGACCGAAGCCGCGTTGGCGCCGTCATCGAAGTACTCGATAGCGACGCGGAGGTTCGGTATCGAGTCCTGATCGACGGCGCCGTCCTGACGCTGTACGGCAGTCAGGTCGTGCGGACCGACTCGCCCGGAGACGGTTCCGCCCAGATCGGCGCCGAGGACTGCAAGGCGCTCCTCACCGCCCTTCATCTCCGGCATGGACGACTGCCGCTTCCTGATGTCCGGCTGGGATCGCAAGAACTGCTACTCGGAGCGGAAGGGTAGAAGCGCCAAGCCCGCGCCGGACTACGACGGCTGGGCCGTGTCCGCCACCCAGAGGAACAACGCGGTCGATCGTCTTCTGGCGGATCTGGAGATGGACGAGTTCAAGGTCGAGTACGTCGTCCCGCCCGAATCCACCGAGGACGAGGAGATAGCGGAATGGCTGGGGACCCACGACGCTTCGTGGCACAGGGCGTGGTACGCGTCGCTCCAAGACCACCTCGTGGGCAGAACGCTCCAGCGACTCAAGCGACTCCCCGTGGTACGCACTCGATCAGGGGAGTATCGGCCAGCGGCCGAGTGCCGCTTCGCCACCGACGGGGAAGCGCCCGAAGGCGTCGCGATCGTGGATCCCGACACCTACTTCCTCGATGGCGTCATCGACGACGTCGTGAAGGACGTGCTTCAACGATTGGGCGTGCGCGAGATCGACGATGAGTCGAAGTTCAAGGGCATCCTGGCGAAGTACTACGGCCGACCCGGACGCCAACCGGAATGGGAGGAACACAGGCGCCATGTCGAGACCTTCATCGACTTCGTGCAACGAGAGCAAGACGTGCTCGCGGAACTCGAATCCAGGTCCAGGTCCCTTGCTGGCTCGAGCCGGCTATGGGCGGACCTGCGGGATAGTCAGACGAGGCTGAAGGCAACGCGGAAGGCGCTCGCAGGATCCCGGTTCCTGCTGAGCCGGGATGGGCAGTGGTTGCAGCCAGACCGAGTGTATGCCGGCGGCGACTCCCCCAACTCGCCAGCCTCCTACTACCGGTGCCGGGCACGACTACCTCGCGTCGGGCACTACCACATGCGGCCATCGCGACGCGAACTCGACTCCCGATACCGGGCCATTCCCCGCTTCGACGAGTTCGCGAGGACGGTCGGCGTCGTCTACGAAATCCCTGTTCGGCAGGCGAAGTGCGAACGCAATCCCGAGTTCCGCCGCCTGGAATCGGGTGGCGGCTCCCAGTGGACGCATCGCGGCACGGATCGCGACTGGAAGGCCCCCGACCGCCTCGGGATCGTGCTCGAGTGGCTGGAACAGGGAACAGCCGACCTGGAGTCCGAGCGGGAGAACCTGGCAAGAGCCATCCATGCGGCTCTCGACGAAACCAGGAACGACACATGGCCTCCTCCCGGCTCTTGCCGGTGGGAAGACGGTGACGTATCGGGGAAACTGGTTGCGGTCTACAGGCGAAACACGGCCGCCGAGTTCCGTACCGCTCCGTCGCAGTTCGTCTTCACCCTGCGACGTCACGCGTGGGTGCCCCAGAAACTCCGGGCATGGTACGAGGAGTTCGCGCGGTCGAGCCTCTGCCAGGTCAGCGAGTGCAAGGGCAGATCGTTCAGGCTGCGGGACGGGAACTGGTACTTCGAAGCCGTCCGCTTCCTTCGCCTGGGCCGGATGATCGCCGCCGACTACGTGGCGCTCTGCCCCCGCCACGCCGCGATGTTCCAGCACGCGAATGAGTCGAGGAACGACCTCAAGCGAACGTTCGAGGAGATATGCGCGTCAGGGAACGGCGCCGGGGAAGTGAAGATCCCCCTCGTGCTGGCCGGCAAGACCGCCGAGATCCTTCTGGCGCCCAATCACGTCATCGACCTCAAGGCGGCACTCGACGTCGAGCGAAGCAGCGGGTGACGCGAGGCGCGGCCTCTACCGGTGGAGGTTCTGCTCGAGGAAGCGGGTGACCATCCGCTGGATGAACTCCGCGTCGTCGATTTCGAGGGCGACCGTGGAGGTCGGCTCAGCGCCGGGTTCGAACAGGGTCATGCTGCGTTCGTCGACTGTCACGCGGCCGGTTTCGAGGCCGAACAGATCGGGCCAGAGGAGGTGGCCGACGGCGACCGCGTCGAAGAGACGCGGCGTGGTCTGGTTCCGCTCCTCGTTGCGCCACAGGGAGTAGAGCGCGGTGACCGCGTCGGTGAGCGGCGTGTCGCGCATGTGCAGGTGGAGGCGGCGGTCTTCGTCGAGTCGGACGTGGTCCGTCACGTCGAGGGGGATGTAGACGACGTCCGTACCGCCGGCCTGCACGCCGGCGTCGAAGATACGCGACGAGGCAGCGTCCGCGAGGACGTTCCACTCGCGCTGCGCGTCGCCGCCGTCGTAGCCGGAGCGGATCGAGCCGTACATCGAGACGACGCGCTTCGCGTTCTTCAGCACGTCCGGGTCGATCTCCAGGGCGTCGCCGATGTTGGTCACCGGGCCGACCGTGAGCAGCGTGATCTCGCCGGGATGGGCCGCGAGGGTTTCCACGATGAACTCGGCTGCCGACTGCACCTGCGGCTGCACCTCATCGAAGCCCCGACCCCAGTGGAACTGCCGGTTGTACGGCGCTTCGCTGAACTGCTCGTGGGGCTTGCCGTCGCGTAGCGTGACCAGGGGTGTCTCCCGGCCGACGTAGACCGGGATGTGCTCCAGGCCCGTCTCCCAGAGCATGCGCAGCGCCAGGGGAGCCCGGTCCGCCGTACGCGCGTGTCCGACCGTGACCCCGACCAGCTCGATCTCCGGGCTCGCGAGCAACAGCGCCAGCGCGTAAGCGTCGTCGATGTCCGAACCGATGTCGCAGTCGAAGAGGACCTTCTCGCGTTCGCCGGTGGCGGCGGGGTCGGGCTGGGCTGGTGCAGGTGCCATTGGGGCGAGGAGGAGCGTGAGTAACACTGCGGCAAGGCTCGCCCCAAAACCATCCGTTCTCTTCGTCATCACGTTGCTCCTCTCGTCAACTTCCGCGTCGGTCGCTCCGAGAGCGTAGTATTGCCCGCTCATGCCTGACTCGCGACTCCGACGGTTCGTTCGCGATCCCCTGTTCGTCTTCCTGGTGATCGGGGTCGGGCTGTTCGCGCTCGACCGCATGGCCGGCGGGGTCTTCGACGCGGAGAGCCGGACGGTCGTCGTCAACCGGGCGCAGGCGATCCGGCTGGCAGACCTCTGGAGCGCGCAGATCGGCCGGCTGCCGACCGTGGCGGAGCTCGACTCACTGATCGACGACCACGTCCGGGAAGAGATCCTCGTACGCGAAGCGGCGCGCATGGGTCTCGACCAGGACGACACGATCGTCCGGCGGCGGCTGGCTCAGAAGATGTCCTTCCTGATCGAGGACACGGCGGTCGCGGACGCGGTGGCGGAGGCCGATCTCAGGCAGTACTTCGAGGAGAACGCGGAACGCTACGGTGAGCCGCGACGCTTCACGCTCCGCCACGTCTACGTCAGCCCCGACCGCCGCGGCAGCGACGAAGAAGCGGCCGGGGCGGCTTCCGACATCCTCGAACAGCTTCGCGCCGAGGGCAGTGACGCAGCGCCCGAGAACACGCTCTGGCGGAGGCTGGGCGATCCCTTCATGCTGCGCCGTGAGTACGGCCGCCGGACCGCCGAGGACCTGGCCGAACTGTTCGGCGGCGCCTTCGTCGACGGGCTGGAAACGCTGCCGATCGGCGCGTGGGCGGGACCGGTCGAGTCCGCCTACGGCTACCACGTCGTCCGGCTCTCCGTCCGCACGGAAGCGCGGCCGGCGATGTTCGAGGACGTGCGCCGGCGAGTGCTGGACGACGCCCAGCGCGACGCCCGCGACGCCGCGAACCGGGCCGCGCACGAAAGCCTGCGAGAGCGGTACCGGGTCGTGATCGAGGAGATCGACTTCGTCTCCGAGCTGGAGGGCGGCGAGGCGGCCGAGGCCGGAGACGAGCCCTGAGGCGGCGACCAAAGTGGACGCCGGCCCCGCGGCCGGCGCGATCCGACGGCCGCCCGCGGCGGCAGCCGGCGGAGGCGCCGGCGCACCCAGTGGTCAGCCTCTCGCTCCTCGGGGCGATCCTGGCCGGACTGCTCGGGTTGGCAACCCCCGCGGACGCCCACGAGGTCCGTCCCGGCTACTTCGAGCTGAACGAGGCGGAGCCCGGAACCTTCGAGGTCTTCTGGAAGCAGCCTCGCCGCGGCGCGCTCCTGCTCGTGCTCGACCCGGTGTTGCCCCAACACTGCACCGAGACCGTCCGGCACCCGCCCGAGCACCTGGCCGGCGCCCTGGTCGAACGCTGGACCGTGGAGTGCCAGGCGGCGGACGGCGACCCGGATCGCATGTTCCACGGCGAGACCTTCGGCATCGACGGTCTGGAACGGACCCTGACGGACGTCCTGCTCCGGATCAGTTTCACGAACGGCGACAGCCTCACCCAACTGCTCCGGCCGGAAGAGCCTTCGGTCACCGTGGACCGGGAGGCGGCCGGCAACGCCTGGCCCTACTTCCGGCTCGGCGTCGAGCACCTGGTGTTCGGCGTCGACCACATCCTGTTCGTCATCGGCCTGCTCTTCTACGTCCGCGATCCCTGGCGCCTGGTCGGCGTGATCACGTCGTTCACCCTCGCTCACAGCATCACGCTCGCGCTTTCGTCCCTGGACGTCGTCAGGATCTCCCCCGCGCCGGTCGAGGCAGTGATCGCCCTGTCCATCCTGTTCCTGGCGGTCGAGCTGCTGCGTCCCGAGGATCAGCGATCGCCGATCACGACGAAGAGCCCATGGCTCATCGCCTTCGCCTTCGGTCTGCTGCACGGCTTCGGCTTCGCCGGCGCCCTGGCCGAGATCGGCCTGCCGCAGCGCGCGATCGCCCTGGCGCTCTTCCTGTTCAACGTCGGCGTCGAGGTCGGGCAGCTCCTCGTCGTCGCGGTCGTGCTTGCCCTGCTGGCCCTGGTCAAGCGAGTCGGCATCGTCGTGCCGGAACTCGTCGTGCGAGCGCCGATCTACGCGACCGGCATCATCTCGGCGTTCTGGTTCGTGGAGCGGATGGGCCGGATCGTCGTCTGACGCCGTT
>JAPVWO010000222.1 GCA_027493375.1 Candidatus Multivorans thiocomprendens | reverse complement strand
TTTCGCCGACGCGGACGACCCGCGCGGACCGCTGACGGCCCGTACCCTCCGCGCCCTGAAGCGGCGGCACGTCGAGCGAGGGCGCGGTCAGGTGGACGGCCTGAGACGGAGCAACGTCGACGCGGTCGCCCGCCTCGCGGCGGCCGAGGGCACGTTGCTCGGCCTGCGCGACGCCGCGCTGCTGCGCCTCGGTAGCGACGCCTTCCTGAGAGTCAGCGAACTCGCCGCCGTCGAGGTGGAGCACCTGGAGGCGGGAGAGGGCGGGAGCGGAAGTCTCAGGCTGCCCCGGAGCAAGACGGACCAGGAGGGAGAGGGCAAGACGCTCTACGTCTGTCGCGCGACGATGGCCGCCATCGGCGCCTGGCGCGAGGCTTCGGGCGTCTCTTCCGGACCGCTGTTCCCAGAGGAGCCTCCACCGCCGAACTCCTGCAGGCCGGCAGGTGGACCGACGAGAGAACCGCGATCCGCTACGCCGCCAACGAACTCGCCGCGAACGGCGCCGTCGCACGGTACTTCAAAGACAGCGACCATAGTTAGCTAGTGCCTGCCAGAAAACCCCGTTTCCGTGGTGTTTCTCAGCGGGTCTGAGGCTGTTCCGAGGTTCGGTCGAGGGACGCAGGCGGCTGTGATCGGCGTCGGCGGCGCTTGTTGCGGGTTTTCGGCGGCGATTCCCGGCGAGTGGCGGCCGTTCGGGCACGGCGGCGCCTCCGTATCGAGCGGAAGGTCGGCAGTCGAGGCCGCGTCGCCGGTCAGGCGGCGCGCCGTCGTCCGCGTTTTCGTTCGCGCGCGTGGAGCAGCCGGCCGAGACGGTGCAGGTTGCCCGCGAGCACCGAGAGAGCGACGGTGCGCTCGAAGCCTTCGGCGCCGCGGCTCCTCACGCGGTCGAGGCCGCGATGCTCCAGGGCGTTGATGGCGGACTCGACCGCGGGATGGGCACGGCGGGCGGAAACGAAGTCCTCACGGGTTTCCCGCTCCCGGTCGGCTTTCGACGGATACCCCTTCTTCGGCAATGCGTTGAGGTCGAGAAGCTCATCGAGCCGGACCCGGTTCGCCGGACTGTGAAAGTTGCGGTCGAAGCTGCACGCCCGAAGATCGGGAAACCGCTTCCGCGCCGCCGCGACCAACGGCACGGCCGCATCGACGTCGCCGCCTTGCCACGGGACCTCGTGGTGAAGGACGAAACCGTGCTGATCCTCGATCAACGCCACCGGAACGCCGAGCTCCACCGGCGTGCCCGCCTTCCCCTTCGACACCCAGCGCGTGTGCGGCTCGAAGATCGAAAACACCTTCTCCGCGTGAGGAATCGTCTCCCCCAGGATGAGGCGGCGCCTTACCTGGTCGATCTGACGCCGAGCATGAACGATGAAACCCTCGATCGTCTCCGCGGCCCTGCCGTCTCCCGCCGCCCGAAGCGCCTTCACCGTGCCCGCCGCGCGCGCCACGAGCGCACCGCACTGATCGAGATACGCCCCCACCCGGGCCGGAGACCTCTGCGCCCGCCGAGTCCCCCGCACCTTGTGGAACAGCCTGCGCACCAACCGGGACTGATGCCGCCACTGGCGCCAGCCGGAGATGCCGTGACGCCGAGCCGCCCGACCGCTCTCCCGCAGCAGGCAGCGCATCGCGTCCCAAAGCAGATTCACGTCCGTCGGGTAATGCACGTCCGTCTCCACCACGAACGAGTCACACCGACCGCGCAACGGCGCGCCAAGCCTTTTTCGCGCGACCGCATGGCCGCTCTCCACCACCAATCCGCCCACCGCCGACAACAACTCCGGCGTCAACAGGCTCACGTTGTCGACCACCGTCTGGTACTCGTAGTAGCTCTCCTCACCGAACTCGGTATGCCCCAGGAACGCACGCAACGTCCCGTGATGGTTGGCCAGGTCGTGAAGCCGGTCAAAGTCGCAGCCGAGACCCTGTTTCACCACCCCCAACACCAGAATCCGCCACAACTCCATCCCGGGACGACCCACCGTCCGGTCCGTGCCCGGCAGCACATGCTCGTCCAGTAGCTCGAACAGCCGACTCCGCAACGCCTCGTCGCAGTAGATGTGCTGAAGACCACGAAACAGCGCCGGCGTGTCGTCGCGAGACTTCGGGTCGATCCGGATCTCCCCGATCGGCGCCTCGCCCAGCCTGAACCGCCGACTTTGAACCTCACGCATCGCCTCGACCTCCGAAGATCCTCCCGAATCCGCCCAGAACGCCCGATTCAGAGCCGCATCCTACGGCATCGGCGACATCTTCAACCGACCGAATCCGCCGCAAACCCCCGTGGAATCAACGACTAACGGGTTTTCTGGCAGGCACTAACTAAGCTAGCGATCCAAGCTAAGCCAACCCGAGCCGACCCCTGCGGGCGATCGCAAGGCGACTCTGCGCGACCCTACGTCCCGGGGCGGAACTGACGTCGAGCGGTCCCGGCCAGCCTCGGAGCACCCGTGCAACACGTCCCCGTCCAGGCCGTGCATCCCTAGGGGGTCGTCCCCAGGCGCGGGGTTCAGCGACCGGCGGGAGGGTCTTGCTTCTTGGCCGGCTCGGCGTTGTCATCCGCCGGGGGCTCCGCCGCCTCGATCGGCGGAAGGGGGCGCGGCTCCCACCGCATGGCAGCGCTCCTGACGCTGAACGCTACGCCGCCGCCTTCGTCTTCTTCCAGCTGACGGGCTTCGAGGACGGCGGCGTGCCGACCGTTCGGGCTGACCAAACGAGACGGCGGCACAGACCCCGGTTGCCAGTCGGAGACGTGATGCTCCTCGAGACCGGTCCACGGCTCGCGCCAGAGGTGCTCGATCCTGTAGCCGAGCTCTCCCTCCACGACCCGAACGACGCCGCGCTCCAGATGAGGATTCCACCCGTCCTTCCGGTCAACCTCCCAGACGGCCTCGGTGGCGGACCGCCCCGACAAACCGAAGTCCCAGAGGTGATAGGCACGCAACATGCCCTTCGTGGACGACCAGAGGATCCTGTCGGATGCCTGCCAAGCTTCCCGCCGCTCTTCTGGTTGACCGAAGAGAGACACCGTGTAGCTGCACTCCTCCGCGCAATGAGCGATGAAGTCTTCTTCCCTCCAGGAAAGCGCGATGACCGGACCTTCTGAGTCCAGGATGGTCCAGCCTGGCCGGTACTCCTCGTTCCACAGCGTGTCTACTTCATCGAATCGAAGCGAGATCGTTCGCGCGTTCCTCGCGCCACGCCAGACCGCGTTCTTCCTCGTGCTGCCCACGGTGATGTCGTACCCGCCGGACCTTCCGTAGAGGGGCTCCCCTCCCCGCCGCGCCAGAACCCCTTCCACTACGCCCCAGAGCTTCCCGGCGGGGGAAACCTCGAAGGGGAGCCAATCTGATCCTCCGACGATGCCCGAGCCGTCCGTCGGATACTCGCTCCACTCCCACAACTGCCGGACCCTTCCACCGGCCCGGAGCTCGATGATCCTGTGCACGCGGACACCGTAGTAGTCCTTCGGGGTAGGCGGCGGCAGACTGGCCTCAAGCAAGAGGCGACCGTCGGCCAGCCTCCGGAGGCTAACTCCGCCGACGTTCGGGAGCTCGAAGGACTCGATCTTCCCGCCCGGAGCGATCCGGAGAATCGTCGAATCCCGGTCGTACACGGTCCCGTCGTCGCCCGGCTTTTCCTTACTCAGCAGAACGATGGTGCCGTCGTCTTCGACGAAGCCCCCGAAAACCTCGCCGGGCGGCAGTGCCACTTCGTCTCCGGCAACGGGCGCCGCGACGGCGATCAAGAACACCGAACTCAGAAAGCGGATCATTCTGGCTCCTCGCAAGTCGTCGGGTCGCTGTCGTTGAAGGTGAACCCCTCGTCTTCCATGGCGCTCCGACCTCCCCACAGGTCGAACGGGTTGAGGACGGTACTCGCGTTGCGATAGATCAAGTGAAGGTG
>JAPVWO010000221.1 GCA_027493375.1 Candidatus Multivorans thiocomprendens | reverse complement strand
ACGACGTCGTTCCAGCCCAGGTTGGCGATCGTCGTGCCGAGGGTCGTGTCGCCCACCGAGATGCCGACCATCAGGCTCAGGGTGAAACAACTGTTGACGATCCGCTCGCCGAACTCGCTGTTCTTCATCGCCTCGGCGTCGAGGTGGAGCGCGGCCGGGTTGTGGGTCATCGCGGTGAAGAAGACGTTGTCCGCCTCGGTAACCGTGCGCCTAAGGGCGTGGTCGAAGAGCTGACCGACTTCGAACTGTTCGTAGTAGAGGCCCGCCATGAGGCAACCCTAGCCGAGTGAATCGGCGACGCGTTCGATGTGGGCGCCCAGCGACCGCAGCCGCTCGTCGATCCGCTCGTAGCCGCGATCGATCTGCTGCACGTTGTCGATCACGCTGCGACCCTCGGCGCAGAGGGCGGCGATCAGCATCGCCATGCCGGCACGGATGTCCGGGCTTACCATGTCCCGTCCGTAGAGCTTCGACGGCCCGCTGACGACGACCCGGTGCGGGTCGCAGAGCACGATCTGTGCGCCCATCGCCACCAGGCGGTCGACGAAGAACATCCGCGACTCGAACAGCTTCTCGTGGATCAGCACCGAACCGCGACTCTGGGTCGCTCCGACGACCGCCATCGAGGTGAGATCCGCGGGGAAACCGGGCCACGTAGCGTCCTCGATCTTCGGAATCGCGCCCTGGAGATCGGTCCGCACGCGGAGCTCCTGGCCTCCCGGAACAAGCAGGTCCCCGCCATCGCCGGACACCTCGAAGTCGATGCCCAGGCGGCCGAAGGCGATGCGGGTCGCCCGGTGCTCCCGCGGCCGGGCGTCCGGGATGCGCAGTTCGCCGCCCGTCACCGCCGCCAGCGTAATGAGGGACCCCACCTCGATGTAGTCGGGACCGATCTCGAACTCCGCTCCGCCCAGCCGCTCCACACCCTGGACGACAAGCAGGTTCGTTCCGACACCTTCGATCGGCGCCCCCATGGCCTTCAGGAGGCCGCAGAGATCCTGGACGTGAGGCTCGCTCGCCGCGTTCAGGATCCTCGTCTCGCCCTCCGCCAGGCAAGCCGCCATCACCGCGTTCTCGGTCGCCGTGACCGACGCTTCGTCCAGGAAGATCTCGGCCCCGCGCAGTCGCTCCCCCGGGCCCTCGACCCGGCACTGAAGGCCGCCCCGCGGGCAGAGCGCGATGCCGGCTCCCAGTGCCTCCAGCGCGAGCACATGCGTGTCGAGCCGCCGCCGGCCGATGACGTCGCCGCCCGGGGCCGGCATGTTCACCCGCCCGCGCCGCGCCAGCAGCGGCCCCGCGAGCAGGATCGAGGCACGGATCGCCCGGCAGAGCTCCGGATCCGGATCGTCGTCGCCGAGACTGGCAGCGCGGACGCGCACCGTGTCGCTGCCGACGAACGCCACTTCGGCGCCGAGCTGGCGCAACAACCCCATCTGCGCCTCGACGTCGCGGATCCGGGGCACGTTGCGGAGGGTGACCTCCTCGTCGGTGAGCAGCGCGGCCGCAAGGAGCGGCAACGCCGCGTTCTTGTTGCCCCGCGCGCGCAGCGTCCCCGAGATCGGTCGGCCTCCCTCGATCACGAACCGGGAGCGCGGCATGTGTGGGACGCTATCCATCGGACGTCAAGTTGACCACAGCAACGCCATCGTGAGCGCCCGCTGTTCCGAATCGCCCCCACTTCCGATGCGCCTGCTCCTGAAACCCGCGCGACGCCGCGACGTTGTAAGAGAAGTGCGGCCCGCTCATCAGGCCGCCTGCCCCTCCGACAGCCAGGGAGACCGAACATGAAGAACCTCCACCACCATCGCTGGGCGACGCTGGCGTTCGCCCTCCTGATCGCCCTCGTTCCCGCAGCGCTCCCGGCCCAGGAGCACGCCGATTCGAGTCACGACGAGCGCTGGGAAGAACTCGGCCAGCGTTGGGAGGAATGGGGCGAACGATTTGGCCGCAGCTTCGAGGAGGCTGACTGGGAGTCCCACGGCGAGCATTGGGAAGAGTTCGGCAGGCGCTGGGAGGAATGGGGCGAGCAGTTCGCCGCATCCTTCGAGCAGGCATTCGACGAAGAGGAATGGGACACCTGGGCCGAACAGTTCGAGGACATGGAGCGTCCTGACGGCGAGGTCGACTGGGATCGCTTCGAAGAGTTCTGGGAAGAGTTCGGCGAACGCTTCGGCACCTCGCTCGGGGAAGCCATGGAGAACGCCGACTGGGAGATGTTCGGCGAGGCGGTCGGCGCGTTCGGCGAGCAGATGGGCGAACTGGCGGAACTGATCGCGGCCAGCGTCGAAGCAGCCGACTGGAGCGGCTTCGCCGATCTCGTCAGCGAAACGGTCGAGCAGGCGGTCGAGCACGCCGAAGACGCGACGGAGGCTGCCGAAGAGGCGGCGGAAAAGGCAGCCGAGGCTGCCGAAGAGGCCGCGGACGCGGTCGACGCCTAGGCCGCTGGACTAAAGCAAACCGGCGCTTCGCGCCGGATGCCGGCGAAGACGCCGGCGCAGCCAGTTAGGCTACGCGCTTCGTCCCACGACTAGGGAGCGCGTACATGCCAGTCGATCCCCAGGTACAGGCCTTCCTCGAAGCTCAGGCGCAAGCCGCGATCGAGAACCAGGTCCCGCCGATCACCGAGCAGACCGTGGAGATGGCCCGGGCCGGCTATCTCGCGGTCGCCGAGATGCTGGGCCAGGGTCCGGACGTGGCCACCGAGGACTCCGCCGTTCCCGGGCCGGCGGGCGACGTTCCGGTCCGCATCTACCGGCCCAGGGATGCCGGCGACGCCCCGCCGATCCTCGTCTACCACCACGGCGGCGGCTGGGTGATCGGCGACCTCGACACCCACGACTACGCCTGCCGCGAACTCTGCGCCGGCGCCGCGTGCCTGGTCGTCTCCGTGGATTACCGGCTGGCGCCCGAGGCACGGTTCCCGGCCGCGGTCGACGACTCCTGGGCCGCGTTGCAGTGGATCGCCGCAAACGCGGAGAGCCTCGGCGGCGACCCGGGCCGGATCGCCGTCGGCGGCGACAGCGCCGGCGGCAACCTCTCCGCCGTAATGAGCCTGCTCGCCCGGGACAACGGCGGCCCCCGGCTCGCCTTCCAACTCCTCGTCTACCCCGCCGTCGACATGGACTTCAGCCGCCCTTCGTTCGAAGAGAACGCGGACGGCTACATCCTGACCCGGGACCACATGATCTGGTTCCGCGGCCACTACCTGCGTTCGGACGCCGACCGCGCCGATTTCCGCGCCTCGCCGCTCCTGGCGTCCGACCACGGCGGCCTGCCGCCGGCACTCGTCATCACCGCCGAGTTCGACCCGCTCCGCGACGAGGGCAGGGACTACGCGGAAACGCTCCAGGGCGCCGGCGTCGAGACGACGCTCTCGAACTACGAGGGCCAGGTCCACGTCTTTTTCCAACTCTCCCCGATCCTCAACGGAGGCCGCAAGGCGGTCGACGAGGCCTGCGCCGCGCTGCGCGAGGCGTTCGGCGAAACTGGCTGAGGCGATCGGGCCTCGTTCGAATAGACTCGGTTCGAAGTCCGGCGCATCAGGACGATCCGCCGCTCAGGACAGAGCGGTCAGCCCGAAGCCTCTACCCTCGACCGGACTGACCGAACGCGCGAGAACGGGATGAACTCTCGCGCAGGCTTCCCAAGCGACCGGTGGCAAACTAAGGAGCCTCGAACGCGCAGAGACGAAACGGTCCATGACAGCACCCGACGAGATCATCCGCCAGAAGTTACGCCTGGGCGAGGACAGCCGCTGGGAGTTCAAGCAGGTCGAGTTCTCGGGCAACCGCCCAACCAAGCCCACGCGAGACGAGTTGGCGAACGAGATGATCGCGTTCGCCAACGCGAGTGGCGGCCGGCTCCTCTGCGGCGTTACGGACGATGGGCGAGTTCCGGGAATGTCCCGTGAACGGATGGCGGCGCTCAGCGATCTGCTGGTCGAGGCGAGCACGGACAGCATCGAGCCCGCCCTTCGCATCGACGTCCACCACAGGGAACTGGACGGAAAGGCCTTCGTGCTCGTCGAGGTGCCGCGAGGCGACTCGCTGCACGAGCGGAAGGGACGCAGCTATCTCAGGGTCGGCTCGTCCAAACGCCTGATGACCGGCGACGAGCGAATGCGTCTGGCCCAGAGACGCGCCCAGTCCCGCCATCTCTGGTTCGACAGGCAGCCGGTTCCCAACACGGGCTTCGAGACGCTCAGCGAGCAGCTATGGGGGCCGCTGCTGAGCGTCGCCGGCGCCGCCGAACCGGCACGGGGCTTGGCGAACATGCGCCTGCTCGCCCGCGACGAGAGCGACGCACCGCGAGCCACGGTCGCGGGCGTTCTTCTCTGCGCCCGAAGCCCGCAGGAGTGGTTGCCTCAGGCAGTCATCACGGCTACGCACTATCGAGGAAAGGACCGGGCTTCCGAACAGCTCGACGCGCAGGAGATCGAGGGTCCGCTCCAGAGCCAACTCGCCGACGGCATGAAGTTCGTTTCCCGGAACATGCGGGTTGCAGCGCGCAAGTCCCCGGCGCGCGAGAACATGCCTCAATACAGCACGGCCGCCGTCTTCGAGGCCCTGGTCAACGCCCTGGCGCACCGCGACTACTCGATGGTCTCTCGACGCATCAGGCTGTCGATGTTCGCGGACCGACTCGAGATCGACTCGCCCGGACAGCTCCCGAACGGAATGACGATCGAGAGCATGCGCTCCAGTCAGGCCACGCGCAACGAAGTGATCGCTTCCGTGTTCGGGAGAATCCCGGTCGGCGACGTACCAGGTTCGACCCATCGCGCGTTCCTGATGGAACGCCGTGGAGACGGCGTCGCGATCATCCTCAACGAAACGCAGGAGACGGCCGGGACGTTCCCGAAGTACCGCGTGGTAGACGACTCGAATCTGGTCCTGAGCATTCCGGCTGCGAAGCTCGACTTCACTCCCGCAAACGCCACCATCGCCGTCCACTCCGAGGGACAACCCCTTGCGGGAATCGACGTCCTGGCCCTCTTTCCGAACAAGACGTACCGGCAGGGCAGGACGAATGACGGCGGCGAAGTGGCCTTCGATCTGCACAGCACGCACCTGCCGATGACCGTGTACGCCGCGGCGCCGAGGTTCGCGGCGGGACTGCGACGGGAGTGGGTCCCACAGCAAGGCGGCCTCGTCCTCGAACTGGCTCCTCTGCCTGCTGGAGGCTCCGCCATCTTCCCGCAGGCAACAGGTCATCTGCCCGGCCTGACGGGGCGCCTGAATCCCATACGAGACACCTCCGACCGGACCTACTTGTACGCCGACAATGTCGCCGTCGAACAGGGACGCCAGCAGCCGGTGAGCTTTCGCCTCGGCAGCCCCTTGCGGCTCTCGGACGCGTTCGGGGTCGAGTTGTCGGTGACCATCGTCGACATCATCGGGCGCTCCGCGTTGGTGGAGTATCGGCCGTTCAAACCCGGCGAAGGGGAGGGCCGATGACGGTGCATCCCGCCAGCCAGCCGGCGAACGCGGCCGAGTCTCTCCAGACCGAACGGGAACTTGCCGCCGTAGCCCCGGAACTGGCCGCCGCCACGCACGGCCTTCGCGCGAGCAGACTGGCCGGACTTCACATCCACTTCTTCCTCAAGAGCCTGGAACTGGCCCGGCCCGGCGACTACGGCGCGTACATGACCGCCGCCGAGTGGCTGGACGTGAACTATGGCTCGGTGCTTCGTCATGCCCTCGCGGACGGGCTGGGCGGTCTGGCCCTACACCTCCTTTCGCCGACGGCGGAGCCTTTCCCCGATGCGCTGACCTCGGCCGCCATCACATGCTGGGAGGCTGGCCACCACGGTCCTTCCGTCGCGGTGCGGTCGGTCGAACGCGCAGACCGGCTGGACGGTCTGCGGACCCGCCGTTCGGTGCCCTGGAGCACCCTCTGCTGCGCCAGCTCCGCAAGGCGCCCGACGACGCGCTGCTGCGGATCGTCCGCGAAGTGCGTGACGGCGACTGGTAACGACGAGGAGAACCAGTGAGCGAACTGCGAAACAACAACGTACTCGGGTTCAGCTTCCCGGACGTCCACGAAGATGCCCGGGCGTCCATCTCGCTCATGCGCACGCTCCGCATTCCGGACGACAACCGCTCCCACCCTCTGCCACCCGGCTTCAGTCGGTTTCCTCTCCACCATGTGGACGACTACGCGAGCCGGTTATCGGCGGACCGGCGGCGTCATGGCGGCGTCTTCCTGCCGATGTACCAGGCCGAGGCGCTGCGGATCGACTTCGCCGCCGTCTACCTTTAGCGGTCCCGTTCGGGACCGGTGAAGTTCAACGAGATGTACATCGTCGCCGCCGAAGGCCGGCCCGACAACGTCGCTGGACGAAACCGCATTCGGCGGACCGCATCGACCAGGATCTCGCGAGCTTCTTCGGGCAGTTCCCCGGTAAGGTCCCGCACCGCGGCAGTTCGACCCCGCTCGTCGACGATGGCGAACAGCGTGGCGCCGCCGCGGTAACCGGTAGCGTTGACTCGCCGAACGCGGTTCTCGAAGGCGCTCCGGCGGGTTTGAACAGGGGGCACGAACTCCCCGAGAGCTTCGCGGGCCTCCCGGGCACGCGACCCATAGCGAACCATCTGCACGATGACGCCCGGCGGAACGCCCGCCGCGTCGATCGCGGCAAGCGCATCGGCCGAGGTGTCGAAGTGGGTTGCCGAAGACTGGATCGTCTCTCCGATCTCCGTCTCGCTCCGCCCGCTCTCGGGGAGGGCGAGGATCGTTTCGTTGGTGAGTACGTCCTGGCCCCACGCCAACGACCCGACCAGAACAAGGAAAAGCCAGACTCGTGTTCGCGCCATGCCTGCCATGCCTTGCCCCTCCAAGCCGACCATGTCCTACCGCGTCCCGCCTGCTTGGCCACGTTGGTCTGCGCCCCCCGAAGCGCCGGGGGACCGGAACTCCGGTCCGCGAGTGTAGCCCGCATGTTCCATCCGAGCTCCCGTTGCGGACGCGGATCCGGTCGCTACGGTGGGATACGGATGGCGGCAAGAGAACTCCCATGGGCCGAGAAACCCTCTCTCAAGCAGTTCGGCTTCCCCGGCTACACCGCCGGCAGCAATCGGCTGACGCGATAGCCGTCCAGGTCCTTCTCGAAGCCGCAGGCGTCAAGGATCGCGGTCCACGGAGACTCGCGGGCCGGGCGGCCGTCGATGCGCCGGAGCCTGAGGGTCCGTCGCCGGCGGCGGCCGGCGAGGTCACGGAGCGCGGCCCAGGCTTCGCCGGGTTCCGGGTCGCCGCCGAGAGCGGCGAAGGTCCAGATGCCCTGACCGCCGGCTTCGAGGTAGAGGCAGGGAGAGCCGGCGCGTAGGACGACCCAGGCGCCGGCCACCCGGCGTGGGCCGCGTCTTCGCGGATCGATCTCGGTTCCGAGTTGCGGCCACGACAGGACGGCGCCCCAGGGATTCGCGGGGTCGACGGCGGGCAGGATCCCGATCGGGCCGCCTTTTGCCGTTCCCCGCCGCTCCCGTCGCAGCCGCTCGACCGCTACCGGCAGCGCGAACTGGCGGCCAGCCAGACCGTGAACGAAGTAGCCGCGGCGGATGTGGCCTGCCTCCTCCATCTCGCGCAGCACGGGGTAGAGCGCCTCGAACCCGCCCGGCACGTTCTCGCTGCGGGCCGTTTCGGCCGCGACCACGCCGTAACGGTCGAGCAGCAGCGTCGCCATGGCGTGAGCCCACTCCGTGTCGCTCACCCGCCCGGCCGGCAGGGCCAGGTCGCCGACCAGAGACCAGCGGCCACCCGCCAGCATGCCGGCCCGGCCCCGGCGGGCGCCCGGCATGCCGGCCCGCATCCCAGCCGGCGCGGTCCCGGCCCGCGGCCCGCGACGCCAACCACGGGGAAGTCCGCGAGACGCACGCCCGGCTGTCGACCGCCGCCGTTTACCGAGAGCGGCGAGCGGCAGGAAGGTGTCGTTCGTGATCCGGCCGGCCCACACGAGGTCCCAGATCGCCGCTTCGACTTCCGTTTCGCCCCAGTCGCCGTCACCCACCACGCCGCCGACGAGGTCGAACGTGAAGCAGGCGCCGCGCTCCGCCAGCCCCTCGAGAACCGCCGCGTGCGGAGTCCCGGCCGGCGTTTCGTCCGAGGCCTGGACCGACGCGCTCCCGCGCCTCAGGACCTGGAATCGCTCCCGACGGTAGATCGCGACCCGGCCGTCTCTCGACCCGAGCCTGCCGTCGCCCACCCACAGTATCTCTCCGGCGGCCGCCAGGCGGTCGAGCATCTCGACTCGGAATCCCGGCACGCGCGCCGGGAGTACGTGGCCGCCCAGGGTCCGCCAGGAAAGCGGCACGCCTTCGAGCTGCGCCACAGCCTCCCGGAGACGCACCAGGGCACCCGACGCTGCCGGTGCCGCGGACCGCCCGCGGTCCCGCGTCGCCGGGCGAGTCGGGACCACTGCCGCCGTATCGACGCCCTGCCAGCGTGTCAGGAACCGCGCCAGAGCCGCGCCGTCGACCGGCTCGGCCTCGCGGCGCAACCTGGCAAGCGTCCGGCGCTTGATCCGGCGAAGCACTTCCCGGTCGCACCACTCGACCACGCCGCCTTCCCTGCGGAACTTGCCCCGGCTGAGCCGGCCGGCCTCTTCCAGGCGGGTCAGCAGGGGCTCCATCGCCCCCTCGGACAGGCCGAAGCGGGCCGCCGCATCGGCGGCCGTGAACGGACCCCGGCTGTGGGCGTAGCGTCGAACCAGGCTCTCGAAGGGCGCGGGCCGCGAAGCCAGCAGGTCCGGAGGCACTCCCTCGGGCAGCTCCGCGTTCAGCGCGTCCCGATACAGCGCGGCATCCTCGACCGTCACCCAGATCAGCCGAACCGGGCCACGCCCGGGGTCGAGCGAAGCGCTCGCGTCCCCGGATCGACCACTGGCGGACGGAACGTCCCTGTCTCCGGAAACCGGTCTGCAGGGAGCGCGAACGGCAATCGCTCTCTTCTGGACTTCCAGGAGCTTCAACCACTCGTCGCCGTCGCCGGGCGCCCGGGCCTCGATCTCGTCCCGGGTCAGACCGCCGGTTCGTCGCAGCAGGTCGTAGAGGTCGTCCTCGTGCCGGGCGCGGCGATCCAGCGAAAGCCCCTGGAACTCCTCTTCGACGGCCCGGATCACGTCCGGGTCGAGCAGCTCCCGCAAACTGGCCGTGCCGAGCAGCTCCCGCAGGAGCTCCCGGTCGAGAGTCAGCGCCTGCGCCCGGCGCTCGGCCGCGGGCGCGTCCTGGTCGTAGAGGAAGCGCTCTTCGTAGGAGAAGACGAGGGAGCGGGCGAACGGAGACGGCGCCGGGGTCTCCACGTCATCGACCCGGACGTTCCCTTCCGCGACCTCCGCCATGAGCTCGACCAGGCCGGACAGATCAAAGAGATCGCTCAGGCACTCGCGGTAGGTCTCGAGCAGGATCGGGAAGTCGGGGTACCTGCGGACGACCGAGAGGAGGTTCTTCGAGCGCTGGCGCTGTTGCCAGAGTGGCGTCCGCTTGCCAGGCCGGTTGCGCGGCAGGAGCAGTGCCCGGGCAGCGTTCTCGCGAAACCGGCTCGCGAACATCGGCGAGGAGGCGACCTGCTCGACGACCAGGTCCTCCACCTCGTCGGGATCGAGCAGGAACTCCCGCGCGGCCGGCAACTCGTCGGTGTCGGCGAAGCGAAGCGCCAGTCCGTCGTCGGTACACAGGGTCTGGACCTCGAAGCCGTAGCGCCGGCCGATCCGGCGTTCCAGCGCCATCGCCCACGGCGCGTGGATGCGGGCGCCGAACGGGGTCAGGATGCACACGCGCCAGTCGCCGACCTCGTCCCGGAATCGCTCGATCGTCACCGCGCGGTCGGTCGGCAGCGCGCCGGTGCGGTCGCGCTGCTCCTCGACGTAGGCGCAGAGGTTCGAGACGGCATGCGGGTCGAGCGGCGCTTCGTCTGCAAGCCAGCGTCTGGCGGCGGCGCCCTGCCTCCGGCCGAGTTCGCGCACGAAGGCGCCGAGGGCCCGACCCAGCTCCAGTGGCCGGCCGGGGCCATCGCCGTGCCAGAAGGGCATCCGCCCCGGCTCGCCAGGCGCCGGCCGGACGATGACCCGGTCGCGGGTGATCTCGGTCACCCGCCAGGCGGAGGCCCCGAGCAGGAAGGTGTCGCCGGCGCGCGACTCGTAGACCATCTCCTCGTCGAGTTCGCCCACCCGCGGACCCTCGGGCCCCAGATGAACCGTGAACAGGCCGCGATCCGGAATCGTGCCGGCGTTCATGCGCACCAGGAAGTCGGCGCCGCGCCGGGCGGTCAGCACGTCGCGGCCGCGGTCCCACGACAACCGGGGCCGCAGGTCGGCGAACTCCTCCGAGGGAAAGCGACCGACCAGCATGTCCAGCACCGCGGTAAGCAGGTTGCGGCTCAGGCCGCGGTACGGCCGGGCGCGCCGGGCCAGGGCCAGGATCCCGTCGACGGTCCACTCCCGGCCGCAGCACATCGCGACGATCTGCTGCGCCAGCACGTCGAGCGGGTTCTCCGGCAGCCTCATCGACTCGATCGCGCCGCGCTGCATCTGGATCGCGGTCACCGTGCATTCCAGGAGATCGCCCCGGAACTTGGGGAAGATCAGACCGCGGCTCCGTTCGCCGACCGCGTGCCCGGAACGGCCGACCCGCTGCAGTCCGCTGGCCGTCGAACCCGGCGCCTCGACCAGGAGCACCAGGTCGACGCTGCCCATGTCGATCCCCAGTTCGAGGGAGCTGGTGGCCACGATGCAGCGCAGGCGGCCCGCCTTGAGCGCACCCTCGATCTCCCGCCGCCGCTCGTGGGAGATGCTGCCGTGGTGGGCGCGCGCCAGCGGCTCGCGGTCATCCGTTTCTTCGTCGGTGTCGGCCGCCCGGGTCCGATCGTCCAGTTCGTTCAGCCGCTGCGCCAGCCGTTCGCAGAGAGAGCGGCTGTTGACGAAGACGATCGTCGAGCGATGGCGCCGGACCGCCTCCAGGATGCGCGGGAAGACGGACGGCCACAGGCCCGAGGTCTCAAAGCCCCGCGGCCATCCTTCGCCGGAGGAAAGGGACTCAGGCGCCGGCGGCGGCGCCTCCATGTCCGGCACCGGAACCACGACCTGGAGATCGACGTTCGGCGGCTCGGAGGCGTCGACGACCTCGACCGGCCGGTCGCCGCCGAGAAACCCGGCGGTCAGGTCCATTGGCCGTACCGTCGCCGAGAGGCCGATCCGCTGCGGATCCCGGCCGTCCGCCAACTCCGCGAGCCGCTCGAGCGACAGCGCCAGGTGTGCGCCGCGCTTGGTTGCGGCCATCGCATGAACCTCGTCGACGATCACCGTTTCGACCGTGCGCAGGTTGGCCGCCGCCTGAGAGCCCAGGACCAGGAACAGCGACTCGGGCGTCGTCACGAGGATCTCGCCGGGCTTGCGTAGCTGGCGACGCCGGTCGCTGGCCGGCGTGTCCCCGGTGCGCACGTCGACGCTGACCGGCCGAACGGGTGTGCCGAGCTTGCGGGCCTCCCCGACGACGCCCTCCAGGGGCGCCTGCAGGTTGCGTTCGATGTCGTATGCGAGGGCCTTGAGCGGCGACACGTAGACGACGCGAACTCCCGGCCCGGAAGGCTCGTCGCCCAGGCTCAACCGGTCGATGGCCCAGAGGAACGCCGCGAGCGTCTTGCCGCTGCCGGTGGGCGCCACCAGCAGCGCGTTGCCGCCGCGGGTCAGCACCGGCCAACCCAGTTCCTGCACCCGGGTGGGCCCGGGGAACGAGTCGTCGAACCACCGGCGCACCGGTTCCGAGAATGGACGCTCCAAGTCAGAAACCACGGCAGACCCCGAAGCCCTTCAGTTCGAGATTCTCCCTGCCGCCGTGAACAAGCGCCCCGCCACGGAGCTCGGGTTCGACCGAATCGACGCCCACCACTCGACGACCGAGACGGCGTCCGCGGCCACGGTGCGACCCGACCTGACCCCGACCGGTATCAACCGATCCACAGGCGTTGACGAGGACATCGATCTCGTGTCGGCCGCCGTTCCGGCTGAAGACAGTGAAAGTCGCGGCCCGTAGCCAGGAAGGCATCAACTCCGCCGCGACGAAGAGCTCGAAGATCGCGCCCGTCCAGGTTGCTAACACCGTGGCAGGGTGCCGTCCACGGCCGGATCGCTCGGGTCGCTGCAGCCGTCGTTGCGGCCATCGCCGTTGTCGTCGCCGTCGTCACTGTCCGCGGCGCCGCGCAGTCCGTCAGAACCTGAACCGCCGGCGGAGGTCAGCGAGACGACGTTCGACCACGATCCGTACCCGCTCGCGTTACGGCCGCGAACGCGATACTGCCGATGCATGCCCGGAGGCGTCGTGACTCGCCATGACCGGACTGACGGGCCGAAGCTGCTCGAAGGACTCGGACTTCCAGCGGACGTGAACCGCCACCCGTGCCGGGAAGAGTTCCGCGTCTGCATCTGGTAGCCCGTGATCGAGATGGTGGAGGACGCCGCGGTCCACGTGAGGCTGTGGGTCTGCGTGCTCGCGAGCGACGCGGTG
>JAPVWO010000220.1 GCA_027493375.1 Candidatus Multivorans thiocomprendens | reverse complement strand
AAGACAAGCCGATAAGCACCTCCAAAGCGAGAAAACCCAAGCGCCACAACGCGCTCCGACCACCCGGGGGCTCAAAAGGCCTCAGAACTTCGGTCTAGGGATCTACGCCAGCCCAGCCTTTTCACGACATCGATCTGACAACCACCCAAATGAACTCGACGCAAAGCAGACCCCACACGGCGACGCACCACAGCCTGATCCACGTTGGCCCCTGTGTCAGCGGCCGACTGGCGCACTTCCGAGTCGTTCTGCTATCTCCGGCTCCCATCCAACCAGTCCAGGAGTCGCCTCTCGCGGTCGTTCCGGCCTGTCCGAGCTAGCGACGGCGGAAGCTGAAGGGCCGGGGGCGCGCCAGCCAGATCAGGCCGATCAAGGACCAACCCACGACTGCGGCCGGAGCGAAGATCTCCTGCCGTCCCCATGGGAGAAACGACGCCGTGAGCAGGGCGGCTGCACCAGTCAGTGCAGCCAGCCGGACTACCCAATCAGGCGCCGCCTGGAACCGTTCCATCAGGGTCCTTGATCGCGAAAGCGCCTCGCCTTCAGTCCACCGGGCCGCCGCCAACACGCCGAGGTAGGCGCCCAGCACGACGGCAATGGCGAGAGCAAGCCACCGCCGTTCGTCGGACTCCCAAGAGATGGCCGCCATAAGCGCGGCGCAGACGCTGCACAGCCAGAACAAGCCCCACCGCACGCCAGAGCTCAGGTTCTCTCCCCTCCAAGCGGGCGCGTCCTTCACTTCGAATCGCCCGCGGGATCTCCGCTCTTCCTGGCGCCGATCTTCCAGGTCCAGCGACGCCCGAAGAGAGGTCTGACGTTGCAGAAGATCGCAAGAGCCGCCAGGGCGAATCCCAACATGAAGGCCGACTCGTGCAACACCTCTAAGCCCGCCCCCCAGGGAGTGCCTGAGTAAACGGCCAAGAGGACCAGAGCCAAACCGGTCAACTGTGCCGACTGAATCAGCTTGTCGGGAAACCGCTCCACCCAGACCAGGAGCCCGACGCCTTCGGTCCGCGCACTCAAGCCAGCCGTCGCGAGTACGCCTGCGAGAAAGGTCAGTGCCGAGAAAGTCGCTATCGACAGTCCCAACCCCTCGCTCGACCGTCGAAGCGCCAATGTCACCTCAAGTCCCGCGAGAACGTAGTAGGTCCAGAACAACCAGAACATGACCCACCTCAAGTCGGGTGGCGCACTTCCGCGAGTAATCTCGGCTTTCGGCTGTCGAACGACCTGCATCGTTTGATTCGCCTCGTCGCAGCGGCCCCGTATTCGGCCGCTGCTCGTCGGACGCGCGCAGGCTATCAACCACCGAAACGACCAAACGTAAGGCAACCGCGCCCGGCTGGGAGCCGCCGTCCGAAGCTCAGCGACGCCGACGAAACCGGAGTGGCCGTGGTCCACACCACACGGCCAGTATCAGGAGGCCTCCGCCGACGAGCATCCCGGTCGCCTCAAGCTGCGTCATCCCCGTTCCCCCGGGCCAGGCAGCAACCAACGAGCCGACCAGAACGACCAAACCAGTCAAGTGCAAGCACCGCACTTGCCAGTCAGGGATCGAATCGAGCCAGGCCAGCAGTCCCGAGGGCTTTTGAAGAAGCGCGCGGCGCGCGCTCCAAGCCATGGCCGCTACGCCGGCGACCACAAGCGTCAGTACTGCGAGCGGAAGATAGGCAGCCAAACGGGGCTCGGTCGATCCCCTAACAGCGAGAGCAACCGACGAGCCATAGCAGGCCGTGAAGAGCCAGAACGCGCACCATCGCATGCTCGGATCCGCGCGCCCTCGACCCGCCGCTCCCCCCAACCCCGTCACGGTACGTCTTCTGGGCCCAACCGCCGCATCTGAAGCAGAAACACGAGGGTAATGCCACCGAACAGGAAGACGAACAACGGGTCAAAGCCCCAGCCACGCGCGGCTGCTGCCGTTTCATCAAGGGTCCCGAGAAACCGGTAGAGAGCGGTCGCCAGGGCCACGGCGATCAGGCCAAGAACGGCTCCCTGGAACCATCCCGGGCAACCGTCGAGCCACGCCGCGAGGCCGCTCGATCGCTGCTGTTCAGGTTGCCGGTTCACACGGGCCAGAACCGCGGCGCCGACGAACAGGATGCCGACGGCGACCAAGCCAAGGAACGGCGGGCGCCAGTCACCTAGCGACATCGCCGAGTTCACGGTCCACACGGCCGTCCCGAAGAGCATGAGAACGACCATCGCCCTCTGCTTGGCCGGCGACATCTCGCGTGACCTCTGCCGGGCCAGACGCCATAAGGCCAGCCTAGGAAGCGCCTTCTCCGTCACGCGTAGCGTGAATCTCCGATCATGGCGCTCCGAAAGCGCTCCGGTGTTCTCCCGAGTCACGACAGCTACGGTAGCACCCGACGCCCACCCCTCGAGAGCGCCTTCGAGCCTGATGACCTCAGGCGGGCAGCGTCGCTACACCCACCCTTCGCGCCGCCCGCGCAAGCGCGCGGTCCAGCGTAGCCAGGGGAACGCCGCGCCGGGCGGCCAGCTCCAAGTAGGCCGCATCATAAGTGGTCAGACGCTCGGTCCGGGCGACCGAGAGGATCTCACGGAACGCTCGACTGTCCGTCTCGTTGTCGGTTGCGACCGGCAAGCGGTCCAGGAGTTCAAGATGCGCCGAGGTCTGGGCCGACGTGAGCCGTTTCCGTCGTTCTGCCTGTGCCAGAACGTTACCGACCTCCAGGCGCCAGTGTCCCGGAACGAGCGCCACTTCCTCCGTCAACTGGTCCTGCAGCGCATCAATCGCCGGTGTCGCCTCGTCCTCGAACAGCCAGGCTACCGTCACTGAACAGTCGAGAACGAAGCTCATCGGCGGCCTTCGTCGCGAAGGTCCTTCCAACTCAAACCGCCCAACGTCAGACCCGCCCGTCGCCGGCGGAGTTCCGCGATCACGCTCTCCGTCTCGCTTCGCTTCGCCTGACGCGCGGGAATCAGCCGCGCCACAGGTTGGCCCCTGCGCGTGATGACCACTTCCTTGCCCTGCGAAACCTTGTCGAGCAGGGCTGAGAGGTGGGTCTTCGCCTCGAACGCGCCGACGCTCAGAGTCTCTCCCGATTCATTCAACCAGTTCACTCAACTAGTTTACACAAGAAGGAGGGCGCCAAACGCAAGACGGCCGGCCCCGAAGGACCGGCCGTCGAACTGTGTCTGGGCGAGCCGCCTACTCGCCGCCGCCCGACGAGATCATCAGCACCGAGCCCTGGCGGTGCTCGGCGTGACGGGACGGAGCGTTCGAGTTCGTCGTCCAGGCGTTGCCCTGCTCGTCGAACTCGATCTCGCGGGTGTAGGTGACCATCATCGGCATCCGGTACTCGACGAACTTCTCCGTCTCCGGATCGAAGCGCAGCATCGAGTCGGTGCCGGTGCCCGTGATCCAGACCTCGCCGTTGGTCGGGTTGATGTTCAGCGCGTAGGGCAACGAGTTCGGGCCGTGCGGCAGGTCGTAGACCTTCCACTCTTCCGTCTCCTCGTTGAACGACGCGACATCGCCCGAAGCCCAGCCCGGCACCCAGACGATGCCGTCGGGGGCCACGTGCAGGCGGCGCGGGCCATGGACCGGCGGCCGCCACTCGACGATCCGCTCCGGATCGCCGTCGTCGAGCTGCGGACGAATCCGGCCGACGCGCTGGCCGTTCAGCTTGCTGTAGAAGACATGGCCGTTCGGCGCCACGTCGATGCCGTACGGGGTCACGCCGCGGGACTCGCCGCGGGCGCCGCCGCCGCGGACCTGATCCTTGGTCGGCAGCTTGTACTCGGTGACTTCCCATCGCTCGCCGTCCCAGGTCTCCGGGTCTAGCGACATGACGCCGACGCCGTTCGGGCTGCCCGCGTCGGTCCACCAGAGGATCCCGTCCGGCGCGAAGCGCAGAGTGTGCGGGTAGCCGCCGCGCGGCCGCGGAGCGGTGCGGCCGGAACCCAGCCGCCATTCCTTCGTCTCGACGTCGAACTCACCCATCTGGCCCGAGTAGGCGAGGGTGACCCACATGTTGCCGTCCTCGGCCTTCTCGATCGAGTGGATGCCGGTGGTCGGACTGGACGGCGAGAGGTAGTCCTTGCCGCCGGGAACTGTGTAGAAGGCCCGCTCGCCGGTCGCCGGGTCGAGGGTTTCGATCACGTCCTGGGCCATGTCGACGGTGTAGACGAGACCGTCGTCGCCGAGCTCGAGGTCGTGGATCACGGCCCCGGCCTGGTCGCCCATCAGCCACTCGCGGACCTCGCCCTTGAGCGACTCGCCGGACGGCGCCTCAGGCGGATCGAAGTTCGTCCAGTTCTCTTCCGCGTCGCGGCCGTAGACGTCCACGATCTTGTTGACCAGGACGTCCTGGGTGTGCTTGTACAGGCCCTGGAAGCCGTCCATCCGGGTCAGCATGACTTCCCAGTCGACCGGCTCCTCGGGGGAGCGGAAGCCGACGGTGCCGACCTGATGGCAGTAGGCGCACATCATCTTGAAGTTCAGCGCGTCTGCCTCGTCCTCCCACTCCAGCATGTTCATCAGGTCGTGCGCCGGGCGCTGCGACTGCAGGGCCCAACCCTCGGCCTGGCGCAGGCGGACCTGAATCGGTGTCGGCTCGGTCGTTTCCTTGAGGTCCTTCCACTCGTCGAGCCAGCCGGTCAGGCGGACACGGAGCTTGTACTTGCCAGAGGGAACGGCGGGCAGCTTGTACGTGCCGTCCGGCTGGCTGTAGACGGAGATGCTGCGCTGTTCGTCGGTCGAGAACAGCGACACGGTGGCGCCGCGAATCGGCTCGCCGTCGTTGCCGACGACCGAACCCGTGTAGACGGTGAGCGGCACGTCGAGGTTGTTCGCGTTCGGGGCGGCCGCGAGGGTCGCGGACGCGAGGAGCGCGAGGACCGCGACGCTGGTCAACGCGACCAGAGTGGACTGAGCGGGTCGGGACATGGGACCTCCTGTGCCTTCTTGGCGTGGCTTGGGGTGCAGTTGGCCGCAGACTATACAGCAAGAAGCCCCCCGATCCGCGAGCCGCTCATGGCCCGAAAGCCCGGGATAACCTCCGCCGATGCAGGAACGACCGGGAGCCGACCGCCTCGACCGCTTCGTCGAGAATCCGCGGCGGGCGCTGTGGCTGCTGGCGATGCCGATCCTGATCGGCATGTCGATCCAGACGCTCTACATGATCGTCGACATGTTCTTCGTCGGCCGGGTGAGCCCGGAGGCGCTGACCGCCCTCGCCTTCAACATGCCGCTCGTGTTTCTGGCGATGGGCGTGACCTTCGGCCTGGGCACCGGCATCACGGCGGTGATCGCGCAGGCGATCGGCGCCCGCGACCGCGTGCGCGCCGACCGGGCCGCCGAGCACTCGGTCCTGATCGGCGCCCTGGTCGCCGCGGTAACGACGGGTTCCGCCCTCGTCTTCGGCATTCCCCTGCTCCACGCGCTCGGCGTGCCGGCCGAACTCGTGCCCCAGGCCTGGAGCTACTTCCGCGTACTGGCCTGCGGCTATCCCTTCATGATCCTGGCCGTCTTCTTCCGGTCGATCCTCTCGGGCGAAGGCAACGTGAAGACGCCGGTCATGGTCCAGGGCGCCGCCACCGTGCTGAACATCGCCCTCGACCCGCTGTTCATCTTCACCTTCGGCATGGGCGTCGCCGGCGCCGCCCTGGC
Organism: Candidatus Multivorans thiocomprendens; assembly: GCA_027493375.1. Classification (GTDB taxonomy): domain Bacteria; phylum Acidobacteriota; class Thermoanaerobaculia; order Multivoradales; family Multivoraceae; genus Multivorans; species Multivorans thiocomprendens. The sequence goes on along the minus strand of JAPVWO010000220.1, from coordinate 3,360 downwards.
GACGATCGTCAGCCAGGCGGCGGCCGCCGTGACCTTCGTCTACCTGCTGTTCGTGGCCAAGCTCTCCTACGTCCGCTTCGACCTCGGGAACTTCCGCTACGACAGCGCGATCATTCGCGGCATCTGCGTCATCGGCCTGCCCGCCTCCCTGTCGTTCCTGGTCATGTCGCTCGGCGGCGGCGTACTCAACCGCATCCTGGTCGAGCACACGCCGGACGCGGTGGCGGCGCTTCAGATCGGCAGCCGCCTCGACCACGTCGTCATCCTGCCCCAGGTCGCGGTCGCCTCCGGCCTGGTGACGCTGGTCGGCATGTTCTACGGCGCGCGGCGCGGCGATCTGTTGCGGGAGATCGTGCGCTACGCGATGGTGCGGACGATCCTGCTCAGCATCGCGATCGCCGCGGCGTTCTACGTACTCGCTCCCGGTCTCGTCGCCTTCTTCACCGACAGCCCCGGCATCCGCGACCTGGGCGTCGACTACCTGCGGGTGGTCGTCTTCGCCTATCCCTTCATCGGCGTCTCGATCCTTACCGGCCGCAGCCTGCAGGGACTGGGCCGCGGCTCCCCGGAACTCTGGCTGTCCCTGCTGCGGGTCATCCTGATCAGCGCTCCGCTGGCCTGGGCGGCGACCTTCTGGCTGCGCGGACCGGTCCAGTGGGTCTGGTACTCGTCCCTGATCGGCACCGTCATCTCGGCCTCGATCGCCCTCGCCTGGCTCGCGGCCGGCCTCCGCCAGGCGATCGCCAGGATCGGCAGCGGCGAGTCTCCGCTCGGCACCTCCGCCGGCACCCGCGAACTGACGGTGGACGCGGCGGCCAAGGCGGCTGAACCGGCGTGAGGAGAAGCGTGATCGGCGCTCTCACGTTGTGCGCGGCCCTGACTGCGAGCGCCGCAACGGCCCAGGCCTGCCCAGGCCCCGAACTCCACGGCCTCTTCCCCCAGGACATCTACGTCTTCCGCGGTTTCGTGACCGAGGCGGCCGCGCTGCCCCTGGAAGACGGCGGCGCCTTCCAGCTAGAAGTCCAGGTCGAAGAAGCCGTTCACCTGCCCCGGCCCCGCTCGCGCTACGCGGTGACCGTCGAGACGACGGACGGGAACTGCGCGAAGCGGCCGCTCACCGCCCGAGAACTGCGCGACCGCTTCGCCGTCGGCGACGAAGTGAAGATCGTTGCCCACGAGACTCCCGGATCGACGCGGTCGCTCGCGGCGCCCTACCACCGGGTCGCCCTGGTCATGGCCGAAGCCGGGGAGACCGACCTCATCAAGAACGACTTCGACTACTACGACGCCCTGCTCGAACTCGACGCCCGCTTCGCGGACACCGAGAAGTTCTCACTGGTATCGCAGATGGGCCGCTACGTGCCCTCGAGGGACGACTTCAGGCGGCTGGTCGAGGACCAGATCCAGGAACGGCGGTTCCGGCGCCAGTTGTTCGATCTCTACGACGCGCTCAGCGAGCCTTAGCCGCATCCAGGGGCGTCAGATCGCGCTCCATGATCTCGAAGTGGACCGGGCGAAGCGGCTTTCTCGTCGGCGGTGGGTTGACCGCCTCGAAGGGTTCCTTCCGGACCACCCGGTATCCCCGCCGGCCGTACCAGGCCAACAGCTCCGGCCGGCTGCTGAGCACCCAGAGCTGGCAGACGCTGCAGCCCGCTTCGTGCAACCAGCCCTCGGCCGCGGCCATCAGGTCGCGGCCGAGCCCCGAGCTCTGCCGTGCCGTTGCGACGGACACCAGACCGAGGTAGCCGGTCTCGCCGCGCAGCTCGACATAGACGCAGCCCGCGATGCCGCCCGACTCCGCGTCGCACACGAGGAACGAGCCACGCTCGAGGCGCTCCATTACGTCCGGGAGCGCGATCCGGTCGCCGGTCAGGGTGTCCGCCTCGATCTCGAAGGCGTCGTTGACGAGCGCGACGAGCCCCGCGGCGTCAGCGTCCGTGGCAGTGCGGAAAGTGAAGGCCATCGGATCCATCGAACGGACCGGAGCGGTCCGGGAAGAGCGGCGGATTGTAGCGCCGCCGCCTGTATCCTCCTCCCTCCCACCACCGGCATCGGCTCGCATGCCAGGAGACCAGCTCACATGGCCAACCTCGGCAGAACATCCGGATTCCAGCGGGTCCTGATCAGCAACCGCGGCGAGATCGCCATCCGCATCGCCAAGGCGGCGGAGGCTCTGGGCATCGAGTCGGTCGGCGTCTACCCGGCCGCCGACTCCCTGTCGCTCCACACTCGGCTGACGACGGTGGCGCTGGAGATCGGCAACGGCGCGGCCGACGATCCCGTCGCCGCCTATCTCGACGCCGAGGACCTCGTCGCCGCCGCTCTGGGCAGCGGCTGCGACTGCGTCCACCCCGGCTACGGATTCCTGGCCGAGAACGCGGACTTCGCCGAGCGCTGCGCGGCGGCCGGCCTCGTCTTCGTCGGCCCGCCGCCGGCCGTTCTCTCCCTGTTCGGCGACAAGGTGCGGGCGCGCCAGCTCGCGGCTTCCCTCGATATCCCGGTCGTTCCGGGCAGCGACGGACCGGTCACGTCGGCGGACGAAGCACGGGAACTCGGGGGTCTGCTCGGCTATCCCGTGATGCTCAAGGCGGCAGCCGGAGGAGGCGGCCGCGGTATGCGCTCGGTGCGATCCAGGGACGCGATGGCCGAGGCGTTCGAGCGCTGCCGAAGCGAGGCCGAGGCCGCGTTCGGTGACGGCTCGCTGTTCGTGGAGAAGCTGATCGAGCGGCCGCGGCACATCGAGGTCCAGGTCCTGGCCGACGCGGACGGCAACGTCGTTCACTTGCACGAGCGGGACTGTTCCGTGCAGTTGCGCAACCAGAAGGTGATCGAGACGGCCCCCGCGCCCGGCCTGGACGGCGATCTGCGCACCCGTCTCCTCGCCGACGCGGTCAAGCTGATCGAGGCCTCCGGCTACGTCAACGCCGGCACGGTCGAGTTCCTCGTCGTCCCCGAGACCGGCGAGCACTTCTTCATCGAGTGCAACGCCCGCATCCAGGTCGAGCACACGGTGACCGAGCAGGTCACGGGCTTCGACCTCGTGGAGGCGCAGTTCCAGCTCGCCGCCGGCGCCAGCCTCGATTCCCTCGGTCTCAGCGACCAAGCGGCGGTCGGAGAACCGCGGTGTTTCGCCGTCCAGGCCCGGGTGGTTGCCCGCGGCGCCGGAACGCTGAGCGCGTACAAGGAACCCGCCGGCCCCGGCGTGCGAGTCGACGGCTGCGGCTATGTCGGCTACTCGCCGCCGCCCCAGTTCGACCCCCTGCTCGCCAAGGTGACGGCCACGAGTTCTTCCTCGTTCGGCCCCGGCGCCGCGTCCTTCACCGCCGCCGTCGAGCGCGTGCGGCGCGCGGTTTCGGAGTT
>JAPVWO010000022.1 GCA_027493375.1 Candidatus Multivorans thiocomprendens | reverse complement strand
CTGTTCGGCAACCTGGAGGGGCCGTACTCCGACAATCCCCGATCGGTGCCCAGCGCCGGGTTGGCCCTTGTGCCGCCGGCGCGCAATCTCGACGTTCTGAGCCGGGTCGGCTTCGACGTGCTGTCGCTGGCCAACAACCACATCCTCGACGGGGGGCGCGAGGCGATGCTCGAGAACCGGCAGCGCCTGCACGAGCAGGGGATCAGTACCTGCGGCGCCGGCGGCAGCCTCGAGGAGGCCCGCGCTCCCGCGATCCTCGAGGCCGGCGGCGTGAAGGTCGCCTACGTCGCCTACGCCTCGGTCTTCCCCCGCGGCTACGAGGCGCGGGGCAGCCTTGCCGGACTGGCGCCGCTCAGGGCTCACAACTTCTACCAGGACCTGATCGACGACGCCTACACGCCGGGCGCCGACCCGCGGGTATCGACCGTGCCCGACAAGGCGGACCACGACAACCTCGCGGCCGACATCGCGGCCGCGAAGGAGCAGGCGGATCTGGTCGTCGCCAGCTTCCACTGGGGCGACCACTTCAAAGCTCACCACCTGACCGACCACGAGCTGCGCACCGCCCGCCTGTGCATCGACCTGGGCGTCGACGTCGTCGTCGGCCATCACCAGCACGTCCTGCGCGGCATGGAGTGGTACCGCGACCGGCCGGTGTTCTACGGACTCGGCCACTTCGTCTTCGACGTCCGGTTGGACCGCTGGCCGGAGGAGATGGTCGCCGCCATGCCGGTCCTCGACGACGACGCGGACTACTACGGCGTGGCGCCGCGCCGGGGATGGCCGCTGATGCCGCTTCATCCCGAGGCACGGATGACCGCTCTGGGCTACGTCAAGCTCGCCGCGAGCGTCCCTTCCGAGTTCGGCTTCGTGCCCTGCCGGCTGAATCCGGAAGGCGCCGTGCGCGCGGTCGATCCGGAGACACCGGAGGGCCGGGAGGTCGTGGACTACGTCGATCACGGTTGTACGAGCCAGAACCTGAACGGCCGGGTGGACAGGGCGGGCTACGTCGACGTTGCCGGCCATCGCGGCATCCGAATCCTCCCTGCCGGGGAAGGAGCCTGAGAATGGACGTTCACCGCTCCATCCGGATCGTCGCCGGCACGCGCGTCCGTGAGGTCTTCCTGGCGTCGATCCTCCTGAGCTCGATTCTGACGGTGGCCGCGGAGGCCCAGGCCGAGCGGCCGGTCCCGATCACCGAGACGGTGCACACGGAACGCCCCTTCGAGTTGCAGTTGATCGACGCCCTGCGCGACTTCGTGCCGCACGTCGTGCGAGCCCAGGGCACCCCCGGGCTCAATCTCGCCCTGGGCTACAAGGGGAGGCTCATCTGGGAGGCCGGTTTCGGCTACGCGGATGCCGCAGGCGAGAAGCCGATGACCCCGGAGACCGTCTACCACTCCGGCTCCCTGGGCAAGACGTACACCGCCACTGCCGTCATGCAGCTTGCGGATAGCGGGATCCTGTCGCTCGACGATGCGATCAATGAGCACCTGCCCTTCGAGGTGTCCAACCCGCTGGGTGAGCGCGACATCACCGTGCACGACCTGCTGACCCATCGCTCGGGGATCTCCAGCGGTGGCGCCAGGGGCGTCTGGGACAAGCCGATGCCGCTCGCTCAGGCACTCCAGGAGAGCTTCGACTCCGATATGAGCCCCGTCGGGGGCGGCGTGACCCCGTTCTGGGTCGCGCGGGTCGGCGATCGCTACAACTACTCGAACCCGGGTCTGGCCACGCTCGGCCTGATCGTGGAGACGGTCAATCCGGAAGGGCTTTCGTTTGCGGACTACGTCCAGAAGCACGTCATGGATCCACTGGGCATGGAGTCGTCCCAGTATCCGCCCGCGCAGCACCGGGACTACGTGCGCCCCGAGATCTGGGAGCGGATGAGCACCGGCTATGCACGGATGGGCGGGGCCCTGATCCCCACGATCCCGCTCTACTTCGGCCACTATCCCGCCGGCGGCGTGCTGGCGAAGCCAGCCGACCACCTGCGCCTGCTCATGGCCATGCTCGCGGGCGGGCGTTACAACGACTACCAGGTCCTCGAGGCCGAAACCGTCGAGCAGATGCTGACTCCCCAGCACGGCGAGCTCGGACCGGGCCTCGATCTGGGTCTGGTCTGGCTGCTGCGCGACCATGGTCAGCCGACCATGTCCTTCAGTCACGCTGGCGGCCACATGTTCGGTTGGCGTACCGACGGCTGGGGATGGCCGAATCTGGACCTCTCCGTGATGGTTGCCTCGAATCAGTGGAGCCTTCCTGAGAGCGCTCCCGACGTCTCCCTCATTCCGCCGTTCATCGAGAACTGGATGCTGCACGCGCGTCCGGACTTCGAGGTTTCACCGCCTTCGGAGGAGTGGACGTGGAAGGTCTCCTACGTCCGCGGCGTGGTCTACGCCGCGATGTTCAGGATGTACGTGGGCGTTCCCGGCGAGATGCCCCAGGACGCACTCGACCATGCGCTCGGGTCGACGCGGATGCTCGACGGGGCGCGCCAGGACTGGGACGAGGAGGCGTTCCGCCAGGGTGTCGCCGACATCCGGCGCGCCGGCTTCGGCTACGCCGCGGTCACCGGGTTCTGGGCATCGGACCTGTGCAGGGTGACCGAGGAGGAAGCCCGACAGATCATGCGGGAACTGGGCGCCCGCTTCCCGGGCGCCGCCAGCGTGCTGTTCCCGGCGGGAGCCGGCGGCGAGACAGAGGAGTAGCGTCAGACGGCGGCTAGTCGTCCAGCCCCGGAAGCGGCGCCGGCACGTAGAGCTTCGGGTCCTTGCCGTCGTAGCAGACCCAACACTGGCCGGTCTCGCAGCTTGCCGCCGCCAGGACGACGGCATCCGCGATCTGGGAGGGCGGCATGAGGCGAAGGCGGGCCTCCCTGACGAAGTCCTCGGCCTCGGGGCCGAAGATCTTCGTTGCGACCGCGGCGGGGCAGATCGCGTTGAGCCTGATGCCGCGCTGGGCGAGAGACGGTGCGAGAGCGCGAACCAGGCCGACCACGGCGTGCTTGGTCAGCGTGTAGACGGGGTCCACCTCCCACGTGATGAGTCCGGCAACCGAGGCCGTGACGACGATCGCTCCGCCGCCCCGGTTCTCCAGCGCCTCTACCGTCGCACTCAGGCCGAAGACGACTCCGTCGACATTGGCTCCCATGGCCCGGCGGTAGGCGTCCGCCGGCAGTGCGGCGATGTCGAAGGCGGGAAAGTCACCCCCGGCCGCGGGATAGGTCGTCACGCCGGCGTTGAGATGGACCAGATCGAGCCCGCCGTGGGCGCCGACGATCCCGGAAACAACGCGCCTCCAGGCGTCCCGGTCGCTGACGTCGAGACGCGCGAACTCGCCGCCGACCGCGTCCGCGACGTCGCCCCCCGCGGCTTCGTCGACGTCCGTGACGACGACGTGGGCGCCCCGGTCGGCAAGCGCCTCGCATGTGGCCCTGCCGATTCCGGACGCGGCGCCGGTGACGAGGCAGATCCTGTTGTTGAAGTCAGACACGAAGAAAACGCTCGAGCTCACGATGGAGCAGAGACTTCCTAGGCCGACGGGGTCCAGAGCGTTCCAAGTGCCGGATGTCCTCAATCAGTGAGAGCTACGGGATTCCGGGACTTGACGTGTCCAACGAGGCGATCGAAGAAGCCGTCGAAGTCCGATGGGTCGGAACAGAGCAGAGGTCCCTCCGAGAAGTCGACTTCGGCCAGGACGAGGCCCTCGAAGGTGCCCGTCGCCCACGCGGGCGGCGCTCGATGCGAAAGCTGTTCGAGGCGCGACCGTAGCAACTCCAGCCAGGTCGAATCGTGTTTCGCGGAGAACGTGTCCTGGCTCCGGTCGAAGACCATGATGTAGCCGATCACGATCTCCGGCGAGTGGAGTTGGGCGTTCGCTACTTCCCCGATGAGGTCGTCGATGCGGTTCGGCACAGTCCCAGGGATGTTCTTCAGCAGGGATTTCAGCGAGATGCCGAGCCGGGCCTTGCCTGCGTGGTGCCAGGCGACGTCCCACTGCTTTACCCGACCGAAGCCCTCGACGGGGACCTCGGCGCCGACGCCGCGAAGGCCGCGGGCTTCGAGTTCCTGAACGCAGAAGTCAGCCAGGCGGCTGAGACGGGCTGGCGATGTCGTCGAGCTATGGTCGAAATTCGTGTACGGGGGTTGAGGTAGGCGGCGTGCCCTGCTGAGATCGGTTTTCGGAAATCGACGACAACAGCAAAGGAGGCACGC
>JAPVWO010000219.1 GCA_027493375.1 Candidatus Multivorans thiocomprendens | reverse complement strand
GCCGGCGTCAGTCTCAGTCGTTGAGGAACTTGTAGACGAGCGCCGCCACCGCGCCGCCGACCAGCGGACCCACGCCGTAGAGCGCCAGAGTGTTGGCGTCGAAGCCACCGCCCGTGATCGCCTCCATGACCTGAGGACCGATACCAACTGCCGGATTGAACGCACCACCGGAAACACCCGCGCCCGTGTACAGGGCAGCCGAGAGTGTAAAGCCGATCGCCAGGCCGCCGACCGGGTTGCCGGCCGATCGCGAGGACATCATGTTCAGGACGACGGTCACGAGAGCGAAGGCGAGCAGCGCCTCGGCCACCACGCCGTGCATGAGCGGATGCTCGGTCGGCATCGGCGCCGTGCTGCCGCCCATCAGGTAGCTGTGGACGAGCCAACCAAGGCAGGCGCCGACAAGCTGGGCCACCATGTACTGGACCATGTCGGCCAAGCCGAGCTTGCCGCGCATCCATGCGGCCAGGCTCACTGCCGGGTTGAAGTGTCCGCCGGACAGGTGTCCGCCGCTGTAGACCATCACCGCCAACATCAGACCGACGGCGATGGGGTTGTTCCCGCTGAAGGCCACGGCCATCATCAAGAACAGCGTGCCGATGCACTCCATGAGCAGCTTGCGCATGTGCCTTTCCTCCCTTGGTTTCTGCTTCTGCCTCTTCCTCCTTGTTTACGCTCAGCCGGAGACCAACCGGCGGCGTTTCCCTAACGATGTTAGCCTCCGGTCATCGTCGCAGGACCATTGAATTTTCCTGATTTTTCCTAAGGGGAGGCAGGCATCAAATGAAGTCAAGAGCCGCGGTCGCCCACGAAGCGGGCAAGCCGCTCGAGATCGAAGAAGTCGACGTCGAGGGCCCGAAGGAAGGCGAGGTCCTGGTGCGCCACGTCGCCACCGGTGTCTGCCACACGGACGCCTACACCCTGTCGGGCGCCGACCCGGAGGGACTGTTCCCCGCGATCCTCGGCCACGAGGGCGGCGCGATCGTGGAGGAGGTCGGACCCGGCGTGACCTCCGTGGCGCCGGGCGACCACGTGATCCCGCTCTACACGGCGGAGTGCCGCGAGTGCAGGTTCTGCCTGTCGGGAAAGACGAATCTCTGCCAGGCGATCCGCGCCACCCAGGGCCAGGGCGTGATGCCCGACGGCAGCTCCCGGTTCTCGAGCGGCGGCAGCTCCCTCTACCACTACATGGGCACGTCGACCTTCTCCGAGTACTCGGTCATCGCCGAGATCTCGACCGCCAAGGTGAACAAGGCGGCGCCGCTGGACAAGGTCTGCCTGCTCGGCTGCGGCATCACGACCGGCATCGGCGCGGTGCTCAACACGGCCAAGGTCGAGCCCGGCTCGACGGTCGCGGTGTTCGGCCTCGGCGGCATCGGTCTGTCGGTGATCCAGGGCGCGGTGATGGCGAAGGCGGGCCGGATCATCGCGATCGACGTCAATCCGTCCAAGTTCGACTTTGCCCGCTCCCTCGGCGCCACCGACTTCGTCAATCCGGCCGACTACGACGATCCGATCCAGGAGGTCATCGTCGATCTGACCGACGGCGGCGTCGACTACTCCTTCGAGTGCATCGGCAACGTCGACGTGATGCGCTCCGCCCTCGAGTGCTGCCACAAGGGCTGGGGCGAGTCCGTCATCATCGGCGTCGCCGGCTCGGGCCAGGAGATCGCCACCCGCCCCTTCCAGCTCGTCACCGGCCGCGTCTGGCGCGGCACCGCCTTCGGCGGCGTCCGCGGCCGTACCGACATCCCCGGCATGGTCGACCAGTACATGGCCGGCGAGATCGAGATCGACAGCATGATCACGCACACGATGGGGCTGGACGACATCAACCACGCCTTCGACCTGATGCACGAAGGCAAGAGCATCCGCTCGGTGGTGCTGTACTAGCGACAGAGCGGTCGCCGCTTGGCGGCGCAGTTCCATTCGCGCGCGGGTCAGACCCGCGCTACAGCCGGCCAGCACCCGGCTGGCGCGTCATCGCGTCAGCCGCGTCACAGTCCGTGCGCCCGTCTTCGGGCGCACGGATGTCAGGCCGGCACACCGGCATCCGGTCGGTGGTGCTGTACTGGGGCCGGCCTCAGTCCTGGGCGATCGGATTCAGGACCATCGTCATCTGACGGCCCTCCAGCCCGGAGCGGGTCTCCACCTCGCCGACGCCCTCGATCGCGTCGCTCACCTTGTCCAGGATGGCGATGCCGAGTTCGGGCCTGCGGAGCTGCCGGTAGCGGAAGAAGATCGTCACCTTGACCTTCTTGCCCTCGCGGAGGAAGCGGAGCGCGCGGTCGGTCTTGATCTGGTAGTCGTGCGGGTCGATCGTCGGCCGGTACTTGACCTCCTTCAGATCGATCGTCGCCGCCTTCTTCCGCGACTCGCGCTTCTTCTTGTCGCGCTCGAACTTGACCTTGCCCCAGTCCATGACCCGAACCACGGGCGGGTCCGCGTTGGGACCGACCTCGACGAGATCGAGCCGAGCGTCCTGGGCCCTCCTCTTCGCGTCCTCCAGGGGAACGACGCCCACCTGGGCGCCGTTCTGATCGATGAGCCGTACCGGGGTCTTCCGGATCCGGTGGTTGATGCGCGGCTCGTTTGATGGGCGTGCGATCTCGAGGCCTCCTGTACTGCTTCCTACCGGCGCGGGCCGGAACGGACGGCTACCTTAGCCGCTTCCCGTCCGCGAGTGTGTGCGGATCCAGTCTGTTGAACGGGCACGGCCGCGGCCGCAACGCGGCCCTCGCGACCCGTCCTCACGAACGGGTACTCACGTCAACCGGCCACGGCCCGTTTCGCCGGGGCGCTGGCGGCCCGTCGAACCCGCTTCTTCTTCGTCGCCTTGCGCTGTGTCGCCTTCTTGGCCGGCTTGGACTCGGCGGTTGCATCCACCTCCGCCTCGCCGTTCTTCGACAGGCTCGCCTTCAACGCCTCCATCAGGTCGATGATCTGCGCCTGCGGCGCCTCCGTCTCGTCGTCCGCGAGTTCGCGGCCGTCGATCTTGCTCTGGATCGCGTCCCAGAGCCGCTTGCGCACGTCGTCCGTGTACTGGTCCGGCTTGAAGTCGTCCGAAGCGATCTGCTCGATCAACTGCACGGCGAGTTCCAGCTCGCCCGGCTTGAGTTCCGTCTCCTCGCCGAGCGGCACCTCGTCGAACGACTTCAGCTCGTCTTCGTACTTCAACTGCTGCATCAGGAGACCGGAACCGTAGGGACGCAGCATGACCAGGTACTGCTTGCCGCGGGCCGCGTGCTTGGCCAGCGCCGAACGGCCCGTCTTGCGCATCGCCTCGCTGAGGAGGCGATAGGCGCGTTCGCCGCCCTTCTCCGGGCCGAGGTAGTACGACTTCTCGAAGTAGATCGGTTCGACCTCCGTGAGCGGCACGAACTCGGTGATCTCGATCGCCGGCGACGCCTTCTCCTGGAGTTCCTTGATCTCCTCGTCGCTGAAGGTGACGTACTGGCCCTTGCCGAACTCGAAGCCCTTGATCGTCTCCTTGCGCTCGACAACGTCGCCGGTGCGAGGGTTGATCAACTGCTGCTTGACCCGCGAGTTGTCGCTCGGGTCGAGCATGTTGAAGCGCACCGCGCCGGAGGTCTCCGACGTGGAGTACAGGCGGACCGGAATCGAAACCAGGCCGAAGGAGACGGTGCCACCGCCAACCGTACGAGCAGGCATAGATGGCGGATTCTAGCACCGGAAGCGCTTTCGCGGGGCATGGAGCCGGTCTGTGAGAATGCGGGCCTCATGCCGCACGGCAATCTGGAGGCCTACCGCCGCAAGCGTTCGAGCGAGGCGACGCCCGAGCCGATGGGCTCTCGAGCCGCGGCCGGCGGCGGGCGCTTCGTCGTCCAGAAGCACGCCGCCCGGAGGGTCCACTTCGACCTGCGGCTGGAGCTCGAGGGCACGCTCAAGTCCTGGGCGGTGCCGCGCGGCCCCAGCCTCGACCCCGAGGTCAAGCGGCTCGCGGTGGCCACCGAGGACCACCCGCTGGAGTACGCCGACTTCGAAGGGTCCATCCCCGCCGGCAACTACGGCGCCGGCGCGATGATCGTCTGGGACAGCGGGCGCTGGGTCCCGCTCGAGGACCCGGTTGCCGGGATGGAGAGCGGCAAGCTGCTGTTCGAGCTCCGGGGCTACAAGCTGCGCGGCGTCTGGACCCTGTTCCGCACGGGCGGTCGACGGCAGACCGACGACGGCAGCCAGTGGCTGCTGATGAAGAAGCCGGACACGGCGGCGCGCCCGCGGGAGGTGGAAGGCGGCGACGAGGACGGGTTGCCGCCCGAGTCCGTGCTGTCGGGCCTGACCGTCGAGGAGCTTCGGGACGGATGCGACCGGATCGAAGAGGTGCGGACCGGGATCGAAGCGTCCGATGCGCCGCGCCGGCTCGTGGACCCGCGCTCGCTGCCGCTGATGCTCGCGACAGCCGCTGACCGGCCATTCTCGCGCGCCGGCTGGATCTACGAGCTGAAGTACGACGGCTACCGTCTGGTCGCCGCCAAGGAAGGCGGCAGCGTCTTCCTCCGCTACCGGCGCGGCGGCGACGTCACCGCGCTCTATCCGGAGCTGGTCCGCGCCCTGCGGCGGCTGCCGGTGGACTCGCTCGTGCTCGACGGCGAGGTCACCGTCCTCGACGGCGGCGGCCGGCCCAGCTTCGCCAGACTGCAGACGCGCGCCCTGCTCAGCCGTCCCGTCGAAATCGAACAGGCCTCGGTCCGCCGGCCGGCGACGCTGTTCGCCTTCGACCTCGTCTCGTTCGAGGGCCACGACCTGCGGCCGCTGCCCCTGCTCGAGCGCAAGGGCTGGCTGGCTCAGGTTCTGCCGCCCGCGGGGCCGCTCCGCTACTCGGACCACATCGAGGAACGGGGCGAGGAGTTCTTCGAGCAGGCGGTGGCGATGGGACTCGAGGGGACCATGGCCAAGGACGGCGCATCCCGGTACACCGGCCGCCGGTCGTCGGCCTGGGTCAAGCTGCGCGCCGAACGGACGGGGGACTTCGCCATCGTCGGCATGTCGCCGCCCAAGGGCGGCCGGGTCGGCCTGGGCTCGCTCCACCTGGCGGTCTGGAACGCCGAGGCCGGCGGCCTGGTCTACGCCGGTCGTGTCGGCACCGGCTTCAGCGACGCGGACCTGACGCACCTGGCGGAGCTCCTGTCGGCGCGCCAACGCGAGGATCCTCCCTGCCACGCGCCGGTCGGCGAGGATGGAGCGGCCGGGAACGAGCTGACCGACGGCCACCTGATGGGCGGCCGCATCGAGGACCAGAC
>JAPVWO010000218.1 GCA_027493375.1 Candidatus Multivorans thiocomprendens | reverse complement strand
CGCGTCCTGGTGCCTGAGATGAACCTCGGCCAACTGGCCCTTCTGCTGCGGGGCCGATACCTCAAGGACATCGAGACCTACTCCAAGGTCGAGGGCAAGCCCTTCACGCGGGACGAGATCCTCCACCGGATAGAGCAAATGGCCGGAGAGGCGAACCAGAAATGAACACCACCGAAGCGCCGACGCTGACCAGGAAGGACTTCCAGAGCGACCAGGAGGTCCGCTGGTGTCCGGGTTGCGGCGACTACGCCATTCTCGCCGCCGTCCAGCAGGTGTTCCCGGAGTTGGGCATTCCCCGCGAGAAGTTCGTCATCGTGTCCGGGATCGGCTGCTCCAGCCGCTTCCCGTACTACATGAACACCTACGGCTTCCACACGATCCACGGCCGCGCGCCGGCCGTGGCGACCGGCATCAAGATGACCCGGCCGGACCTCGACGTCTGGGTCGTCACCGGCGACGGCGACGCCCTGTCGATCGGCGGCAACCACCTGATTCACACCCTGCGGCGGAACGTGAACGTCAAGATCCTGCTGTTCAACAACCGGGTCTACGGCCTGACCAAGGGGCAGTACTCGCCCACCAGCGAACTCGGCAAGCGGACGAAGTCGACGCCCCACGGCTCCGTCGATTTCCCGTTCAACCCGCTGAACATCGCGATCGGCGCCGGCGCCACCTTCGTCGCCCGCAGCGTCGACGTGTTCATTCCGCATCTGAAGGCGGTGCTGAAGCGCGCCGCGGAACACAAGGGCTCCGCCTTCGTCGAGGTGATGCAGAACTGCAACATCTACAACGACAAGGCCTTCGCCGCCCTGACCGACAAGACCGGCCGGCAGCAGAACGGCCTCTACCTCGAGCATGGCAAGCCCCTGGTGTTCGGCGACAACAAGGACAAGGGCCTGCGCTTCACGGGAACGGACTTCGAGATCATCGAACTCGGCAACGGCAGGAGCGCCGACGACTGCCTCGTGTGGGACGAGAAGCACGCGAATCCCTCCCTGGCGTTCCAGATGGCGAGCATCTCCACCGGTGACGGCCTCGGCGACTTCCCGGTCCCCCTGGGCGTCCTCCGCGCGGTCGATGCCCCCACCTACGACGCCGGCGTCATCGACCAGATCGACGAGTTGACGACGGCGCGGCCGCAGACCCTCGACCAGTTGATCCACGGCACGGACACATGGACGGTCGACGCCGGCGGCAACGTCCACCGCGGCGCAAACTAGGTCACAATGTCCGAAGGGTGTTCGAGAGCCTGAGCGGACCGACAAAGGACACGATCCGGTTGATCCAGCGAGAGGCCACCGCGGCCACGATGATTTCGCGGAGATTCACGCCGCGGTCGGGGCGCTGCGCCCTTAGGGCCTGTAGTGATGACGGCCCGAAGCACTGAGAGACTGCGGAAGCGCCGCAGCGCGAGACTCGGCTGTTCCTTGGTGGCGGCCCTGATCGCGGCGCTGGCCCTCGGCGGCACCGCACTCCGTAGGCGATGGGCGGATGCAACAGCATGGCGTCAAGCCTTGGAACGGGAGTTCGAGAGGCGGGCCGACGCGGCCCGGGAGGCGGCCTATACGCGGGAGATGGAGAGCGCCGGCCTGTTCGAGGATCGTGCCACAGTCGAGCGCCGCGCCGAGGCTGCAGCCGACGCAGCGGAGCCCGATGTGCAGTGGATTCATGAGCAACTGGCAGCGACGCCCGACCCGACAGCAGAAGCCATACTGTGGGGAACAGGGCTAATCGTTGCGCTGATCGTCGTCGCAGCTTTGGTGGTGATCGTCGCCGGAGTCGCGTACCTGTGGCGGAAGCGATGATGCCGGCGTCGCGGCGGTCACGGCGACCGCTGCCAGTCCACGTAGCAGACCACACCCCCGAGGCTGTGCATCTCGGCCCCGCCCACGGACCTGCTCCACCACGACCCCTAACCTAAACTACTCCAGCAGCGACCCGGTTTCCTCGGCCGCGCTCTCGACCTCGGCGACGACCTCACGGAGAAAGACGTTGCGGTCGGGGGACGGCGTAACGTCGGGCACCGGTGCCGCGAGCTCGTAGATCTGGTTGCCGATGATCCGGGCACGTTCGAACGTCGAGCCGGTGCCGCGCCGTTCGTACGCGTCGCGCCACCGCATTGGGTGTTCGTGCCACAGCCGGCGAGTGCATACTTCGAGAAGCCTCTTGCTGAGGCTCTTGGCCAAATCGTCGAAGCAGGCCTGTTTCTCGTCGCTTTCCGGCTCGGCACCATCCCAACGCAGCGGCTTTTGCACGAAGACGTAGATCCGCTCCGCCAGTTCCCGGCGCAGGTCGGCAACGGGGCGCAGTGTGTCGTACTGGTCTCTTCCCATCACTGCGAGGCGCCTGCTCAGTGCCTTTACCCGGGTCCAGTGCTCCTTCGCGTAACCGGGCCTGGATTCCAGGCCCAGCAAGGGCCGCCATGCCTCATGGAAGGCGGCGGCAGCGGCCTGAATCGCGAGCACCAGGTTCAACCTGTCGTAGACGGGGCGGGCCTCCGCCGTCTCCGGCCGCTCGGTGACGCGGTCGATTGCGTCCAGGAGCTTGCGGATCTGCGAGATCGTTACCCTCGCAGAGGGCTCAGACTCGCTCAGCGGCTTGTGAATGCCCGCGAGGAAGAAGCGGGCGGTCTCCAGGCGGTCGCGCAGCGCTCGCTCAGCGTAGGGACCAAGGTCCTCCCCGAAGGCGGCGAGCACGTTCTCGGCGGAGGCGAGGACGTGCTGCGCCTTGTCCGAGGCCCTTGGCAGGTTGTCGCCCTTCACCGCGTCGAAGTGGGTGAAAGCGAAGATGAGCTTGCGGGCATTCCCCGTCGTGACGACCTCTCGCATGGCTGCGAGCGGCGCCGCCTGCATGGGCTGGGCGGCGTTGTCGGCAAGGACTACCGCATCGGCAACCTCGATTCGACGGCTTACCGCCGTCGAGACGGCCGACGAGGACTTCGGCGTGTGGCCGAGCCCTTCGCCGTCCATGAGAACCAGCTTCGGAACCTCGCCGCCGTTCCAAGCCGGCTTGAAGGGCCCGGAAACCCGTAGGCCGTTCACGAGGGGTGTCAGCAGCCGCCCGAAGTATGGAGCGTAGTTGCTCGAGAAGCGGGAGATAGCACGGAGGAACTCGGCGCGTTCTTGAGCTGGCCATGCCCCGCTCCACGAAAGAGGCCAGCTCTGGCGCGTCTTCTGGAGCCTTCCGCGCGGCAGCAGTTCGAAGCGCTTCTCGATCTCCTCCATCAACCTGTCAGACACTTCCTGGAACACGTCGTCATCTCGTAGCAGATTGTCGAGCTCATCCTCGAACAGCTCCTCGGCGACGCGTTCATCGTCATCTCCCTGAACGTCGAGTTCGGCGCGCAGCTTGCCACCGAGGCGACCACCGAGCTCGCGCAACTTGGCAACCGTGCAGGCGAGCATCTCCTCCGTCCTCGCCACGTCGATGACGTCGCTCTCCTCGTCGCCAAGAAGGCCCGACTCGTCCTCCGAGTCCTCCAGTTCGTCGTCGTCGAAGTCCAGGCTGGACGGAGCGGCTGGCGGGCCGTTGCCGAGAACGTAGCTGAAACGGAAGCGCTGATTGACGTGGTTGAGAACGTGCCTGAGCACGGCAGCGTCGTCCGCACGATCTCTGGACGCCGCGAGCACGGCGGCCGAGATGCACTCGTTGAGGTGCTCCCGAACCTCGTCTCTCGACGCGAAGGTCACGACCGCGCGCCAGTCGCCGTCGGCAAGAACGATCTCGGTGTCGTGGATCGTCGTCTTCGCCGTCGAAGTCGAGGGGAAGCGCTCCCTCGCGGGGTCCGTCCCAATCAACTGGCGCGCGAGCGTCGTCTTGCCCGCGCCGGTAGTCCCAAGGAAGAGGACGCGCCGGTAGCCATCTGATTCCAACCCGGGTAGCCGAATGACTGCCTCGCGCAGGGCAGCACTGTCCGTACTCCCAACTTCCATCCCGGCGAAGAAGATGTCGACGATCCGGCTGTCGAATCGCCGGTCGGCCTCCGCCCGTGCGGCCGGATCGTGGTATCGCGGATCACCAAGGAGGACATTCAGCTCATCCCTGAGCCGCTCGGCCTCCACCACGTCTCGCGTTGCGAGACCGCGTCGAACCCGAACGCCCGGCTTGCCGGTCGCACCGTCCAGCCTCGCCGGGTGGCGGAAGATGATGGAGTAGCCTGATCGCCCTTGGGTCCGACTCAGGCTCGCTGTGTACTTTGATTCGGGCATGGCCCCTCCGTTGTTCCAGTGTTGTACCGCACCGGACGATACGGAATGCGCCCCGGCCCTGTCAAGTGAACAGGGAACAACACGGGAACAACTAGCCATCCTCCCAATGCGGTAGCCTACGCTTCGGGAAGGCACTTCGGAGTGGAACGACCCTGCGAGCAGGAGCCAAGAAGATGAGCGGTCACGGTTTGGACTGGAAGGGGACCGTCCAGTTCGAGAAGCACCGCGAGGGCGACGTATGGGTCGCCACCTGTCCCGCCTTGGACGTCGCAAGCCACGGCAACACCAGGGAGGAGGCGTATCGTATGCTCGAAGAAGCCCTCGCAGGGTTCTTCGAGGACTGCCGCGAACACGGAACCCTGTTGGACGTACTCGCCAACCGCCAACTAGCGACGGTCGGCGAGTCACAGTGAGGTCCCGACGAACCCTCCAGGTCGCCTGGCTTCTCGCGGCCTTCCTGTGGGCGGCTGCCCCGGCACTTGGCCAAGAGGTCGAGATCCCGGAGGTGTTTTCGGAGACGATCGACGTTCGCGTGGTAAACGTCGAGGTCGTCGTCACCGACCGTCAGGGAAATCGCGTCCAGGGCCTGAAACCGTCGGATTTCGAGCTCTTGGTCGATGGCGAGCCAACGCCGATCGCCTACTTCACGGAGATCGAGGACGGCCTCGCCGCCGGAGGAGCGACCGCCGACATCTCAGCGGTACCAGCCCTGGATCTGAACGCGCCGGTCGGCACGAACTTCCTGATCTTCATCGACGACCTCTTTTCGATCGAGCGCGACCGCAACAGAGTGCTCGACCACCTGGCGGACGACTTTGGAGGACTCGGTCCAGCGGACCGGATCGCCGCCATCGCCTACGACGGCCAGACCGTGGAAACGCTGACGGAGTGGACGAACTCGGCAGACCGGTTCAGAGACGCGCTGGACCGAGCCCGCTCCCGGCCATCCCACGGCTTGCTGCAACTCTCGGAACGGAACCAGGTCGCTCGGGACCAACAACTGATGGCCGAACACCAAGCCGGCAGGGATCAGAGCGGACTCCTCGGAGCGGGGCAGCAGGTCGCATCGGGCCTGAGCGGCGATGACTCCCGAATGGACCTCCGCTATCGGGAGAAGCTGAGCAACCAGTTGGAGAGTTCCGTGCTGGCGGCGATGGCCACTATGCGCCGATTCGCCGACCGGCCCGGCCGCAAGGTGATGCTGCTGCTCACCGGCGGCTGGCCAGGGTCGGTGGAGATCTTCGCCCGGGAGCGCTTGCCCGGCAGCACCCTCCCCGTCGACCGCAGGGTGATGAGCGAGCACGACCTGAACGGGCCGCTCGTGTCGACCGCGAACCTGATCGGCTTCTCCCTCTACCCGGTGGACGTGCCGAGCCTCACCCGAGACTTCTTCGGAGACGCGTCGAGAGGATTCGGCGCCAACGCCGAGCCCGACACGGCCGGTCCGGCGCCGGGCGCGCTCCAGAGAGAAGACACCATCCACAGCGCCTTGCACCTCCTCGCGTCTTCGACAGGAGGCGTACCGCTGATCAACGCGCGCCGGGATGTCGCGCTGGCCAGCGTGGTCGCGGACACGCGCTCGTACTACTGGCTCGGTTTCGAGCCCCAGCGCCGCGAGAACAACAGATTTCATCAGATCGTGGTCCGGCTAGTAGCGTCCGCAGCCCTCAGGCTGCGTTGGCGCGCAGGGAACTGTAGCTCCATGCAAGGCCGAGCCGACCTCGACGCACGCACGCGCGAAGGCTACGTCGACATGTCGCGCGACCACGAACTCGACATGACGGCGAAGGCGGCTCTGTTGTTCGGCGATCCGCCCGGGGCCCTGCCGCTCCAGGTGCGCCTCTCCGAACCCGTCCGCGCCGGCCGCCGCAGGATGTCCGTCCCCGTCGAAGTGGCGATTCCGCTCGACGAGATCCAGCTCCTGCCCACCGGCGACGAGTGGCTGAGCGTGGTGGAGGTTCGGGTCACGGCGATGGACGAAGGCGGCAACCGCGCGGAGGTGTCCTTCGAGAGGGTCCCGATCTCCGGCCCCCAGGAGCCGCAGCCCGGCCAGATCTTCTACGACCAGACCGGACCTGGAACTCCGGCGGCGCGAGCACTCCTACGTCATCACGGTCCACGACCCGCTGACCGGAACGAGCCTGACGTCGACGGGGACCGTCAGTCCGAACTAGGAGGCACCCGGCGTGCCTGTCGGCCGCGCCCCGCTCAGCCCAGCTTCCGCCGCAGCGCCTCCAGCACGACGGGCGGCACGACGCCGGTCAGATCGCCGTCGAGGCTGCCGACCTCCTTGGTCAGCCGGCTCGAAAGGTAGATCCACTCCGGCGCCGGAAGCAGGAAGATCGTGTCGATGCCCGGCGCGAGGCGGCGATTCATCAAGGTCATCGGCAGTTCGTAGTCGAAGTCGGCGCCGGAGCGTAGGCCGCGGACGACGGCGGTGGCGTTCCGTTCGCGGGCGTAGTCGACGAGGAGGCCGCTGAAGCTCTCGACCCGGCAGTCGCCGGAGTCGCCGACCAGGTCGCGCAGGAGGTCGATCCGTTCCTCCACCGAGAACAGGGCCTGCTTCTGCTCGTTGTAGAGGACGGCGATGTAGAGCACGTCGAAGAGCCGGCGGGCGCGCTCGATCAGGTCGACGTGGCCGTTGTGGACCGGGTCGAAGGAACCCGGGAAAACACCTATCCGCTGGCTCATCGGCCGGAGCCTAGCTGACCTGACAGGTCGATCGTCGTCACGTTGTGGGCGGTGTCGGTCAGCCGCAGCAGCAGCAGGCTCGCCCCGGCCGGAGCCGCGATGGAGAGCGTCTCGCGCTGGCTGTCGAGGAGGCCGTCCTCGACCGGGACGGAACGCCACTCGCCGGCGTCGACGCTGATCAGCGCCTCGCGCAGCGGGCTCCAGGCATCCTCGACCACGGCGGTTACCCGGTCGCCGTCGCGGGTCGCGGAGACCAGCCGGGCCGGGCTGTGATCGACCACCGTCGCGGCCGATATCTCCTCCGCCTCCAGCGCCTCGCCGGCGACGTTGTCGAGCCGGTCGCTCGCTTCCACCCGGAAGCGGTAGACGCCGTCCGGCAGCACCGTGGCATCGAAACTCAGGAACGTCGCCTTCAGGTCGTCCGCCACCTCAAGCCACTGCGAGTCGGACTCGCTGTCTCCTTCTCCGGCTGCCGCCAGAGCGGCCTCGCGGGCGAAGGAGAGCCGGTAACGGAGACGGTCCTTGTTCGGGTCCTCGGCTTCCCAGCGCAGGGTCCGGTAGCCGAGCTTCCAGAGCGTCTTCGTCGAGCCGCTCTGGGTCTGCGCCGGGTCCCCCACGACGGTGAAGATGCGGTCGCGGTTCGGGTGCGCCGGTTCGTAGGCCTGGTTCGAGGGGTTGAAGTTCGTCGGCACCAGGATCGTGCCGGCGGGCAGCACGTCCAGCCCCTTGATCTCCGGCTTGCGGTTGTGTTGCCGGTAGGTGACCTCGACCACGACGACCTCGGGCGTCCGGTCGCCGCTGCCGCGAAGTTCGGCCCGCCACTGCAGGTACCGGCCCGGCGGCAGGTCGGAGAGCGGCGCCTCCCGCGCCGCGGAGGCCGTGGTCCACCCGGACCAGGTCTCGTCCGGCGTCGAGCTCATGCCGCTGCGGGCGGAGAGCGCGACCTCGACTCCGTCGGCGGCGCGACCGCGCCAGCGGATCGAGCCGAAGCTCGCCACCGAAGACGCGTCGAGCGGCTTGGCGGTGACCGTGCCCCGCTCCGCCAGCCCGGCGGACCCGCCGCCGACGAAACCGTAGACGGCCGCCGCGTTCGTGCTGGCGAAGACGGGGCCTGCCGGCCCCTCCGCGAGTCCGACGATCTGGCCCTGATCGAGGTCCTTCTCCAGCACCATCTGCTCGTTCTGGTAGCTGAACAGCTTGCCCTCCTGGCCGGTGGCGACCCACAGCCTGCCCTGCTGGTAGCTCAGG
>JAPVWO010000217.1 GCA_027493375.1 Candidatus Multivorans thiocomprendens | reverse complement strand
GGAACCGCGACCGGTTCCGCAACGCCATCTACTTCCATCTCGGCGGACTCGACCTATACCCCGATTCACTCACATTCCACACGAAACCCTGAAGAGCCGCTAAACAATCGTCCTTTGCGGCGTCTTCTCCACTGAACCCACCCGGGCGCCGGCGCGGAGCCGGTGCACTCGGAGCCAAGGAGGCGCCGTTTGACGATCGCAAGCGTTTCGATGACCGAAGGGCCGCCCGCAGTTCCTCCCGCCGCGCCGGACTCTGCCGGGGACGCGTTGCAGGGGCTCTTCGAGGAGCACCACCGGCTGATGTTCCATACGGCCTACCGCGTCACGGGCAACGCATCCGACGCGGAGGACGTGCTGCAGACGATCTTCCTGCGGCTGCTGAACCGGCCGCCGCGGTCCCTCGACACCGGGAAGGCCGGCGGCTACCTGCGGCGGGCGGCGATCAACGCCTCGCTCGACCTGATTCGTTCGCGCAAGCGTTCGCGCCTCGTGGCGCTGGATCAGCAGGTCCTCGAGGAAGTGGGACCGGCTTCCGCCGTGGAGAGCGATCCGGCGAGGCGCTTCGCCTCGCTGGAACTGCGCGACCGGCTGCGGCGCGAGCTGGCCAGGGTCAACCCGCGGGCCGCCGAGATGTTCGTGCTGCGTTACTTCGAGGGCTACCGGAACTCGGAGATCGGGCCGATGATGGGCACTTCGCGGATGACCGTGGCGGTGACCCTGCACCGGCTGCGCAAGCGCCTGGGCGCGGCGCTCGCGGAGGAGGACGCGGCAGTCGTCGCGGCCGGGGAATCGAAACAGGACGGACAGGAAGGCCAGGAAGAAGAGCGGAGGAAGCAGCAATGAGCGACCGCAACCAGATGAACCGGACCCTGATCGAAACCGCGCAGGCGATCGCCGCGGAGCGGCCGCGGGCCGATGTCGAGGCCGCCGCGACAGGGCGCGTGCGGCAGGCGCTGGCGGTGGCGACCGCCGGCGATGCCGTCGGAGCCGATGCGCCCGACGCGGACGTCGATGCGAACGCGACGCTGACCTCCTGCGCCGACTACCAGGCGCGGATGCCGGCCCTGGTCGCCGGCACGTTGCCGGAGGCCCAGCGCCTCCTGGTGGAGGACCACACCCGCGAGTGCATTCCCTGCCGCAAGCACCTGCAGGCGATACGGGCCGGCCGCGCGGTGTCCGACGTTGCCGGGCCCGCGGCGCCGGCGCGGGTCGGCCGCTACTACGCGGCCGCCGCCGCAATGGTCGGCGTAGCCGTGGCGGGCGTGTGGATCAGCCAGCGGGTGCTCTTGCCGCCTCAGGACGGCATCGTGCAGGTCCGGAGTGTCGACGGCCGAATGTTCGTGGCTGGCGACGACCGCGATGGGGACCTCGTTCCGCTCGGCCCCGGCGACGCGGTCGACGGCGGTGTTCCGGTCCGCACCGGCGCCGGCAGCCGCGCGGTACTCGAGCTCGCGGATGGTTCCCGGGTCGAGGCCGCGGGACTCACCACGTTCCGCGTCGACGCCCGGCGCAGCGGCCATCGCGTGCGGGTCGACCGCGGCAGCGTGATCGTCCAGGCCGCGCAGCAGGACAACGGTTCGCTGATCGTGTCGACCGCGGAGATGCTGGTGGCGGTCAAGGGCACGATCTTCGCCGTCACCCACGGCGTCAAGGGGTCGCGGGTGTCGGTGATCGAGGGCGAGGTCGAGGTCGAGAAGGGCCGCGAGCGCCACAGCCTGCTGGCGGGCGATCAGTTCCGCAGCCGTCCGACCCTGGTGGCGATGACGCTGCAGGAGGAAGTCGGCTGGAGCCAGGACGCGGACCGCTACCTCGCCTTGCTCGAGGAGTTCAGGTCGCTGCGCAGCGAACTGAACCAGTTGATGGAGGCGGCGCCGGCGCGCCACTCGACCCGGCTGCTCGACCTGATGCCGGCCGACACGAAGGTCTACGTGGCGATGCCGAACGCGCCGGCGACGTTGAGCGACCTGTTCGAGTTGGTGCGCTCGAGGATCGAGTCGAGCGAACTGCTCGCCGAGTGGTGGGCCGAGTTCGAGGCCTCCGGCGCGGTCGGGACGATCGACGACGTGATCGGGTTGCTGGGCGAGCTCGGCGAGACGATGGGCGACGAGACGGTCGTCGCGCTCGCCGGCGGCATCGCAGACAACACGGCCCGGCCCCTGATTCTCACGGAAGTCTCGGACGCCGCGGCCCTGCGCGAGGCGCTCGAGGAACACCTGGAGGCTCTCGGCGATGCGATGGGCGAAGAGGGCGCTCCGGTCATCGTCGAGGATCTCGATGCGGCGGAAGAGCCGGACGGCGTGCTCCTGGTCTGGATCGGCGACGACCTCGCCGCGGCCTCGCCTTCCCTCGCCGCGCTTCGCACCGTGGCGGCTCACCGGGACGGCGCCGCCAACCCGTTCGTCGGCTCGCGGCTGCACGGTCGGCTCGCGGACCGCTACGCTGCCGGCGCGGAGCTGCTGGCCGCGGTCGAACTGGCGACGGTCGTGGCCGAACTGGCGGACAGCGAGGACAGGGACGGCGATGACGCGGATGTCAGGGGCTTCGCGTTCAGCGGGCTCGATCACGTCGAGGACCTGGTCGCTTCCCGGACCCAGGAGGGCGACCGGGCGAACGTGACCGCGACCCTGAGCTTCGACGGCCAGCGGTCCGGGATGGTCTCCTGGCTGTCCGAGCCGGGAACCAACGGCGCCCTCGACTTCTTCTCTCCCGACGCGTCGTTCGTGGCCGCCGGCGTGATCGAGGATCCGCTGACGATCTACGACGAGTTCCTGGAGTTCCTCGCCGGGCTGGGCGGGGAGATGGACGGGCCGCCGGCCGAGATCGAGAGCGAACTGGGCATGTCGATTCGCACGGACTTCCTTGAGCACCTGGGCGGCGAGTACGCCGCCGGTATCGACGGTCCCGTGCTGCCGACGCCGACATGGAAGGCTGTGGCCTCCGTCTACAATGCGGAGGGCCTGCAGAGTTCCATCGAGACTCTGATCGAGAAGGCGAACGACCGGCTGGCGACCGAGGGCGTGGGCGCGGCGGCCACGCTTGAGGAGCAGGAGTCGGGCGGCCGCACGGTCTATCGTCTGGGCGTCGCGATCGATAACGGCGGCGAAGACGGCGAGGACTCGAGCGACGAGGACGACGACTCCCTGGAAGGAGTGCTCGAGAGCCTGGTGGAAACTCCCGAGATCTTCTACACGTACTTTGATGGGTACATGGTGAGTGCCTCCAGCCTGGCGACGATCGACACGGCGATCCGTCATCGCGGCAGCGGAGCTTCGCTGACCTCGAGCCGGCAATTCCTCGATCTGCTGCCGGAGAACGGCTACACGGACTTCTCCGCGATGGTGTACAACCGGCTCACCGAGACGGCGAGCGAACTCTTCGACCTGCTGCCGACGGAGGTCGTGGGCGACGACCAGCAGGCCGTCGTCCAGGCGATCGAGGAGTCGATCAGCAGCCAGGGACCGTCTCTCTACACGGTGTACGCGGGCCGCAGCGAGATCGTCGTGACCTCCAGCGGTCCGAGCCTGCTGGCCTTCACCGGGCTTGGTCCGCTGCTCGGACTCCCCAATCTTCTCCAGGGCCTGGATTCGATCGACGACGGGGCGGAGCCGGAACCGGAGGCGGAGACTGGTCCCGACGTCGATGTCGTCGCCGGCCTGGCGGCCGGCGCGTCTTTCGGGCCGCCTGCGGCGGCAGCCGGCGGGGACGCCGGCGCACCCAGTGAAAGAAACCTGCGGCCTGCCGCCTGATGAGTGAGGCGGCGCCGGTCATCGACCTCGACGGTCTCGGGGTTCGGTTCGGCCGGCACCAGGTGCTCGACGATCTTCGCGGCTCTTTCTCGGGCCGCGCGATCGGCCTCCTGGGACCCAACGGCGCCGGCAAGACGACGCTGCTGAACACCCTGCTCGGCTTCTACAGGCCGACCGCCGGCACGGCCCGCCTGTTCGGCATGGACATCACTGCCCAGGGCCGGCAACTGCGGCGCCGGGTCGGCTACATGCCGGAGCGGGACGCCTTCATCGCCGGCATCTCCGGCGTCCGCTTCGTGCGGCTCATGGCGGAGGTTTCCGGGCTGCCGCCCGAGGCGGCGCTGGAACGCGCCCACGAGGTCTTCTTCTACGTCGGCCTCGGCGAGGCGCGCTATCGCAACGTGGAGACCTACTCGCTGGGCATGAAGCAGTTGCTGAAGCTGGCGCAGGCGATCGCCCACGGCCCGAGCCTCCTCTTCCTCGATGAACCGACGAACGGTCTCGACCCGCCGGCCCGGCTACGCATGCTGCGGCTGATCCGCGAGATCAGGGACTCGGGCAAGGCGCGGATCGTCGTCTCGTCGCACCTGCTGCGGGACGTGGAGGAGTGCTGCGAGGAGGTGCTGGTCCTGAACCGGGGCCGGATCGCCACCTACTGCAACCTGGCCGAGGAGCGCCGCGCCAACCGCCGGTTTCTCGAACTCGACCTCGCCGCGGAGCGCGAGGGCGCCGGGAGCGGCTTCCGGGCCGCGATCGAGGGGCTCGGTTGCGAGGTCGCCGTGGTCAACCGCCGCCGGATCAAGGCGGTGCTGCCGCCGGGGGTCGAGGTGCGCCACATCTACGCCTCGGCGATCGAGCAGGACGTGACGATTCGCCGCCTGGACTACAAGCGCACCTCGCTGGAGGACATCTTCCTCCAGGCGATGGAGGGCGACGATGGCCGTCTATGACCACGGCTACAAGGGCTACGACGGTCCGCTGATGCCGGCGCGGA
>JAPVWO010000216.1 GCA_027493375.1 Candidatus Multivorans thiocomprendens | reverse complement strand
GCGCTCCGTCTGCCGCTCCAGAACTACCCCGAAACCCACCGGCATCGCCTCTCCGTCACCGCTCCGTTCACGATCATCTCTGTATTGGATTACGCTGCCAGAGCGCAAGGCGGGGCTGCTAGGGTTTCACCGATGAGCGCGGAACCCGTCTTCCACCTGCCCACGCCGGATCACGGCGCCAAGTGGGAGGGCGTCGACTGGGAAACTCTGGTCGACGCCGCCGTCAGATGCCGGGAACGGGCCTACGCGCCCTACAGCGACTTCCGGGTCGGCGCCGCGCTGCTGGCCGCCAACGGCAACGTCTACGTCGGCTGCAACGTGGAGAACCGCCTGCTCGGACTGACCCTCTGTGCCGAACGCGGCGCGTTGTCGGCCGCGGTCGCGGACGGACAGGCATCGTTTGCGGCGCTGGCCATCGCCACGGGCTCCGCGCCGCCCTGCGCGCCCTGCGGGCAGTGCCGCGACGCCCTGGCCGAGTTCAGTCGCGACCTGCCGATCGTGTCGGTCACCGCCGGGGCCCACGATGCGGCGAACTGGCGCCGGTTCACGCTGCACGAGCTGCTGCCGGAGCCCTTCGTCCTCGACCGGTCCGGAGGCTGATTCCGCTACACCGCGCTCGCGGAGCACGCCGATTTCAGGCCGCCTCGAGCGCCGGCACGGGCGCCCCCGTCTCCGTTCAGGTCCCGCCGGCCTCCGCCGCGAGGGCGTCCTCCACCGTGTCGTAGGTCGGGAACAGCGACGCGACGCCGGCCACGGTCAGCAACTGGACGATCCGTTCCGAAGGCCGGACCAGGATCAGCTTTCTTTCCTCGGCGCGGAGCCTGACCAGGTACCCGACGAGCTCGCCGATGCCGGTCGAGTCCATGTAGTTGACATCCGAGAGGTCGAGCAGGACATGGCCGTCGCCCTCCGCCAGGCTCCGTTTCAGGGCGTCGGCCAGGAAGCGGGCGCTCTCCCCGAGCTTGATCACACCCTCCACCGCCAGCAGGCTGGCGTTGCCGATCTGCTGCTTGTTGATGATCATTGGAGGGGACGGCAAGCGCGGCGGCCGCCGCCTGAACTCGCAGCACCGGCTCCTAGCGGCTGAACCGACCGACGAAGGTGCTCCGCTTGCCGGGGCTCTTCCAGGTGGCGCCCAGGCCCGGACCTTGCCAAGTGTGCTCGATGGCGACGCCGGGCACAGCCCCGTCCGTCGGAGCCAGCGGCGGATAGAAGACGGTCTCGTTGCCGCAGAGGTGATCTCGATGATCGAGCGGACGCGTCCTCACCGCGGCCAGGTTGCCCGCCGTGACCGAGGCGGCCCCGTTCGGCCGCAGATCGAACGTGACGTCCGCCGCCTCGACACGGGCCACGTCCGCAAGGAGGACGCCCCCCATGCCGCGCGCGAATCCCTCGAGAGCCGAACGCTGAGACCCGTCCGCGGTCGCGTCCACGATCAGCACGGACTCCGTGGCTCGCGACTCGGCGTACGGATCGCCGAGAGTCGCATCGGAGCGCACGACCGCGAGCACCGAGAGGCCCGAGAGATCGACGCCGTCCCAGCCGCCCGCCTCGATCCGCCAGGCCATGATCGCCTCGTTGCCGACCAGCCCGACTTCGGAGTTCGCGAAACAGGGGCCGGTGTAGACGTCGGCGGTGCGCGCTTCAACGTACATGCCCGAGACGCCGGCCGCCATCGCGGCGGCGGGCAGAACCATCAGAAGCAGGGCGGGGAAGAGAACTCGTGGAGCAAATCTCATGTCGGCAGGTCTCCGTGGGCCGAGTTTCGGGGGTTTGGACCGTGGCTCTCGAAGCAACGGCGGCCTTCCCGGCAGTCCTCCCGGGAGGCTACCGCGCCGTCGGGCCCGAGACAGTTCATGCTGTGCGTACACCAGACGAAGCCGTCATCGATCTCGTGCTGCGGGTCGACGGCCGCACCCGGCTCCACCGGCGCCAGGGCCATGAACATCGTCTTCCAGCGCAGCCTCCGGCAGAGTTGCGGCGCCTGGGGAATGAGCGGACGGTCGGCCATCGCGTTCAGATCTCCATCCCGGCGGCGCGGCCGAGGGCGCGCCGCACCGCGGTCCGGGCAAGCTGAACCTTGTACCGGTTGCCGCTCATGGGCCGGGCGCCCTCCACCGCCGCATCCGCGGCCGCGGCAACCGTCTCCGGCGTCAACTCCTGCCCGGCCAGCACGTCGCCCGCCGCCGTCGCCACATGGGGCACGGGCGCGGCGTGGCCGAGCACGATCCGCGCACGCTCGGTTCGCGCTCCCGAGCCGGTGAGCGAAACGGCGGCCGCCATCAGCGGCCAGTCCAGCGCGCGGCGCTGGCGGACTTCGTAGACGGCCGACCGGGACCCCTCGACGTTCGCTTCAACGCCGACGAGGAGCTCGCCCGGCGCCAGCGTGTTCTCGCGCTCTCCGTCGACCTCGGGCGCCCGGTACAACGCCTCCACCGGCTGCCGGCGCTCACCGGCCGGTCCGCGAACGACCGCCTCCGCCCCGACCGCGACCAGCAGCGGCGCCAGGCTGGACGGGCTGACGAAACGGGCTTGCCCTGTGGGGAAGATCGCGTGGTAGCGATTGTCGCCCCCAGCGACCATCGAGCGGCCGTCGGCGGTCAGCGCCAGCAGGCCGAAGCCCCGGCGGTAGTACCAGCACCGGGGCCGCTGGAGCAGATCGCCGCCGACCGTGCCCATCGCCCGCAACTGCGGGCTGGCCACGCCGTCGATGGCGACCGCCAGGGCGGGAAGGGCCGCGATCACATCCTCATGGTCCCGCAGTTCCTGCAGGGTCGTCATGGCGCCGATGCGGAGCATGCCACCGTCGAGCTCGATTCCGGAGAGACCCGCCACGCCGCGAAGCGCGACCAGGCGGTCGACCCGTTCGACGTCGTCCTTGAGCAGGCTCAGAAGATCCGTGCCGCCGGCCAGCGCCTCGCTGCCCTCCGCGGCCAGCAGGCCGACCGCCTGTTCGACGGTCGCCGGCGCCGCGTAGCCGAACGGACGCATCAGGCGGGCCCTCCACGTCCGGCCAGCGCATCCAGCACGCGGTCGGGCGTCAACGGCAGGTAGGGCACCCGGACGCCGATCGCATTCGCCACCGCGTTGCTGATCGCGGCGCCGGGCGAGATGACCGGCGGCTCGCCCAGGCCGATCACGCCGCGCTCGTCGTAGCCCGGGCCGGTCATCATGTGGACCTCGAGCGACCCCACATCGACGAGACCCGCCAGCTTGTAGAACTCCATGTCCGCGTTCAGCAGCCTGCCGCTCACGGGATCCGGAATCCACTCCTCGTAGAGCGCGTAGCCGACGCCCATGATCAGGCCGCCGTAGACTTGGCTCTCCGCCAGCCGGCGATTGATGATCAGGCCGCAATCCTGGACCGCGATCATCCGCTCGACCTGCACGACACCGGTCTCGATGTCGACTTCCACCTCGGCGATCTGCACGCCGCCCACGCCGCTGGAGATCAGCCGGCCGGGGCCGGGATTGCGGCCCTGAACGCTGATCGGCGCGCCGCCGATCTGGGCCGCCGCCTCGCGCCAGGACATCCCGCGAGAGGAATCCCCCTCCACGAACACCCGTCCGCCCCCGGCGACCAGTTGCTCCGGCTCGGCCTCGAGCCGCGGCGCCACGAGGACGAGCACCTCGCGCAGGGCGTCCTGCGCGGCCCGCCGGGTCGAGGCGGTGACTCCGCCCACCGTCGAACTGCCGCCGGAGGGACCCGACTGCGGGTACACGTTGTCGCCGAGCGACACCCGCACCTGGTGGAGTTCGAGGCCGAAGGTCTCGGCGAGCACCTGGGCCACGATCGTGCGGGTCCCGGTGCCGATGTCCTGGCTGCCGATCCGCGCTTCGACCGCGCCGTCGGGATGGACCGTCACGTCGCAGTTGCTCGAGTGGCCGCGGCCGCCCCAGGTGTGAACGGAGACGCCGAGCCCGCGGTGGACAGCGCCCTCGCGCGTGCGGTCGCGGGGCTGCCAGCGCTCCTTCCAGGACGCCATCTCCGCGGCGATCGCGAACTGCTCCCGGTAGGTGTCCGCCCGGCCCGTCAGGTCCAGGTTGCGTTCGAGAAAGTCGATCGGGTCGAGACCCAGTTCGTCGGCGAGGTCGTCCAGGACGGACATCGTCAGGAAACAGGCCTGGGGATGGTTGGGCGCCCGCCAGGCCCTGGAACCGGCCAGGTTCGTCGGCACGGAGGTGTGGCGGGTGCGGCGGTTCGGCAGCCTGCTGAAGACGTACGGCAGGGGCGTCTGGCCCGTGCCCGGAAGGCCCCCCGAACCCCACGAGTCCGAATCCCACGCCACGAGCCTGCCCTGCTCGTCGGCCGACGCCCGGATGCGGGCGAAGGCGGACGGCCGGCTGCCCGCGACCGTCACTTCCTGGTCCCTCTCGAGGAAGAGCTTCACCGGCGCTCCCGCCTTGCGCGCCAGCTCGGCGCCGACGATGCCCCAACGATCCGGCGAGAACTTCGAACCGAAGCCGCCACCCATGTACTCGGTCCGGATCCGGACCTGGCTCGCCGGCACGCCGAGCTCCGTCGCGAACTGCCCTCCCAGGGTCGAGACTGCCTGGGTCGAGGCATGAACCTCCAGCTCGTCGCCGTCCCAGGAACAGACCTGGCCGTGCGGCTCCAGGCACATGTGGGCCATCTGAGGCATGCCCAGCGTCCGCTCCACCGTGCGATGAGCGGTGGCGAAGGCGGCGTCCGGGTCGCCTTCGGTCCTCTCACCGGCGGGTCTGGCATCGGGCGCGCCGTCGCGGTCCGCTTCGGTGACGAAGTGCGGAAGCACCTCGTAGTCGACGCGAATCGCCCGCAGCGCGTCGCGCGCCACTTCCTCGGTGGCGGCGGCGACGGCCGCGACCTCGTCGCCGGCCCACTGGATCTCGGCGCCCTCTCCCTGGATCACGTGGACCACGCGCACGCCGGGCATGGCCTCGGCTGCGGACGTGTCGATCCCGACGATCCGGGCATGGGCATGCGGACAGGTCAGGATCTTCGCCGCCAGCAGACCCTGTGGGTTCTGGTCGGACGGGTACTTCGCGAACCCGGTCGACTTGACCGGACCGTCGAGCCGCGCCGGCCGGGCTCCGATCTGGGCCCTCCGCTCCGCCTCGGGCCACGAGTAGTCAGCCACCGCTCACTCCTCCGCCCCCGGCGCCCTCGACCACGGCGCGAATGCCCTTGTAGGTCCCGCAGCGGCAGAGATTGCCGCCCAGGCCAGCTTCGATCTCCTGTTCCGATGGCGCCGGGTGACGCGCGAGCAACGCCGCGGTCGCCACCACGAAGCCGGGAGTGCAGTACCCGCACTGCTGCGCGTCGTTCTCGACGAAGGCCCGCTGCACGTCGTGCATGGCGTCCGGCGAACCGAGTCCCTCGACGGTCGTGACGCTGCGTCCCGCGGACTCGATCATCAGCCGGCTGCAGGCGTAGATCGGGCGGCCGTCCTCGAGCACCGTGCAGGCGCCGCAGGTGCCGCGGTCGCAGACTCGCTTGGGACCGGTCACGTCGAGCCGATCGCGCAGCCCGTCGAGCAGGGTGACCCGCGGCTCCACCGCCAGCCGGCGGGTGACGCCGTTCACCTCGAGTTCGATCTCGACCGGGCCGGGACCGACCGTTTCCGGCGCGTCCGTGTCGGCCGCGGCCGCGGCGCCGGCGGCCTCCTCGGTCAGAAGACCCGCGGCCAGCCCGCCCGAGAGGGCGCCCGCGGCGCCGCCGCGCAGGAACGACCGGCGAGAGAGTCCTGACCGCTTTGCGTCGTCCGTCACGCGCCCACCCTCAGTTCATGCGAATCGGAAGCCGCCACTCTACCAGTTGGAGGCGACTCAGGTGCTTGCTCCCGCGTCGCGATGCCGAAGCCGGCGACACACCTCGACGAACTGCGAAAGCCCGTCCGCCGTGAGCATCCCCTGCAGCTCGTGGTCGCGCACGACCCAGAGCGCCCGCGCCGGACTCTGCAACTCCCGGAGCACGTCCAGCAGGTCGCAGTCCTCCGCCACCGTCAGCGGCTCCCGGTTCATCAGCTCCAGGAGGGGCGTGTCGGCCGGGAAGCGGGTCACCGATTCGAGCAGGCGTTCCCGGTCCACTTCGCCGGCCACCCTGCCCCAGCCGTCGACCACCGGGAACTGGCGCTGCGTGGTCGAGAGCAGCAGGCGCACCGCCCACTCGATCGTGTCCTGGGGCGCCAGGCGCTCGCAGCGGGTCATCATGGCCTCGCTCGCCCGGCGCCCCTGCAACACCTGGAGCGTCTTGACCAGGGAGGACTCCCGGCTCGCGCCCACGAGGATGAAGAAGGCCGTGACGAACAGGAACAGATTGAACGCCACACCGAACTGCCATGGGATGAGAGCGGCCAGACCGAGGAAACCCGCGACCACCATGCCCAATCGGGTCGCGACCTTGGTCGCCCGTTCCTGCCCCATGGCGAACGAGAGAGCCGAGCGGAGGATGCGCCCGCCGTCGAGCGGAAACGCGGGGAGCAGATTCAGCGCGAACAGGCAGAGGTTGCCGACCAGGAGCCACTGCAGCGCCGACGAAAGATCGACGACCGGTCCGGCGCCCAGCGGCGGGAGCCCCGCGACCGTCAGCCCGACGAAGAGCACGATCGCCAGGCCCAGGTTGAGCAGCGGACCGGCGCTGGCGATCGCCAGTTCGACCTTGCCCTTGGGATATCCGTCCAGGCGCGCCACTCCGCAGACCGGCGTGAGGACGATGTCACGGGTCTCGATGCCGAACCGCCGCGCCATGAGGGCATGGCCGAGTTCGTGGACGACGACGCTCATCAACAGGCCCACGACGACGAACGTCAGCAGCAGCGCACTGCTGCCCATGTCCGGCGCCAGCACGGCGAGCCAGACGAACAGGAGGATGAACGTGAAGTGGATCCGCACCCTGATCCCGAACAGGGTCAGCATGTGGAACGCGAGGCCGCGCGCCAGGGGTCTCATCCCGCCCGACCTCCGGCAGCGAAGGACGGTACGACCTGCCCGGTCGATCGGCTGAGGACCCGGACCAGGCCGTCGAGGCCGGAGGCCAGTTCCTCGTCGCTGCAGGCGAAGGAGAGGCGGATGTGCCCTTCGCAACCGAAGGCGGAACCGGGTGTGGCGGCGACGCGAGCCTCCTCCAGCAGGCGGCGGCAGAGGGACGCCGAATCGGGACATGCCTCGTCGAGACAGGCTCTCACGTCCGGGAACGCGTAGAACGCGCCGGCCGGCGGCGGGCAGACGACTCCCGGCACGCGCCCCAGTTCCCGGAGCACGAGTTGCCGGCGGCGCGCGCAGGCCGCGACGAGCGCCGCCGACTCGGGCGGCTCCTCCGCCAGCACGGCCTCCGCCCCGGCCATCGCGAACGAGGTCGCGTTCGAGGTCACATGGCTCTGGACGGCCGCCGCGGCCGCGACCACCTCGGCCGAACCGAGCAGATAGCCCACCCGCCAGCCGGTCATGGCGTAGCTCTTCGAGAAGGAACCGACCAGCACCACCGTGTCCGGGTAGCGGGCGGCCAGCGCCGCGACGCTGGCGTGCCGGCGGCCGTCGTACACGAAGCGCTCGTAGGTCTCGTCGGAGATGAGCAGCGCGCCCCGCTCGCCGCAGGCCGAAGCCAGACGTTCGAGATCGAGGATGGAGGCTACGGCGCCGGTGGGGTTGCACGGCGTGTTGACGATTACCGCCCGCGTCCGCTCCGTCATCGCCGCGATGAGCGGCTGCGCCCGGATGGCGAATCCGTCCTCCGCCGCCATCGGCACGGTGACGGCTTCGGCCCCCGCGAGTCGCACCTGCGCCGGAATGCTGACCCAGGCCGGGGTGTGCACGACAGCCTCGTCGCCAGGCGCAAGGAACGCCCGGGCAAGCTGGTACAGGGCCGCCTTGGCGCCCACCGTCACCAGCGTGTTGGCCGCGCTCCACGGCGCGCCCTGGGCGCTGTAACGATCCGCCAGCAAGGCTCTCAGCTCGGCCGTGCCCTCCAGCACCGTATACTTCGTCCGGCCTTCGTCGAGAGCTCGCCGGGCAGCCCTCACGGCTGTTTCCGGTGAGGGGAAGTCGGGTTCTCCGGCACCCAGATCGAGAACCTCGACTCCCTCACGGCGAAGCTCGGCTACCCGCCGGGTAACCGCCATCGTGGCCGACTCGCGCTCACCGGAAGGCATGAAACAGGATCGTAACAGCAGCAGTGCGCTCGGAACGGCCGTGTTTCTCGCGGCGGGACTGGTGCTTGCAGTGGCCGCGAGCGGGCAGTTCAGACCGCCTCCCAAGGCCTCGGTCGAGGCCTTCGCCGATCTCACCTCCTACGCCCCGGGAACATCCGCCCGCATCGCCGCGGTGGTCACGATCGACGACGGCTGGCACATCCAGAGCCACACGCCCAGCTACGACTATCTGATTCCCACCGAACTCGCCCTGGAGCTGCCGGAGGGCTGGCCCGAGGCTGTCATCCGCTATCCCGCCCACGTCATGTGGCAGTCGCAGTTCGCGGAGGATCCGCTCGCGGCCTACGAGCACGAAGCGGTGATCCACGTCGACCTGGAGCTGCCGGCCGACCTCGCGACCGGCGGCGTCGAGGCGCCGGTCGAACTGCTGTATCAGGCCTGCGACGAACTCGTCTGCCTGCCGCCGACGACCGCCGAGACGACCGCTCGGCTCGAGATCGGCGAGGCCGGCCAGCCGACCGGGCACCCCGCCTTCGAGGCAGCGTCGTCGGCGCCCCCCTCGACCGGCGGAGGCCTGAGCCTCCTCGCCGCGCTGATCCCGGCGCTGCTGGGCGGCCTGATCCTCAACGGCATGCCGTGCGTCCTGCCGATCGTCTCGCTCAAGCTCTTCGGGTTCGCCCAGGCGTCCGGCAAGCCCCGCCGGGAGATCGTGGGCGGCGCACTGATGACGACCCTCGGCATCCTGGTTTCGTTCTGGGCACTGGCCGGCGCGACGCTCCTCGCCCGTTCGGCCGGGCAGGCGGTGGGCTGGGGCATACAGTTCCAGAACCCCGTGTTCGTTACGTTCCTGGCCCTGGTGCTCACCCTGTTCAGCCTGAACGTCTGGGGCCTGTTCGAGATCCAGTTGCCGCACGCACTCGCCAGCCGGCTGGGCGGCGGCGGGCACTCGCACTCCGTGCCCGTCGCCAACCACCAGACCGGCGGCGGGAGCTACTCCGGGCACTTCTTCTCCGGCGTGTTCGCCACCCTGATGGCCACGCCCTGCTCGGCGCCCTTCCTGGGCACCGCGGTCGGCTTCGCGCTGAGCCAGCCGGCGGCCACGATCGTCCTCGTGTTCACGGCGGTCGGCATCGGCCTCGCCATTCCGTACCTGCTGCTGGCCGCCATGCCCCGAGCAACGCGGCTGCTGCCCCGGCCCGGCGAGTGGATGGTGACGCTCCGGGGCGTCATGGGCTTCCTGATCGCCGGCACGACGATCTGGCTCCTGTACGTGCTCGCGGCCCAGATGGACAGCGCCCGGCTCGCCTTCCTGGAAGTCGGCCTGCTGACTCTGGCCCTCTTCATCTGGCTGCAGAACCGCAGCCAGAAGGCGGGCCCGCGCGTTCTCGGCCGCGTCGGCGCGGCTGCCGCGGCCGTCCTCGTGCTGCTGCTGGCCAACGGCGCGCCCGTCCAGTCCACGACCGGGGGCGGCGCTCCGAGCGGCATGAAGGTCCTGGACTGGGTGCCGTTCGACCCGGTCCAGGCCGAGTCGCTCGCCGCCGAGGGCCGGCTGGTCTTCGTCGACGTCACCGCGGACTGGTGCGCGACCTGCAAGGTCAACGAACGCCTCGTGCTCGAGACCGACGAGACGGCCGAGCTCTTCGACCGCTACGAAGTGGTCGCGATGAAGGCCGACTGGACCAACCGGAACGACGACATCGCCCGCTACCTGGCGAGCTTCGGCCGCTACGGCATCCCGTTCTACGCTCTCTACCGCCCCGGGCAGGAGCCCCACGTGTTCAGCGAACTGCTGCGCGGCGGCAGGCTGGAGGAAGCGATCAGGAACTCAGCCGGCGGCGCGGCCGGCTGACGCGCTCAGAGCGGCCGTCCCGGCGCCGCCACGAAGACATCCCCTTCGCCTTCTTCATTCACGGTGAAGATCCGGTCGAGCCGCCGCACCGTGGCGCCTGCGTCGAAGTCGAGGCAGAGGTCCGCGCCGTCCAGCATGCCGGCGGCGCCCTCCGCGGCGCTGTCCGCGAACAGGACGGCCCAACGATCGCCAACGTGAACGAGATCGCCCGGCGCCGGCGAGCCATCGCCCGAGGCGCTCCACGCGGTGCTGCCGTCGAGCGGAGCGAGTTCCCAGGTCAGGTCCTCCCAGGTGACGCCGCCCGCGGCGAGAATGTCCCGCAGCACGGAAACCTGGCTGAAGGCGAGCCGGTCGTCGTAGAGCTCGTGCAGACGGGCGATGGCCGAAGCGTCCCATCCTTCTCCCTCCCGGTGGATTCCAGGCAAACCGAAGACTGCCGACGGGGTACCCAGCGCCCCCGGCAGCCGCGCCTCGAGCCGGGTGGCGTCGGGGGGAACGGGAGACTTGACGCGCTGATCCGGGACCAGGGCGTCCTCGTCGACCGCCGCCTCCACCCAGACCTGGTAGCGGAGGGTGCCGAAGTCCCGGTCGATGTCGGGACCGTCCTTTTCGAGCCATCCGTCGAAGTGGGCGTCGAGCGTGCCGTCGATCGACCAGGCGCTGCCCCACTCGGGCCGGAAGAAGGGCTCGTACTCGAAGCGCTCGACATCGGCGGCGTCCTCCAGTTCCCGGAACGGAACGCCGTGTTCGACGCTGAACCAGAGCATCCGCACCCAGCCCAGACCTCCGAGCCGTTCCGGCGGAAGGGCCTCGAACCGGCGACCCTCGATCTCGACCTGGGCAACGGCGCTGTAGTAAACCGGTTCGCCCGCTCCGTCTCCGCCACGCGGCTCCGTCGCCAGCACGGCGTGCAAGCGAAAGCCCTGGCCGGCGACCATCTCGATGTCGCCCGTCTTCGCCACGCCATCGTCGTCCACCTCGATGCCAACCCAGGCGCCGGACAGAGTCGGCACGCGCGCAAGCTCCGCCCGCGGCAGGAACCAGAGAACCGCCGCCGCCACCGCGACGATCACGCCGATGATCAGGAACAGCAGGCGATTCCCTTGCACGGGGGGATCCTAGTCCCCCTTCCCCCGGCCGGGCAGCACGGAACGGAAGGTGAGGCGATGAAGCGGCGTCGGCCCCAGCTCGCGCAGGGCGGCGCGATGACGTTCCGAGGCATAGCCCTTGTGGCTGGCGAACCCGAAGCCCGGGTACTGCCGGTCGTACGCCGTCATCATCCGGTCCCGGTCCGTCTTGGCGATGATCGAGGCGCAGGCGACGGCGAAGCTGAGCGAATCCGCCCGCACCAGCGGCAGCGTCGGGACGGCGGCGCCGCGGACCTCGACCTCGTCGAGCCGCACCGCGTCGACCAGGGCGACCGCGGGCCGAACAGTCAGCGACCGCAGGGCCAGCCGCATCGCCCGGCGAGTCGCTTCGAGAACGTTGACGCGATCGATCAGCGCCGCGTCGCCGACGCCCGTGGCCCAGGCCACCGCCCTCTGCTTGATCGTCCGCGCCAGCCGCTCCCGCTGCTTCCCCGAGAGCCGCTTGCTGTCGTCGACCCCGGGAATCAGGCAGTCCGGACCCACGACGACGGCCGCCGCCACGACCGGACCGGCCAGACAGCCGCGTCCCGCTTCGTCGATCCCCGCAACGAGTCCGTAGCCGGCCGCCGCGAACTGATCCTCGAGCCCGCGCATCAGGCGCAGGCGGTACGTCTCGGCGAGTAGCGCCGCCGCTCTCAGCGGTCGCGACGCTCCTCGATCCGGGCGGCGCGTCCGCGCAGCTTCCGCAGGTAGTAGAGCTTCGCGCGCCGCACCTTCCCGCGGCGAACGACCTCGATCCGGCCGATCACCGGCGAATGGAGGGGGAAGATGCGCTCGACCCCGATTCCCCCCGAGACCTTGCGCACGGTGAAAGTCTCCCGGGTGCCGCTGCCGCGCCGCGAGATGACCACGCCCTGGAAGATCTGGATGCGCTCCTTGGCGCCCTCCCGAACCCGGACGTGGACCTTGACCGTGTCTCCGGCCCGAAAGTCCGGCAGGCCATCCCGCACGTACTCCTGCTCAACCTGCTGTAGAGCGCCTGCTCGCGCCGCCAGGCGTCGATGCGCGCATGGTCGCCCGACCGCAGCACGTCCGGCACCTCGATCCCCTCGACGGTCCGCGGGCGGGTGTAGTGCGGATGGTCGAGCAGGCCCGAGCGGAAGCTCTCGTTCTCGACCGATTCCGGGCGGCCGACCACGCCGGGGATGTGCCGCGACACCGCCTCGATGACCGTCATGGCGGGCACCTCTCCGCCGGAGAGAACGTAGTCGCCGACCGACAGCTCGGAGTCGACGACCAGCATCCGGACCCGCTCGTCGATCGCCTCGTAGCGTCCGCAGAGCAGCAGCAGCCGCTCCTCGCCGGCCAGACTGCGCACCCGGGCATCGTCCAGGCGCTCGCCCTGCGGCGAGAGCAGGATGCGGTGAGGCCGCGGGCCGTCCCCGCACACCGCGCGCACGGCATGGAGCCAGGGCTCTGCTTTCATCACCATGCCGCCGCCGCCGCCGTACGGTTCGTCGTCCACGCTCCGGTGCGGATCGTCGGTGAAGTCGCGCAGGTCGTGAACGTGAACCTCGAGCAGGCCGGCGGCGATCGCCCGGCCGATCAGGCTCGCCCCCAGGAACTCCCGGAAGACGGTGGGAAAGATCGTTATGACGTCGACCCGCATGCCTCGATCAGTCCCTCCGGCAGGTCGCTCACAATCAGGCCTTCGCCGATATCGATCTCCGGCAGCAGCGCGCCGGCGAAGGGAACCAGCACCGAACCGCCGCCGCGCGCGGCCACGTCGAGCAGAACGCCGCCACCGTCCTCCACCACCGCGGCGACCTCGCCGAGTTCTCCGAGCCGCCTGTCGACGACCCGGCAGCCGACGAGCTGGAAGTAGTAGAACGTGCCGTCCTCGGCTGCCGGCACCTGGTCCTGCGGCACCTCGAGCAGGGCGCCGTGGAGCGCCTCCGCGCCGTCCCGATCCGTCACGTCGGCGAAGCGCACGAGCTGCCTGCCGCGATGCGGCCGGCTGGACGCCACCTCCAGACGCCGGACCCGGCCCCCGACCTCGGCGAGAAGCCTGGAACCCTTCCGGAACCGGTCCGGATTCTCGCTGTCCGCGTCGACCAGCACCTCGCCCCGCAGGCCGTGCGCGCGCAGAACGGCGCCGACCGTCACCATCTCCGCTCCTTCGCTACCGGTCGACCGCGGCGGCTGTTTCATCTCTGGCCCCTTTGGGGTGCGGACCGCCCGCCTCTCGTTCGCTACTCGGGTTCGACGATCTCGACCTCGTAGTACTCGCCGGCCTCGGCGCCGCGGACTTCCAGCAGGGCGCGCAGCGACCTGACGCTACGGCCCTGGCGGCCGATCACGCGGCCAAGCTCCTCCGGCGCGACCTCGACCTGCAGGACGATCGCGTCCTCCTCCTCGATCTCCTCGACGCGGACCGCATCCCCGCGATCCACCATCGACCGGACGACGCTCGCGAGTTGATCGGCGACTTCCGACATGACGCGGCCCGCTACGAGTCCGCGGCGGTTGCCGCCGCCGCCCGCCGCACCAGGCCGCGAACGCTGTCCGTGAGCTGTGCGCCGCGGGCCACCCAATGGTCGATGCGGTCCGACTTCAGCCGGATGACCACCGGGTCCTTGC
Organism: Candidatus Multivorans thiocomprendens; assembly: GCA_027493375.1. Taxonomy (GTDB): domain Bacteria; phylum Acidobacteriota; class Thermoanaerobaculia; order Multivoradales; family Multivoraceae; genus Multivorans; species Multivorans thiocomprendens. Next base: position 31,751 of record JAPVWO010000216.1, on the reverse strand, counting down.
AGGGGTCGTAGTGACCGACCTCCTCGATCACCGCCGACGTCGGCACCTTGCGGCTGTCCGACACCACCACGCGGTAGAAGGGTCTGTGGCGCGAACCCATGCGCCGGAGTCTTATCTTCACCATTTCAGGATCTTCCAGAGTTCAGGATTCTTCCGGTTGTAGAGGCGCCTGCTCCGAGCCAGTGCCGGAGCCGAGGCAGCGGCGCAGTCTAGCAGCAGAACGTCGTGCTGAAAGGCAGGCGTTGAGCCGCATCCACCTACGCCCCCCGAATCCCCTGCATCCACCTGCCACGAGTGCGCTTCATCAGCTTCCGCATCTGGCGGTACTGCCGGAGCAACTGGTTCAGTTCCTGGACGGTGCGGCCGGCGCCGCGGGCGATGCGCCGGCGCCGGCTTGCGTTGAGGATCGCGGGGTTGCGGCGCTCGCGGGGCGTCATCGAGTCGATCAACGCGGTGATCGCGACCAGGCGGCTCTCGTCCATGGCGCCCGCCAGGTTCGCGCCGCGGAACTGGCCGGGGAGCAGCTCGAGGAGCTGGGACAGCGGCCCCATGCGGCGAAGCTGCCGCAACTGGTCGCGCAGGTCCTCGAGAGTGAACTCCTGGCGGGCGATGCGCTCGGCGAGGCGCTCCGTTTCCTGGCGGTCGACGACCCGCTCGGCCTTCTCGATCAGGGACAGCACATCGCCCATGCCGAGGATCCGGGAGGCGATGCGGTCCGGCGCGAAGGACTCCAGGTCCTCGAGCTTCTCGCCGACGCCGACAAAGCGAAGCGGCACCTCGGTGACGCCCCGGAGCGACAGCGCGGCGCCGCCGCGGGCGTCGCCGTCGAGCTTGGTCATCACCGCGCCAGTGAGCGGCGCGCCTTCGGCGAAGGCGGCCGCGCTCCGCACGGCATCCTGGCCGGTCATCGCGTCGCAGACGAAGAGTGTCTCGCAGGGGTCGACCCGCTCCGCCAGGGCCGTGAGCTCGGCCATCGACTCCGGGTCCACATGCAGGCGGCCCGCGGTGTCGAAGATCAGCGTGTTGAAGCCGCCCTCCCGAGCCGCCGCCAGGGCCCGGCTCGAGAAGGCCGGCAGATCTTCTCCGGCCGTGGGCTCGATGACCGTGGCGCCGGCCGCCGCGCCGACCTGCTTGAGCTGCTCCACCGCCGCGGCGCGCCGGAGGTCGCCGGCCGCCAGCACCGGGTTTCTGCCCCGGTCGCGGAGCCGAACCGCCAGCTTGCCGGCGGTCGTCGTCTTGCCCGAGCCCTGGAGGCCGCAGAGCAGCACCACCGCCGGACGGCCTTCGAGCTGGAGTTCCGCGCCGGGCTCCCCGAGCACCGCGATCAGTTCGTCGCGGACGATCCGGATCATCTGCTGGTCGGGGGTCAGGCTGCTCAGCACCTCTTCGCCCAGCGCCAGCTCCTGGATCCGGCCGACGAAGGAACGGACGACCCGGACGTGAACATCGGCCTCCAGCAGCGCGAGGCGGATTTGCCGCACGGCGCGCCGCACGTGATCCTCCGAGATCCGGCCTTCCGAGCGCAGGGAGCGGAAGACTCCCTGGAGCTTGTCCTGCAAGCCCTCGAACATCAGGTTCCCCGCGCCGCGCGCCGACGCCAGCCGAGCGCCACCAGGGCCGGCAGCAGGGTGATCGAGACCAGCGCCGTGGCGACCGCGCCGAGGATGGCGACGATGCCCATCGAGCGAAGTCCCGGGTAGTGCGACAGGGCCAGCGAGCCGAAGCCGACGCTGGTCGACGCCGCCGCCAGCACGATCGCCTTGCCGGTCTCGCCCAGGGCCTCCACCAGCCGCTCGCCCTCGAGCGCCGCCGGGCCGAAGCCGATCTCGCGCCAGCGGTGCACCATGTGGACGCCGTAGTCCACGCCGATGCCGATGATCATCGTGACGACGAAGACGTTGAAGAAGTTCATGTCGAGCCCGGCCAGGACCATGACCCCGAGCATCCATACCACGCCGACCGACAACGGCAACAGGGACAGAAGAGTGCTCAGCAGCCAGCGATAGTCCAGGAAGAGAAGCAGCGCCACCAGGACGAAGCCGAGGATCGAGGCGGTGACGGCGTCGATCCGGATGCCGTTCCGCAGCCTCTCGCCCACCACGTTGACCCCCGACAGGGCCGCCTGGGGACCGAGGCGCTCGACCATCTCCGAAGCCCCGGGCGGCGCGCCGCGACGCCACTGACCCGGTGGCGGATACAGGTAGACGACGAGCTTCGGCTCGCTCTCGTTCCGGCTCATGTAGCGCTCCAGCAGCCGCTCTATCCGCGGGTCGGCACGGAGCGAGGACAGCGTCACCGTTGTCCGGTCCGCCGCGGCGTCGGCGAGGAGGTCGATGCCCGCCTGGAACGGCGCCGCCCGAAGACCCTCTTCCGTCGCGTACCGCTCGAACAGGGACCGCAGCCGCTGCCGCTCGAAGAGGTCCCGGCGCTCGTCCAGCCACTCGTGTGCCGCCGCCTGCCGGCCTGGCAGCGGAACCAGGCTGCCGATGCCGTTCACGCCGGTCAGGATGCCGCTGTCGACCAGGGCTCCGGCCTCCTCTTCGGCCCGGTGCGAGAGCTCCATGACGTCCCGCTCCGTCGCGCCCGAGAGCACGACCATCGTCGGTCTAAGCCCCGAGCCGAAGTACTCGGAAACCTCGTCCTCGACCTCGACGCCCGGGTTTCCCTCCGGCCGGAGCTCCCGGATCGCGTCCTCGAACTCCAGCCGGGGAGCGATCGCGCCGGCGGCCGCGGTGACCGCCACGCAGCAACAGATCACGGCTACCGGCCGCTCGAAGCTCCAGCGCACGAGGCGGCGAGCGCCCAGCCCGTGAAGAACCAGCCGGGGCTGCCTTCCCGAAGCCGGGCGGTGGTCTTCCCGCCAGGCGAGCATGGCCGGCAGCAGGAGGAGCACCGAAACCATGCAGAACAGGATGCCGGTGCCGGTCAGGAGACCCATCTGGCGGAGCCCCACGAAGTCGGTCACCAGGAACGCGTAGAACGTCGCCGCCGTGGTGATCGCGCCGGTCCAGACCGCCCTGCCCGAGGAGCGGCTCATCGCCACAAGCGCCGCTTCCAGGTCCGCGCCGCGGCGCCGCTCCTCGACGTACCGGCCGTACGAGACGATGACGAAGTCGATCCCGAGGCCGACCAGGAGCGCGGCGAAGCCGCTGGTCAGCGCGTTCAGCTCACCCAGCACCGTGCCGGCGAAGCCGAAGGCGAGCACCAGGCCGAAGGCGAGCGGGACGAAGGCATAGGCGATGAGGCCGACGCGCCGGAAGGCGAGAGCGAACAGGAGCAGGACGCCGATCAGCGAAGTGGCCATGTTCGAGATCAGCCCGGTCACGATCGTGCCCGCGTCCGAGACGGCCGTCACATAGGTGCCGCCGAAGGCCACTTCGGGAAGCGGCAGCAGCTCGCCGTCCCGGTCCTCCCCTCCGAGTTCGGGCCAGCGCCTCCCGAGGTCGGTGGCCAGATCTTCCACTTCCGCCAGCAGCCGGCGGCCGAACTCGACTTCCTGCGCCGGCTCGGCCGGCCGTGCGATCAGGAGCGCGCGCGACCGGTCGTCGGACAGGAAGTAGCCGGTCGCCCAGTCGAAGGGGGGGCCGCCGCGGGTGAATTCGAGCTGATCGAGGAACACCTCGTGGACGCCCAGCGGATCGAGCAGGAAGAGTTCGCGAAGCGCCAGGCCCTCCGGCGTCGCCAGCCGGCGGCTCAACTCCTCGACCTTGCGCCTGAGGCCGTCGTCCGTCAGCCGACTCGCCACCTCCTCGCGCGCCTCCTCGTCGAGATAGACGAAGGCGTGGGCAAAGAACGTCTCGGCCAGCTCCTCCACATCCAGGGTGTAGTCGACGTAGTCGATCTCCTCAAGCGCCTCCATCGAGGAACCGAGCTCCTCCACGAACGACAGGTACGGATCGAGGGGCACGTCCGACGGCAGCCGGACCAGGACGAGCAGGTAGTCCAGGCTGCCGAAGTCCTCGATCGTCGACCGGAAGGTCGTCACAACCGGGTCGTCCTTCGGCAGCAGGTTCAGGATCTCCGTGTCGAACCGGAGCCGCGCCGCCGACCACACGGAGAGAACGACCAGCACGGCCCCAACCAGGAACACGGCCCGATGGCGACGCCGGGCGAAGGCGGCCAGCCACGCCAGGACGGACTGGATCATGGCCGCCGTCCCACGCCGGCGGGAGCGAGCGCCGGCGAGGCCGGGGAGCGCACGGTCATTGCTCCGGGGATGCCCCGAACGCTTCGAGCACCCGCCGGCCGTTGCGCGCGAAGTACTCGATGCCCGAGTAGAGCGTCGCGGCCAGGGCCACCCACAGCGACAGCGGCGCCAGCACGTCGAACGCGCCGAGTTGGTCCGAGATGATCAGCAGCGAGATGGCGACGATCTGGGTCACCGTCTTCACCTTGCCGGCGAAGCTCGCGGCGAGGACGACGTTCTGAGCCGCCGCCAGCGAGCGCAACGACGAGACCGCGAACTCGCGCGCGATGACGACGACCACCATCCAGGCCGGCGCCAGACCGAGGCCGACCAGGGAGATGAACGCGGCCGACGTGAGGATCTTGTCCGCCGCCGGGTCGAGCAACTTGCCGAGCGCGGTCACCTCCTTGCGCCGGCGGGCGAGGAAGCCGTCGAGGAAGTCGGTCAGCGAAGCGGCCAGGAACAGGCCCAGGCCGATGAACTCCCGGCCCTCGATCTGCGTCAGCAGGACGACAACGAGCAACGGGACGATCAGGATACGGCTGAGCGTCAGCGCGTTCGGCAGGTTGAGCCCGGCGCGCAGCAACGCGGCCGTCGCGGGCCGCTGCCGCTCCGCTTCCCGCCCGGCCACGTTTCCTGGCCTCGGCACCCTAGGAGTGCGTGCCGCTCAGGCTGTCTTCGATGAGCCGTTCGGCGGCGGCGAAGGCCGAGGTCAGGTTCTCGGCCCGGCCTCCGGCCTGGGCGAAGTCGCGACGGCCGCCGCCGCTGCCCGAGATCGCCGAGCCCATGGCCCGCGCCACGGCCGCCGCGTCGATCCGATCCTGGAGGTCCTTCGTCACCGAGGCCACGAGCTTCACCTTGCCGTCGTCCCGGGCGCCGAGAACGACGACACCGGATCCCAGACGGCCCCGCAGGACGTCGGCGAGGCTGCGAAGCTCTCCCACGTTGGAGGCCGGCACTTCGCGCAGGACGACGTCGACGCCGCGAACGGACCGCGTGTCGCCGCCGGCGTCCTGACCGGAAGCCGGCTTGCCGTCGCCGGCGAGCACGCCGAGCCTGAGCTGGGAGAGTTCTTTCTCGACCGTCCGCAACCGCTCCTTCAGCGCCCGAACTTCGGCCGTGGCCTGCTCTCCCGAGGCGCCGAGCTCCGCTTCCAGCGTCCCCAGCAACCGCGCCCGGCTCCGGTGCAGACGATCGGCACGGTCGCCGGCGAGCGCCTCGATCCGGCGGACCCCGGCGGCGACGCCGCGCTCTCCGACCAGCGTCACGGGGCCGATCTCGCCCGTGTTCCGGACGTGGCAGCCGCCGCAGAGTTCGAGGCTGAACCCAGGAACCTCGACGGTGCGCACCCGGTCGCCGTACTTCTCGCCGAAGAGCGCCATCGCGCCGGCCGCCACCGCCTCGTCGTAGGAGCGCTCGCTGATCTCCAGAGGTACGGCACGCCGCACCCACTCGTTGACCGTGTCCTCGATCGCCTCCTGCTGCTCTTCGGTCACGGGGGCCCCGTGCGTGAAGTCGAAACGCAGCCGGTCCGGGTGGACCAGGGAACCGGCCTGACGCACGCCCGTGCCAAGGTGCCGGCGCAGGGCCGCGTGCAGGAGGTGGGTCGCGGTGTGGTGACGCTGGGCAGCTTCCCTCTTCTCGCGGTCCACCTCGAGTTCGACTGCGGCACCTTCCTCAAGCGCACCGTCGACGACCTCGATGCGATGCACGATGCGTCCGCCGTCGTGGAAGGTATCGAGAACCCGCGCCCTGCCGCCGTCCCAATCAACGAAACCGACGTCCCCGACCTGGCCTCCCGCTTCGGCGTAGAAGGGAGTGCGTTCGAAGACGGCAAAACCGCTGTCTCCCACTTCCCGAGCCGGTGCGCCCTCGGCCGTTGCGACGGCAACCGCTCGCGAGTCCGCTTGCAGATCGTCATAGCCCGTGAACGGCGTCGGTTTGATCACCTCCGCCTCTGCCGTGACCTCCGGCACAGAGAGTCTGATGTTTGCGGTGGCGAGGTGACGACCCGCCCGCGACCGCTCCCGCTGCTCCGCCAGCGCCGCCTCGAACCCCGCCTCGTCGATCCCGAACTGCTCCTCCTCGGCGATCTCGCGCACCGTCTCGATCGGCAGGCCAAACGTGTCGTACAGCCGGAACGTCGCCTCACCGTCGAGCACCGAGCGGCCTGCGGCGCGCGCTTCCTCGATCGCCTGCTGGACCTTGCCCGCGCCGACCGCGACGGTCTCCAGGAACCGGGTCTCCTCGGCGGTGATGGTGGCCGAGGACGGCTCGCGGGCATTCACCAGCTCCGGGTAGTGGCCGGCGAAGGCCTCCTCGAGCGACGGCAGCAGCGAGGCCAGGAACGGCTCCTCGAAACCCAGCTTCATGCCGTGGCGCGAGGCGCGGCGAAGAAGCCGGCGCAGCACATAGCCCCGGCCCTCGTTGCTCGGCAGCACCCCGTCGGCGAGCAGGAAGCCGACCGCCCGCAGGTGGTCGGCGACGACCCGCATGGACACGTCCGCGTCCGGATCGCGGCCGTACTCGTTTCCCGCCGCACCGGCCACCGCGCTCAGAATCGTGCCGAACAGGTCCGTGTCGTAGTTCGAATCGACGCCCTGGAGCACAGCGGCCACCCTCTCCAGTCCCGCGCCGGTGTCGATCGACGGGTTCGGCAGCGGCTCGCTCCGGCCGTCTTCGTGACGCTCGAACTGCATGAAGACGAGGTTCCAGATCTCGAGATAGCGGCCCGAGTCGGAGCCCTCGTCGAAGCCGACTTCGGGCAGCTCCGGCGCGGTGTCGACGAAGATCTCGCTGCAGGGACCGCAGGGTCCGGTCTCGCCCATCGCCCAGAAGTTGTCCTTCTCGCCGCAGCGCAGGACCCGCTCCGGCGGCAGGCCGGAGATCCGCAGCCACAGGTCCTCGGCTTCGTCGTCGTCCTCGAACACGGTGGCGAACAGGTGCTCCGGCCTGAGGCCCCAGGGCCCCGTGACCAGCTCCCAGGCCGAAGCGATCGCCTCTTCCTTGAAGTAGTCGCCGAAGGAGAAGTTCCCCAGCATCTCGAAGAACGTGTGGTGCCGGGGACTGGGCCCGACGTTCTCCAGGTCGTTGTGCTTTCCGGACACGCGGAGACACTTCTGCGAGGTCACCGCGCGCGGCGAATCCGGCTGCTCGACGCCAAGGAAGTAGTTCTTGAACTGGACCATCCCGGCATTGACGAACAGCAGAGTCGGATCGTCCTTCGGCACCAGGGGCGAACTCGCCACCTCCGCGTGTCCGCGGCCGGCGTAGAAGTCGATGAAGCTTCGCCTGATGTCCCGACTCAACATGAGCTCTGACCCTGCATCTCCCGCTCCGCGACCGCGTCGTCGGCCGCGTCGAACAGGACGGCGCCAATAGTACGGGGAAGGAAGCCCCGCCGTTCGAGGTGCCGGGCCAGGGCGGCCGCGTCGCGCTCCGGGTGCGTCGCACGCCAGCGCACGGCAACCGACCCTGCCCGCTCCAGTTCGTCCTCGTCGCCCACCGTCTCGAGCGCTGCACTCGCCGCGGCTTCGTCTGCTCCGCGCCGCCGCAGGTCGAGCTCGAGCCGCCGCCGGCCGTAGCCCCGGCGCTTGAGCGACCGCACGAGCATGTGCGCGGTCTCGCCTTCGTTCAGGTGACCGCCATCCGTCAGCCGTTCGACCGCACTCTCCACCTCGGCCGTCGTGTAGCCACGCTGCCTGAGCTTCGCGCCCAGTTCGGCCGCAAAGTGCGCGCGCCGCGCCAGCAGATCGAGCGCGCGGTCGTACGCCGGCTTCGGCGCCCGCTTTCGATTGGGCGTTCTTCGAGTGGACCGGGAGTTCCGCACGTCATTCCTCCAGCGGAGGATAGCGCCGTCACGGCGTCCCGATCAGGGCAACGGCGAGCGCGGCCACCGCGGCCGTCTCTGTCCGCAGCACGCGGGGTCCGAGGTGCGCTGGAATCGCACCGCGCCCGGCCAGTTCCTCCATCTCCCGCTCGCTGAAGCCGCCCTCGGGGCCCACCACGACCGCTTCCGCCGATCCCGCGACGGCCATGAACGGCGTCGCGGCCCCTGGATGCAGCGCCACCGACCCGGCGCCGATCGGCGCCTCCCCGAGCGGTACGGGCGCGCCGATCTCGGGCAGCCAGGCGCCGCCGCTCTGTTCGAGCGCCGACTTCGCGACCCGGCGCTGACGCTCCAGAGCCCGTTCCGGCAAGGAACGGCTGGTGCGTTCCGAAACGAACCACTGCAGCTCGCGGAGGCCGAGCTCCGTCGCCTTTTCCACCAGCCAGGCCGCACGCTCCGGCCGCACGACGGCCACGAACAGCGCCACGCGCCGGGGCGGCTCGAACACCGGCGCCGCGCCTTCGACCCGCAGGACCGCCCGCCGCGCGGTCACCTCGTCCACAACCGACCAGCGAGCCGCTCCGCGGCCGTCGACGAGGCGCACCCGGTCGCCGACCTTCAGCCGGCGGGCTCGGAACAGATGGCGGTAGTCGGCGCCTTCGACCTCGACCGTTCCACGAGCGAGATCAGAGGCTTCGGCCAGCAGGTGGATCATGTCCGAGGGTTCAGGCCTCGGAACCTCGCTCCGCCTTCCCGCCGCCGCCGGCCGCGGGATCCGTGTCCGGCTCGTGTCCGGAGAAGAGGTCCTTCACTCGGCTGAACAGGCCGCGCTCGTCGCGGATCGTGCCGCCGCCGTCGCCGGAGAGTTCGGCCAGCGCCCGCAAGTGCTCGAGCTCATCCTCGGAGAGGTCCCGAGGCCGCGGCACGTTGAGCCGCACCTCAACGACGTGGTTCCCGCGGCCGCGGCCATCGATCCGGGGAATTCCCTCTGACCGCAACACGAAGGTCGAACCGTGGACGGTCGCCGGCGGAACCTCCAGCTCGGACGTGCCATGGAGGGTCTCCACGTCCACCGTGCAGCCGAGAACCGCCTGTGGAAAGCCGATCGTGACCGAGCTCAGGACGTCGGCGCCGCGCCGGCTGAACCGTTCATGCGGCTCGACATTGATGGCGACGTAGAGGTTCCCCGGCGGGCCGCCGTGCCGGTCGTGCTCACCCTCGCCGGGAAGACGGAGACGCGAACCGGTGTCGACGCCGGCGGGCACCCGAACCTGGATCGAGCGTTGCCGTTCCCGCAGCCCCTGGCCCCGGCACTCGCCGCAGGGATCGCGGATGACGCTCCCCGCCCCGCGGCAGTCGGGACAGGTGCTGGCCAGCCTGAGGGCGCCCTGCCTGAACAGGACTTGACCGCGGCCGCCGCACCGCCGACAGGTAGTCGGACCGGATCCGGCCGCCGCACCGCTGCCGCCGCAGGCTTCACAGCGTTCGCGCCGCGGAATGCGGAGTTGATGCTTCGCGCCGAAGGCGGTGTCCTCTAAGGAGATCCGCAACTCATACTGGAGATCTGCGCCGGATCGGCGGCGGCCGCCCCCGCGGCTGCCGAAACCGAACATGTCCTCCAAGATGTCGTGAAGGGTCGCCCCGCTCCCTCGGGGACCGCCGCGGCCGCCGCCAAAGCCGAAGTTCCCCAGAATGTCTGAGAACTCAGTGAAGATCGTCGGGTCGATGCCGCCGCCGGTCGGCGTCGCCTGGTGCCCGAAGCGGTCGTAGCGCTGCCGTTTGTCGGTATCCGAGAGCACCGCGTACGCCTCAGCCGCCTCCTTGAACTTCTCCTCGGCGGCGCTGTCATCCGGGTTGCGATCGGGGTGGTAGCGGACCGCCAGCTTGCGGTAGGCCGACTTGATCTCCGTCAGGGTCGCCGAACGTTCGAGGCCCAGGACCTCGTAGTAGTCACGCGGCATGGCGTATCTCAGGCGCCGCCGGCCGCGGCGTCCGCGTCGGCCCCGGCGCCATCCTCGACGTTGCCGTCCCGGGAAGACGGCGGCGACGACGGCACGGCGACCCGGACCATCGCGGCGCGCAGCAGCCGCGACTCCATCGTGTAACCGGTCTGCAACTCCTGCACGACGGTGGGCTCCTCGACCTCGGCACTCTCTTCCCGCGCCACCGCCTGGTGGACGTTCGGATCGAAGGGCGCGTTCGCGCCCTCCACCGGCTCGACGCCGAACCGTCGCAGGAGGTCCGACATCTGACGCCGGATCATCTCGACTCCAGCGCGCAGATCGTCCGCCGACGCCTCGGCCTCAAGCGCCCGGTCCAGATTGTCGACCACGCCGAGGAACTCGCGCAGCGGGCCGGCGGCCGTGTTCCAGCGCGACTCGAGCCGTTCCCGCTCGGCGCGCTTGCGCAGATTGTCGAACTCGGCCGCGGCGCGCCGCAGGCGGTCGACTTCCTGGCTGGCGGCCGCGAGCTCGGCCCGAAGCTCGCCTTCTGTGTCCGGCGCGCCGCCGTCACGATCCGCGAGGGTCTCCTCGCCTGCGAGCGTCTCGCCGCGGCTCCGGTCCTCCAGGTGAGAGTCCGGGCTCTCCTTCGCCTCGATCGTCATCTCGTGAGTCCCCGTTTACAGCCGTCGAGTCAGGGCCTCGGACAGGCGTTCGCCCAGGTAGTTCACCAGGGGCACCATCCGCGGATACTCCATGCGCGCCGGCCCGACGACCCCGGGCGCGCTCGGCGAACATCTGGAACATCCCCTCGATCCGCGACATGCCGGGCCCCGCATCGAACAGGCTGTGCGTACCGTCCACCACGAGCGACGGTGCGTGGCCGATGTTCATGCCGTCCCGGGCGAGCTCGATCGCCCGCCGCAGCAACTCGTCGAGCCGTGCGCGTTCGTCGCTCATCAGCCGCAGCAGTTCCTCCCGGATCTCGAAGAGGGTCCGCCCGCTGTAATTCTCGGTCAGGTAGTTCGAAATGCGCACCAGGTCTTCGCGCGGGATCGGTTCGTCCGTAACGACGAGCTTGTTCTCGACGAAGCCGGTTTCGGCGACGACCACGCAGAGCACCTTGCGCCCGCTGAGCGGCACGAACTCGATCGCCTTCATCACCGCCGAACCGAGGGCGGGCGTCAGGACGACGCCCACGTGGTGGGAGAGCTGGGAGAGCAGCCTCGACGTCTCCTCGGTCAGTTCCTGGCCGGTACTCCCGGCGGTCGTCAGCCGATCGTCGATCAGCCGCCGGTCGTCGTCGCTGACCACTTCCGCGGACATCAGGTCGTCGATGAACAGGTGGAAGCCGGCCTCGGTCGGCAGCCGACCCGCCGAGACGTGCGGCTGGCGCAGATAGCCCATGTCCTCCAGGTCCGCCATCACGGCTCATGGGAGCGGCATTCTACCCGGTGGTAGCGTTCGCGGGTCGGCATGAGATGTCCATTCTGCGGCGCCAACGATGACCGCGTGGTCGACTCGCGCGACGTTCGGGGCGGGGAGACGGTCCGGCGCCGGCGGGAGTGCCTTAACTGCGGCCGCAGGTTCACTTCCTACGAACAGATCGAGAACATCGCCTACCGGGTCGTCAAGTCCGACGGCCGGCGCCAGGAGTTCGACCGGCAGAAGCTCCTCGGCGGCCTCCTCAAGGCCTGTGAGAAGCGGCCGGTCGGCCTGCCGGCGCTGGAAGAGATCGTCGACCAGGCCGAAGCCCTGCTCCACCGCAAGGAGGACCGGGAGATTTCCACGTCCGAGCTGGGCAACTTCGTCATCGACCGCCTGAAGACGCTCGACCAGGTGGCCTACGTCCGCTTCGCCTCCGTCTACCGGAAGTTCGAGGACGTGGACGAGTTCATGGAAGAGCTGCGGGTACTGCTCGAAGCGTCGCGCAAGGAGTGAGCGGGCTGGTAGCGTGACCCCATGGCCCAGAACCCGGTCGATGAGCAGGCGGACGCGATTCTGCTGCCCGACGTCCTGCCGGTGCTGCCGCTCAAGGACGCGGTCATCTTCCCCTACATCATCCTGCCGCTTTCGATCAGTCGCGACCCGAGCATGCTCGCGGTCGAGGACGCGCTGAACGGCGACCGCATCATCCTGCTCGCCCCCCAGCGCGACGGATCGATCGAGGAGCCGGGCGAGGACGACCTCCACGAGATCGGCACCGCGGCCCAGATCATGCGGATGCTGAAGCTGCCCGACGGCCGGGTGCGGATCCTGATCCAGGGTCTCGCCAGGGCCCGCCTGCGGTATCTGAGCCAGACCGAACCCTTCCTTCGCGCCCGCGTCGAAGAAGTGGACGAGGCCGGCGAACCGCACCACGGGCTCGAGGCGGAAGCGCTCGTGCGCAGCGTCAAGGAGGGTCTCGAGACGGCCGTCAACCTGGGCAAGGACATCTCCTCCGAAGTCATGGTGATCGCCGCGAATCTCGATCACCCGGGCCGGCTGGCGGATCTGGCGGCCAGCAACCTCGAGCTGCGGACGGATGAAGCCCAGCTCGTGCTCGAGACGACGCCGCCCATCCCGCGTCTACGGAAGGTGGGCGATCTGCTGACCCGGGAAATCGAACTCCTGAGCATGCAGCAGCGAATCTCCGCCCAGGCCCGGAGCGAGATGGACCGCAGCCAGCGCGAGTACTTCCTTCGCCAGCAGCAGCGGGCGATCCTCGACGAACTCGGCGAGGGCGACGACCTCCACGGGGACATCGAGCGTTACGTGAGCGCCGTCGAGGAGAAGGGTCTGAGCGAGGAGGCGGCCCTGGAGGTCGAACGCCAGGTCAGACGGCTCGAGCGAAGTTCTCCCGACAGCGCCGAGAACGCGACCATCCGCACCCACCTCGACTGGTTGACCGGCCTCCCGTGGGCGACCCTGAGCGAGGATCGAATCGACCTCGACCGGGCGCGCGGCGTGCTCGATGAAGATCACTACGACCTGGACCGGGTCAAGGAGCGGATTCTCGAGTACCTGGCGGTCAGGCGGCTCAAGCCCGATGCCAAGGGTCCGATTCTCTGCCTGGTCGGTCCTCCGGGCGTCGGCAAGACATCGCTCGGCCGCTCCATCGCGCGAGCGATCGACCGCAAGTTCGTCCGCATCTCGCTCGGCGGCGTCCGCGACGAGGGGGAGATCCGCGGCCACCGGCGCACGTACGTCGGTTCGTTGCCGGGTCGCATCATTCAGGGCCTGAACCAGGCGGGAACCGGCAACCCCGTCTTCATGCTCGACGAGATCGACAAGCTGGGCGCCGACTACCGGGGCGATCCGGCTTCGGCACTGCTGGAAGTGCTGGATCCCGAGCAGAACTCGACCTTCAGGGACCACTACCTGGGAGTCGAGTACGACCTTTCGCGCGTGTTGTTCATCGCCACGGCCAATCTGCTCGAACCCATTCAGCCCGCTTTCCTCGATCGCCTCGAGGTGCTTCGACTCTCCGGTTACACCGAAGACGAAAAGGTGCTGATCGCGCGCCGGCACCTGCTACCCAAGGCCACCGACGAGAATGGTCTCCCGGCCGGCGCCCTGACCATCACGACGCCCGCGCTCCGCAGCCTCATTCGTGGCTACACGAAGGAAGCCGGCGTGCGCAATCTCGAACGCGAGATCGCAACCCTCTGCCGCAAGGCGGCCGTACGCGTAGCGCGAGGAGACGGCGGCGACCTGAGGGTGACGCCGGCGCGGTTGAAGAACCTGATCGGGCAACCGCGTCACTTCAGCGAGGAACTGCTCGACCGCGACCGGGTAGGCGTGGCGACCGGACTCGCCTGGACCGCTTCCGGCGGGGATCTCATGCTGATCGAAGTCGCGGCGCCGAAGGGCGGGGGCAAACTGATCCTCACCGGCCAACTCGGCGACGTCATGAAGGAATCGGCCCAGGCCGCGCTGAGTTGCGCACGCACCACGTACACCGCCGGTCCGGGCGCCGGAGGGCCGGATTTCTTCCGTAACCACGACCTTCACATTCACGTCCCCGCCGGTTCCGTGCCGAAGGACGGACCGTCGGCGGGCGTCACCATTGCCGCGGCCATCGTCTCCGTCTGCAGCGGGCGCATGATCGATCACAGGGTGGCGATGACCGGCGAGATCACGCTGCGCGGCGAAGTGCTGCCCGTCGGCGGTCTCAAGGAGAAGCTGCTGGCCGCGCGGGGAGCCGGAATTCGCAAGGTTGTCCTCCCTGAACGAAACCGGCGGGACCTGCCGGAGATACCGGGCGCGGTGACGCGAGGTCTTGAACTCCTGTTCGTCGAACACGTCGATCAGGTGCTGGAAGCCGCGCTGCTCGATCCGGAGCACCAGCGGTCATGGCCGGCGGCGAAGACCGGCTGATCGCCTGGCTCGCGGACTTCGCGGGCTCCGGCCGTCGAATCGGCGACGACGCCGTCCTGCTCACGCTGGGCGAGCGGCAGTACGCGTTCAGCGTCGACACGCAGCGCGCCGGCGTCCACGTTCCGATCGATTTCGATCCCGCGGACGCTGCGCGCCGGCTGCTCGCCGTCAGTCTCTCGGACCTCGCCGCCACCGGGGCCGTACCGCGGTGGATGCTCGTCGCGCTCGGCGTCGACGATGAGAACGCCGCTCGCCGTTTCCTCGCCGCCCTCGTGCGCGCCGGCCGCCGCTACGAAGTCGAACTCGTCGGCGGCGACACGGCCGGACCGACGACGCCGGGCCGGCTGGACGCCAGTCTCACCGTGGTCGGCGAAGTGCCCGAAGGAGGCTCCCCCCTGACCCGGGACGCGGCTCGTCCCGACGACAGGCTCTGGATCGGCGGACCGGTCGGAGAGTCCGCCCTGGGACTCGATCTGGTCCGCCTCGGCGCCCGGATCGCGGGGCGCCGCGCCGACTTTCCGGAGGAACTGCCTGACGGCCTGACCCGTGTCGCCAGCCGGGTCCTTCGCCGCCACCTGGAACCGCGGCCCCAGATCGATCTGGGCCTGCTGCTGGGCGGGCGGACGCCGGCCGGCGCCGCCATCGACGTATCCGACGGTCTGGCGAAGGACGCGGCGCGTCTCTGCCGGCGGAGCGGCGTCGGATGCGAACTCGAGGAAGGCGCGCTCGCTCTCCGCGGCGACGCCCGACGCCTGGCCCATCACCTGGGCCGCGAGCCGCTCGAGCTGGTTCTCGCCGGGGGCGAGGACTACGTCCTTCTCTTCGCCCTGCCGCCCGACGCCGACTTGCGCCATCCCGGGTGCCGGCCGATCGGTCGCATCACGGCCCGGCCCGGCCTGAAGCTGCGCCGGGTCGACGGAACGATCGAACCGCTACCCGCCAGCGGCTGGGACCACCTCAGCGATTGAGCGTGACCGTGATCGGCTGGTCCAGTTTCTGCAGCACCAGGGCCACCTGGGCCTCGAGCGCCGCCAGCCGCGCCTCCACGCTGCCGGCCGCCGCTGGCGCCGGCTGGCGCCTCGCCCTGGCAGCTCTCGCCTTTCGCTTTCTCCGCACCGGCGTCTTCGCTGCCGCGGCAACCTTGGCCTTCGGCTTCCGGCCGCGCCTGCTCTGGGAGCGGATCTCGTTGAAGACCGCCACCGCCTCCGGGTGGTAGCGCCGCTTGCGCCCCTCGCCCTCGTGCGGTATCCGGTCACCGTACAACTTGAGGTAGCGCTGCAGCGTAGGACCGGAGATTCCCGTCTGCTTGCCGACCGCCGTCAGCGTCAGGAGCTTCGGAGCGGCGGGCTGAGCTTTCGCCGCCCGCGCCTTCCGCTTCTTCCGGGCCGGCGGCTTCTTTCGAGCCGGCGACTTCGCCGCCGGCGCCGCCTTCGGCTTGCGGCCCGGCTTGCTCTCCGCACGAAGCTCGCGGAACACCGCCACGGAATCCGGGTGGTAACGCCGCTTGCGGCCCTCACCCTCGTACGGTATCCGATCGCCGAACAGCCGGACGTAACGCTGCAACGTCGGATAGGAAATCTTCGTCTGCTGGCTGATGCTGGACAGCGTCAACAGCGCCGGACCGCCGCCCGCGCCCTTCGCTTGGGTTCCCGCCGCCTGCGTCGTGGCCTTCTTCTTCCCTCGACGCTTCGTTGACCGTTCGTTCTTGAGCGCCTTGAACTCCCGGACGGCGGCGACCGGATATCGCTGCCTGCGCCCGGTTCCCTCGGACGAAATCCGGTCCTGATACAGCTTCTTGTACCGCAGGGCCGTCGCCATCGACACACCGGCCCGACTAGCGACTTCGCCCAACGTCAACAGTTTCTTTCTTCCAGCAGCCGCTGCACTCACGAAGTTCTCCTTGCCCCGCCCTGTGGCGCTCCGGTTCGTTCCCTTACGGGAAGATCAAAATCGAAGCGCGACCATAGCAGAAGACCGGAACCGACGGCCCGTGACGCGGAGAAGATCAGTCCTCGGTCAGAGGTTCGTAGTTGAGTTTTCGCACCAGATACGACAGGGCCTGCCGGCTGATTCCAAGAGCGCGGGCCGCCCTGGCCTGGTTGCCGCCGGACTCCTCGAGCGCCTTGCCGATCAGTCGACGCCGGTACTGCTCCATCTTCCAGTGATAGCCGCTTTGCCGAGGCGCAGCCGGCTCGGCCGGCTCTTCCGGCAGTCCGAGCATGTCAACGGAAATCTCCGGACCCTCGGCAAGCGCCACGGCCCCATCGATAGCGTTCTTCAGCTCCCTGACGTTGCCGGGCCAGGAGTAGTTGCGAATCCTCGCGCGTGCCTCGTCGCTGAACTTCAGGTCCTCTCCAGACGCGCCCGACGTCTCCAGGAAGTGGTGCGCAAGCAACATCACGTCCCCTTCGCGATCGCGCAGAGGCGGCGCCTCCACATACGCCACCCTGAGTCGGTAGTAGAGATCCTGGCGGAACTCGCCGGCCTTCACCATCGCTGCGAGGTCCTTGTGGGTCGCCGAGACGAGCCGGAAGTCGAGCCGCCGCGTCCGGCTCTCACCGACGCGGCGCATCTCGCCCTCCTGCAGGAGGCGCAGGAGCATTCCCTGCGCCGCCCACGGCAACTCTCCGATTTCGTCGAGAAACACGATGCCGCCGTCCGCGCTCTCGAACACTCCCACGCGATCACTGTCGGCGCCGGTGAACGCGCCCCGACGGTGGCCGAACAGGTCGGACGGAAGCAGGCCGTCAGGCAGCGCCGCGCAGTTCACCGCCAACCAGGGGCGGGAGGCCCGGGCGCTCGACCGGTGGAGCTGTCGCGCCAGGAGTTCCTTGCCGGTCCCCGACTCGCCGAGAATCAACACCGGCAGATCGTGGGCCGCGTACTTGTCGATCCGGGCCTGAACGTCCAGCAGAGCCTTGCTCTTCCCCACCATTCCGGTGGCGGCAGCCCTCCTGGGCTCCGCGAGTTCGGAGGCCCCGCGCCGGCGGCGCGCCGAGGCCGGCAGGCGGGTCGCAACCGCGGCCGCCAACGCCCGGGCGGGCTCATCGATTCCCTTCGCGCTGAGCACGAGTCGTCCCGCCGCCGCGTCGACCGCGAAGCGGTCCGAACCGCCTGGACCCTGGAGCAGGACTTCCCCGTTGGCATCCAGAGCGCCAAACCCTCCCGCGGAGCCATGAACCGCGAGTCGGGCCTCCGGATGACCAGCCGCGGCCATCAGGATCCGGTAGGCGTCCGCATCGGGGTCGGGCGTGGCCAGGAAGAGCCGAAGAGCCCGCCAGGGACCGATGCGCGCGCCGTCCACACGCTGGACGAGCGGTTCGGCGCCGATGGCCGAGAGAACGCGCGCCGCGCTGGCCACCAGATCCGCGGGAACCGTCTCGACGTCGAGACAGACCAGGTCGTGAACGGTGAGCGCGGCACCGAAGGGGCCTTGCGCCTCGACTCGCCGCCAGTCCGCGGCGTTCGGTGACCGCTTCTCGCCGATCGCGTCCCAAAGTCCCTCCTGTGCGGCGCCGACCGCGACCGCACGCGCCTCGTCGCGGAGTCCGGCAAGCAGCAGCAGGGGCGACAGGTCGTCCACTTCCGCCGGCGTCCAGACAGCGAGGGGACGTTCGAGCGCCTCCGAGAGTTCCTCCGCCGCCTCCTCGACACGTCCGAGCTGGATCAGGGCACGAGCCGAGAGCAGGCGCAGCGAGCGGAGCTGACGCCACCCCGTTCGCCTCCCGCGCAGATTCTCCAGAGCGGTTTCGCAGCTCTCCAGCGCCGAATCCCAGCGGCCAAGCGACAGGAAGAGACGCGCATCGAGCAGGCGCGCTTCGACGACCGCAGGCGCGCTCCCCGCCATCAGGCCCTCCCGGCGGAGGTTCTCGATCGTCTCGGAGACTCCTGCAAACCGTCCCGTCCGAATCCGAATCTCGGCCAGTTTCCCGTGCGCGGCGGCTCTCCCGGCGGGTCCTTCGCAACGCCGGAACAGCCCCACCGCGATGCACGCCGCACGCTCGGCGCCGGCGAAGTCGTTCACGGCCAGCCGAATCGTCGCCAACTCGTTCCACAGGACGGCGCGCTCGTACACGGGAAGGCGCTCCCTGAGGCGCCTGAGACCGGCAACGAGCAGTCGTTCCGCCTCACTGAACCGACCGTTCGCCGAAGCGAGCCGGGCCCTCGCCCCAAGCTCCATCCAGTGTTGCGGGTCCCTCCACTGTTCAGGCTCCCCAACCGAGGGCTCCAGCAGGCTCGCCATGGCGTCAAGCTCGCCGAGTTCCCACTTCGCCAGCGCGCACAGGACCCGACCATGCGCCGCCTGGGGACCGACCGCGGCATCGAGCCCCTTTTCCGACCAGCTTCCAAGCTGATCCGAACGCCCCGCGGCCGCCTGGATTCCAATCGCCAGTTCGCACCGTTCCAGTGCGCGCCGGCCAGAGAGCGATCGCTTCTCGAGCGTGCTCAGACTGCGGCGTGCGGCAACCGTTCGACCCAGCCGAAGCTGAGCCCGGAGGCGCACCAGGATGTCGTCCGTTCGCCTGGAGTCCTTCACAAGCCTCAGAACGGCCTCGAAGCGGCCGTCTTCGAGGAGGAGGCGCGCCAGCGCCGAACGGTCCTCCGGCGCGTCGGGCGGCGGAGATTCGGAGTCGGCGTCCCTGACACGCTGCCAGTACGACCGCGCCGCATCGCCGCCCGCGGCGATGCGGAGGCGCTCACCGCCGTCCATGCCCGCCAGAATCCGCCGCCACCGGGACCGCCCGGCAACAGCCACCCGCTCGCCGTCCCGATCCTCCAGAACCGCGAAGAGGGAGGCGCGCGCGGCTTCGAACCTGTGACCCAACAGGAAGGGCGCCCCAGCCAGAATGTCGGCGACCATCCGGTTTCCGGACACCGGCAGCAGTTCGTCTCGCCAGGTCTCGAAGCGGGGTCGAAGCGCCGCCCGAACGGCGCTTCGACCGGGCGCGCCCTCGCTGCCGAACAGGAGCACGACGAGTTGCCTCAACAGGGCCTGCGGCAGCCGGTCGTCCCGCACGGGCCGCACCGACGCCGGAGGAATCCGGAGGACGCCCTCAGCGTCGACGCGAAGATCCTGCCAGGCCTCGAGCCGCCACCCGGCCGCCCGTACATGAGCCAGCAGGGCCGCGCCCTGAAGCAGGAACGCGGCCCGATCACGGTCTGTCGCGACGATCTCGTTCAGATCGGTCGCCCCCGTGCCCTTGGGAACCGGTTGAAGCGATTGGTGATGGATGCGAAGAATGCGTGTCATCGCCGGATCTCCTCCAGGTCGGCCCAGAAGCCCGGGTAGGACTTGCCAACGACCTCCGGACGCCGAATCGAGAGGCCTCCCCGGCGCATCCCCACCAGGGCCATGCTCATCGCGATGCGGTGGTCGTCGTAGGTGTCGATCGGGATGCGCGGCGAGCCGGGCGAGGCGGCGAGGCCGGGATCTCCCTCGATTCGAAGGCCGTCCTCCAGTTCGTCGACGGTTGCGCCGGCGCGCCGCAACTCGGTCGCCACCGCGGCCAGTCGGTCGCTCTCCTTGATCCTCAGGTGCGCCACGTTGCGAATCCAGGTCGTGCCGTTGGCGAAGGCCGCCACGGCGGCAAGCGTCGGCACCTGGTCGGGCATGGCCGAGAGGTCGCAGTCGAGCGCGGCGAGGGCGCCGTCCGCCTCCACCTGGATCTCCTCCTCTGTCTTCCGCACCTCCGCGCCCATCCGCTCGAGCAGGCCCAGGAAGACGCGGTCGCCCTGGGTCGACGCGGGCGCGAGGCCTCGCAGGCGCACGGAGCCACCGCAGATCGCGGCGGCCGCCGCCGGATAGGCGGCGGCCGAATCGTCGCCCGCGACGCGATAGCGCCCTTCAACCAGTTCCGGAACGCGCGGTTCCACCCGGAACTCGCGTGCTTCGCCGTCGCGGCGTACGTCTACGGGAGCGCCGAAATCGGCCATGACTTCGAGAGTTGTGTCCACATACGGACTAGAGACGAGAACCGGCGCCAGGAGTTCGATCGAGCCCGCCGCGTTGAGCGCCGCCATCAGCAGCGCGGACACGTACTGGCTTGATTCGCCGGCCTCGATCTCGACCCGGCCGCCAGCCAGCCTTCCCCCCCGGATCCGGACCGGGGCGCAGCCCGGCCGGCCAAGCTCTTCGATCCCGGCGCCGAGCTGACGCAGGGCCGCGACCAGAGGGCCGATCGGCCGTTCGCGCAGCCGGGGGGAACCGTCGAGAATCCACTGGCCCGGGATCACCGCGCAGGTGGCGACCAGTAGACGCAGCAGCGTCCCGGCACTCCGGCAGTCGAGCCGCACCGGACGTTGAGAGTCCGCCTCCGGCCCCGGTTCCAACCGCAGCCCCGAGCCCGCAACGGAACGGACGCGCCAGCCCATCGCCACGAGCGCGGCCCGGAAAGCCGCGATGTCGTCGGCCTCCAGCAGATTCTCGATCGTCGCGGGCTGCTGCCCGATCAGCGCCAGGTTCAGGGCGCGGTGCGAGATGCTCTTCGAACCGGGCGGCTCGACCACGCCCGAAACCCCCGCGGCGCGGCGGACCGGGTACGGGTCGGGAAGAGGGGCCGTCAGCCCAGCCACAGCAGCTTCCGATCATGAAACCAGGCGTCCGCGATCCGCACCTCGCCGTCACCGACGGTCCAGCGGCGGGCGGCGTGAAAGTGCCCGAGCAGCAGCACGTCGTTGCCTTCGGCCAGCCGGCGCGCCGCGTAGCGCCGGATGACCGCGCCCGGGATCCGGGCCCTGTGCTCGCGGTTGGTACGGGCCAGGCCCCGCTCCGTGGATGCGACGAGACGGCGGCCTGTC
This sequence comes from Candidatus Multivorans thiocomprendens, assembly GCA_027493375.1. GTDB lineage: Bacteria > Acidobacteriota > Thermoanaerobaculia > Multivoradales > Multivoraceae > Multivorans > Multivorans thiocomprendens. The sequence goes on along the minus strand of JAPVWO010000216.1, from coordinate 10,639 downwards.
GATCGCGGCAAGCGGAAGGTCAACCACCGGCTGACCGCGTTCTTCGACAGTCGCCGCCAGCAGCGATAGCGCCAGTCGCGCGGATTCAGCCCGTCGCCGTGAACCGCGAGGTACTTCGCGCCTCCGGCGTCGAAGCCGACTTCCCGGCCGCAGTCGTCGAAGAGGTCGCCGTAGGCTCCGTCGGCCAGAAAGAAGTCGCGGTTCCCCTCCACGTAGGAGACCCGGATTCCTCGCTGCCTGAGGCCCCGGATCGCGGACGCGAGCCGTCGTATCTCGGGTGTTTCGAAACGCCGCGATCCGATCCAGAGATGAAACAGGTCGCCGAGGAACAACACCCGGGCACAGCGACCGGGATCGAGCGCGCCGAGCTGCTCGGCCAGATCTTCCCCGCTGCCCCCGGGACCGCCCAGGTGGGCATCGGCGATCACGGCGACAGGCATGAGTTCGAAAGCCGGATCCCTAGCTAGACGATCGTCAGAGTCGGCCGTTCGGAGGCCACCTCCAGCAGCCGCCGCTCGACTGCCGCCGCGATGCCGCGGAAGATCGCCGCATGGGGGCCGCCGGCGTCGGAGACCACGATCGGCAACCCGTCGTCGCTGCCCCGCACCAGGGCGCCGTCCAACGGAATCGCTCCAAGAACCTCGCAGTCGAGCAACTCGGCCGTCCGCTCGACGCCGCCGCGTTTGAAAACGTCGGTCGTCTCGCCGCAGTGAGGGCAGACGAAGGTCGACATGTTCTCGACCATCCCGAGCACCGGCACCTCGACCTTGCGAAACATCGCGAGCCCCTTCCGGGCGTCTATCAGCGCCACGTCCTGCGGCGTCGAGACGATGACCGCGCCGGACAGGGGCAGCTTCTGCGACAGCGTCAGCGCCGCGTCTCCGGTGCCGGGCGGCAAATCGAGCAGCAGGTAGTCGAGTCGGCCCCAGTCCACGTCGCCCAGCAACTGGCCCAGCGCCTTCATCACCATGGGGCCCCGCCAGATCACGGGCGTGTCCGGATCGAGCAGAAAGCCGAGGGACATGACGCGCACGCCGTGGCGCTCGAAGGGCTGGATCTTCCCCTTCACGATCTCCGGCCGGCGGTTGATGCCGAACATCAGGGGGATGGACGGGCCGTAGATGTCCGCGTCGAGCAGCCCGACCCGCAAGCCCAGGGCCGCCATCGCGGCACTCAGGTTGGTCGCCACGGTCGACTTGCCAACGCCGCCCTTGCCGCTGGCCACGGCGACCACGTGGGACACGCCCGGCAGGAGCGAGGGGTCACGCGCCGTGGCCGGCGCCGGCGCGGTCGCCACCTCGAGCGAGACCTGTACGTCGGACACGCCGTCCAGGCTCCGCACGGCATCGACGATCCGGCGCCTGATCTCCGTGGCGGCCTCCGGGTCCCGCGTCGGGACACGCAGATCCACCACCACGTCGCCCCCGGTGACCGCGACCCGCTGCACGAAACCGAACGACACGATGTCGCGTTTCATCCCCGGGAAGGTCACGGTCCGGAGGCACTCGCGCACCCTGCTCTCGATCGCTTCAGTCATCCCTGTCTCCCGCTTCGGCGGCGGTCTTCAACCCCGCCAACCGGCCAACCCGCTGCTCGACATCGCGCATGAACGACCGCCGTCCCCGGACCCCGGCGGCGGCCGGGTCGACGACCTCGCCGAAGATCAGCTCCACGGTCTGCGGCCGGACCACGAGGTCGCCCTTCTGCCTGATGTGGGCCGTTCCCCGGATGCCCAATGGCGCGATCAGGGCCCGACCCTTCAGCGCGAGCAGGAACCCGCCCCGCTGAAACGGTCTCATCCGCGGGCCGGAGCTGCGCGTCTCCTCGGGGAACACGACCAGGGAAACGCCGGACGCCAGCAACCCTGTCGCGGCCGCGAACGTCTCGCCGGCCCGACTCCGATCCTCCCGGTCCACCGGCACGAAACCGGCCGCCCTGAGCCCCCAGCCGAAGAACGGCAGGCGGAACAGGCTGCGTTTGGCCAGGAAGCGGACCGGCAGGTCCAGGATGGCCAGCAGCGCCGCGATGTCGTACAGGCTCCGGTGGTTCGCCATGTAGACCACCGGCCGGTCGCCGATCGGGTCGCGCCAGGCCGCGTGGCTGCCCCCGGCGTAGCTGAGCTCGAGGCGAACACCGCTCGACCGGAGCAACCCCCGAGCCCAGAGGCGAGCCTGAACCCCGGCCCAGTCACGGCCCGGGAACCAGGAGGCGATGGCCGCGGCGACACCCATCACGGCGCCGCCCAGAAACAGGTACACGTTCCCCGTCAGGGTGGCGAGAGCCACCGACCACCCGTTCAATCCTCCCCCGGGCGCTTTCGCCGTAGACTTGCCGCGCTGCCTCGCGCGGCGCAGGTTTGTGGGGTTCCGGATCGACAAGGTTCTGCTCGGTGCCGTGAGTTGGCCGAAGCTACACCAAGCACCCAACCACGAGGGGCGACTCCAACAGACCCTTCCCATGGGCAGATGCAACAGGCTGGACACAGGATTCTGATCGATTTCAGGGCCCCCTTGCGAGAGGTTGGCGCCATCTGGTTACTGACTGCGCGCGGAATGGCCGCCCTCGTCAGACCGCCGTACGAGTTCCGGTCATGGCTCGGTCAGATGGGACACCTCGGCGTCAGCTCGCTGGGCGTCGCGTCGGTCACCACCCTGTTTACGGGCATGGTACTGGCCCTCCAGACCGCGTACAGCCTGCCCGAACTCGGAGTGAAGTACTACATCGGCAGCGTGGTCTCCAAGTCCTTGACCCGGGAACTTGGACCTGTCCTCGTGGCCCTCATCGTCGGCGGCCGGATCGGGTCCGGAATGACCGCGGAACTCGGCACGATGAAGGTCACGGAGCAGGTCGACGCCATGCGCTCGATGGCCGCGGATCCCATAAAGAAGCTGGTCGTTCCGAAACTCGCCGCCACTCTGATCATGTTGCCCGCGCTCACCGTCCTCGGCGACCTGCTGGGCATTCTCGGCGGCCTGTTCGTCGCCGTGAATCAACTGAACCTCTCCGTCGGCCTGTACGTCAACGACGTCGTGCAGACCCTCACCATGGAGGACGTCTTCAACGGCCTCGGAAAGTCGGTTTTCTTCGCCTGCTTCATCGCGATCATCGGTTGCCACAACGGCCTGACGGCCAGCGGCGGCGCCGAAGGCGTCGGGCACGCCACCACACGCACCGTAGTCTGGGCCTCCATCATGGTGCTCGTATCTGATTTCTTTCTGACCAAGTTGTTCCATGTCCTCGTCTGAAGCCGCCGGCAGCCAGAACGTGCGAGAACCGCTCTACGTCGTGCGAGGACTCTGCCGGCGCTTCGGCGAGCGCGCCGTACTCGACGGCCTCAGTTTCGAGGTTCTGCGCGGCGAGTGCCTCGTCGTGCTGGGCCGTTCCGGCTCCGGCAAGAGCCTCACGCTGCGGCAACTCAACGGACTCGACCCGGCCGAGGGAGGCGAAGTGCTGTTCGAGGGTACGGACCTCGTCCAACTGACGGAGCGCGAGTTGTACCCGGTGCGCCGGCGCATCGCGATGCTGTTTCAGTCAGGCGCCCTGTTCGACTCCTTCGACGTCCTCGAGAACGTCGCCTTTCCCATTCGCGAGCACGAGCGGGCGAGCGAGGAGGAGGTTCGCGAGCGGGTGGCCGCGGCGCTCGCCTGGGTCGGACTGTCCGGGATCGAGGATCGGATGCCGGCAGCTCTGTCGGGCGGCATGAAGAAACGGGTCGCCCTCGCCCGCTCGCTCGTCCTGGAGCCCGAGGTCGTCCTGTTCGACGAACCGACCGCCGGTCTCGACCCGGTCACGGCGGCGACGATCTCCCGTCTGATCAGGAGCACGAGGGATGAACTCGGAACGACTTCGGTGGTCGTGACGCACGACATTCGCCTGGCCCGCCACGTCGGCGACCGCCTCGCACTGCTTCAGGACGGACGCTTCCGGTTCCTCGGCTGCTGGAAGGAAGCGGAACGAAGCACCGACCCCGCGCTCCGGGCGTTCCTCGAAGGTCGGTCCGGCCCGGAACAGGAGGACATCGATGCAGCGTGACTCGAACACCACCAGGGTGGGTCTGACCGTACTCGCGGCCGTCGTCGCGCTGGCCGCCTTCATCTTCGTGATCGGCGAGCAGAGCGCCCTTTTCACGCCCACCAACAGCTACCGCACCATGTTCCCGAACGCCGCGGGGCTGGTCGAGGGGAACCCGGTTCAACTGAACGGCGTGACCGTCGGCAGGGTCGACCGCATCCTGCTCAGCGAAGACCCGGACAGCGAACTGCTGGAGGTGCGGATCAGCGTCGAGCGCCGCTATGCAGGCCGGCTGCGCCGGGACTCCCTGGCGCGCCTCAAGACCCTGGGTCTTCTGGGCGACAAGTATGTGGAGATCACCTCGGGTTCGCCCGAAGCCGTCCTCCTGAATCCCGGCGAGGAGATTCCGGCGGCCCTGCCGACCGACGTCGACGAGCTGATCGCAAGCGGTGCGGACGTGGTCGACCATGCGGTGGCGACGGCCCGCTCCCTGTCGAACATCCTCGCCCGCATGGAGCGCGGCGAGGGCCTGCTCGGTGAACTCGTCGCCGCCCGCGAAGACAAGCGGATCACCGACACGGTGATCAGCACGCTCGAGTCGGTCGAGCGCGTGGCCGATCAGGTCGAGGCAGGCGACGGAGTCCTCGGGCGGCTGCTCACGGACCGTGAGATGGGCGACCGGATCGCTTCTTCCATCGAGGAACTTGACGAGACCCTGAGACTCCTGCGGGAAGGCGACGGCCTGGCGCCGGCGCTGCTGCATGACGGCGAGCTGAAGGCCCGCTTCGAGACGACCCTGGCGGACACCGAGGTCGCCGCCGCGGATCTCCGCCAGATCACCGCCGACCTGCGCGATGCCGACGGCCTCCTGCCCCGGCTTCTGAACGACGAGGACCTGGGCGAATCGCTGACGACCGAGGTCGAGCAGCTCCTCAAGCGGCTGAACTCGACGCTGGACCAGGTCGCGGAGGGAGACGGCGCCGCGGCCCGTCTGATCAACGACCCCGCCATCTACGAAGCGCTCGACGATCTCGTGGTCGGCATCAACGAGTCGAGGCTGCTCCGCTGGCTGGTGCGCAACCGCCAGAAGGCGGGTATCAAGAAGCGCTACCGGGACGCGCAGGACGAGGCGGCGGCAGCCGGAACCGAGGACCCGGGAGAGCGACGGTGATCGCCTGCGCCCGTTGCGGCCGGGCACGGGAAGCGCTGACCGGGCCGCCGGTGCCCGGCGCCACCGGCGAGGAGATCGCCCGGCGCGTCTGCGCTCCTTGCTGGGAGGAATGGGCGGCGATGGAGATCAAGGTGATCAACGAGCTGCGCCTGAACTTCATGGATCCGGCGGCCCAGGCGACCCTCACGGGCCACATGAGGGCATTCCTCTTCCCCGGCGACGACTCCACGCTCAAGCCCGGGGAACGGCTCGCCTTTGACGAGATCGGGAAGTCGTGACTCGATCGGCGAACCATAGCGGCGGCGACCGCAAGGCCGGCTCCGCTGGGTGCGCGGGTCTTCCGACCCGCTGCCGCCGAAGGCGGCCGGGAAACGCGCCGGCCGCAAGGCCGGCTCCGCTACCGCCAGGGCCGACGCGGGGGCTCGCGGATCCGGCGGAGCATCCGGCGACGCCGATTGTTCGGGTCGCTTGGATCGTTCGAGAACAGGCGCATCACGTCGCCGTCGCGGGCGAAGCGGTAGCGGCGGGCCGGCTTCCTGCCGTTCAGTCCCTTGGCCGCGCCCTTCGCGTAGGTCCAGAGCTGGACGTCCGGGTCATCGATGTCGCGATACTCTTCCCACTCGGTCTTCTCCGGGTCGCCGAACAGAACGTAGACCATGCCGCGGTCCGTGCGCCGGCCGAGCCGGCCTGACTCGGAGTAGCGCTTGTCCGCCTCGGCCGCACGACGGTCGAACCGCCGTCGCAGACCGGCGTCGCGGCGGCTCCAGAACTCGTCGACGAAGGCGGCGGCTTCGTCGTCCGATTCCAGAAGGAGATAGAGGGTCCGTTCCTCCTCGTCGGCAAGCTGCCCCACGGGGCCGACCAGCCAGCTCGTGTACCCGGGGCCCAGGAAAGGATTGATCAGGTCGTCCGGATGGAGCCGCTCGAGGCTCTCGGCGGCCTGGGCGCTGCCGGCGGTCAGAACGCCGAACGCAAGAGCCAGGCCGAGCCGCCGCACGTCACCGTCCCTTCAGCAGGTCCAGGAACTCTTCCCGAATCGGGCGTTCATGGAAGATGCCGCGAAGCGCCGACGTCACCGTCATGACGCCGGACTTCTCGACCCCGCGCATCTCGACGCAGAGGTGCCGGGCCTCGATCACGACCATCGCGCCGCGGACCCGCAGTTCGTCATCCAGGAAGCTCACGACCTGCTCGGTGAGCCGCTCCTGGAGCTGCGGCCGCTTGGCGTAGAACTCCAGGATGCGCGCGAACTTGGACAGGCCCAGGATCTTGTCGCCGGGAACGTAGGCGATGTGCGCGTGACCGTAGAAGGGCACGAGATGGTGGGAACACATGGAGTAGAACGGGATGTCCTTCTCCATCACCATCGCCTGGTAGTTCTCGTCGTTGGGAAAGGTCGTGACCCGCGGCTTGGTGCCCTGGTCCATCCCCCGGAACATCTCCAGGTACATGCGGGCCACTCGCTCATGGGTGGTCTTCAGATTGGGGTCGTCGAGATCGAGACCGAGCTCGATCAGCATCGCGCGGACGCGCTCCGCGAGGCGGGCCACCCGCTCCGGATCGAGGTCCCTCCGCGGACCAACTTCGTGGGTCGAGAACTGCTCGACCGGCTCCAGCATTCGCATCGGCGCATGCTACCGTAGTCGCTCGCGGTCACAGACAACAACCGGGACGGAATCCGATGAGCCGAGTCACGATCGAATACTGCGTGATGTGAAACTACCGCCCCCGAGCCGCCGGTCTGGCGGCTCAGTTGAAGGAGCGGTTCGACCTCGACACCGAACTCATGGACGGCGGCGGCGGCGTCTTCGAGGTCGCCCTCGACGGCCGCCCCGTCTTCTCCAAGAAAGAGCTCGGCCGCTTTCCCGACAACGGCGAAGTCGAGCACGCCGTCGCCGAACTGCTGTAGCGCCGCGGCTGCGGCGCAGCGGCGGAGGAAGTACCCGTCCGCTGGGGCGTTCCGGGGGAGGGTTCCCAGCGGACGCTCACGCTTGTTGGGTGGAAGGGACGTTAGCGCTCGCTTCGGTCGCCTGCGCTGCGGTTCGGTGGTGGTCGGGGTGACGATCCGGGGAGACGCTTGGCTCCAGCCCGTTGGGAACCCTTCCCCGGAACGCCGGGCGGACTGGTCGTCGTCGGCCGTCGGTCACGAAGGCCGACGTGTCGACGCCCGCGACCGCGAGGCTGGGAGCATCCGAAGCCTTGGGTGTCGGTGCGCCGGCCTTCTGGCCGGCATCCGGTTCTTCAGGACGCTACGATCGGGGCGTGTCCGGCACCTACTCACTACGCCTCGGCAAGGAGGACTTCAAGTTCTCCGCGGCTCATTTCACGGTGTTCTCGGAGGACGAGGCGGAGGCTCTTCACGGACACAACTACCGGGTGCGCGTGGAACTCGGCGGTCCAGGGGTGGACGAGCTGGAGTTCCTCGTGCCGGTCGCCGCGGCGAAGCGGGACATCCGGTCGCAATGCGCGGAGCTCGACGAGAAGGTCCTGCTGCCGGAGGAGTGCCCGCATCTGGAGCTGACTCAATCCGACGAGACCGTAACCACCAGGTTCGGAACGCGGCGATACGAGTTCCCGTCATCGGAGGTCGTCCTGCTGCCGGTAGCGAACGTGACCGTCGAGGCGCTGGCCCGGTGGCTCTGGCAACGCCTGGCGGACCAATGGGACTCTCATCGCGACCGCGTGGAAACACTCGAGGTCACCGTGGCCGAGACCCGGGGCCAGGGCGCCAGCTACCGGCGCAACCTGTAGGAGCATCGCCTTGAAGACACAGTTCGATCCCGACGACAGCCAGTTCGCGACCCTCCGCGGACTCGATCCCGACGCCCCGGTTGCCGCGCTCAACCTCTTCCAGTTCAACGACCGCGCCCGGTACGCGCCGGGCGACGAGGAATACGGCACCGAAGCTGCCGAAGTCTCCGGTCAGGAGGCCTTCCAGCGATACGCAGCCTCCGCGGGACAGGTCCTTGCCGACCTGGGAGGCCACGTAGCGTTCACCACGATGGTCGATCAAGTGATGATCGGGCCCTCGGACCCGCCGTGGCACGTCGCGGCGATCATGGTCTTCCCTTCCCGCCGGGCTTTCATCGAGATGACGATGAACCCCGAGTTCCAAGCCGCCTCCCGCCACCGGAAAGCCGGCCTGGCAAACCACTACCAGGTCCACCTGAACGGCGCACCCTGGGTGGAGGAGTAGTCAGCCCCCGCTTCCCTCCTTCAGGCGAGGCTCCATCGTTGCAAGCGAGGGCGGGTCAGAAGGCCGGCGCACCGGCACTCGAACGTCGTGCCACGAATGCCGACAACGACCAGGCCGCGGCGGCGTCCGGAGGGGAGGGTCCCAGCGGGCTGGAGGCAAGCGTCTCCCCGGATCGACACCCCAACCATCATCGAACCGCAGCGCAGCCGACCGAAGCGAGCGCGGTGGCGGGGTCGCAGGAGACGTAGGTCAGGCGGCGAGGCGCGGCGCTGAGGAGGGCGCCGCGGACCTTTCGCGAGAGGCCGGCGCGGGGCGGATCGACCAGCACGCGGTCGAGGCCGGCTTCCAGGCCGGGACCGCCGTTCCGCCGATCAACCCAGCTCTCGACCGCCGACCGTTCGACGCGGCAGTGGCGAAGACGGTTGCGGCGCAGGTTGTTCCGCGCGTAGCGGGCGGCCACCGACTCGCCTTCCACGGCCGTGACGGACCCGTACCGGTCGGCGAGTCCTACGGTGAAGAAGCCGACGCCGGCGAAGAGCTCCACCGCGGCGTCGCCCTCGAAGGGCCCGACCGCCGATTGCAGCAGCGACTCCAGCAAGCCCCCGTGGGCCTGGAAGAAGCAGCGGGCGTCGTAGCTGAGCTTCCTGCCCAGCAGGTCCATCTCGACATCGCCGCGCGGCAGCCCGTCAACAGGCGGCGCCGCCACCACCGGACTGTCGGGGCCCAAGCCCGCCGTCGCCAGACTCAGGCGGCTCGGCAGCTTCTTCGAAGAGGCAGCCGGGTCGCCGGGCAGCGAGGACAACCCGCGCAGCTCCTTCTCCAGCGCCGGAGCGAGCACCGGGCAGCGGTCGACGAGGACCAGGTCGTGGCTGCGGCGCCGCCGGAAACCGACGCCGACGGGCCCCTCCGAACCCGGCTGGCGCGTCCCCGCGTCAGCCGCGTCACAGTCCGAGCGCCCGTCTTCGGGCGGTCGGATGTCACGCGGGACAACATGGACCTGCGCGCGCAGCCGGTAGCCCCACGGCCTCTCGCCGACCGGCTCCTCGAAGCGGCACGCGGCGAGCTGGCCCGGGTCGATGCCCCCCAACCGGCGCAACGTCTCCCTGGCAGCCGCCGCCTTGAGTCCCAACTGCACGTCGCCGGGGGCGGCCCGCGGCACGAAGACCGGCATCCCGCGCCACCGCGCGAGGCCGTCGCCGCCGAGCACAAGCTTCTCGATGGTCAGTTCGAGGCGATTGATGCCGGCCAGGGCCGCCAGCGCTTCCAGGCGCTCGGCCGACAGCGGCCGCTTCCGGGGAGTCGACTCAGAGCCGCCAAACCCGTCGCGGACTCCGTGTTTGGCCCCAGCCCCCACCTCGCTAGCACCCTCCGCCGCGGCGCCCGGGTGGCGCGATCTCGCGCCACCCGTGAACCAGTCCGTGCGCCCGTCCTCGGGCACACGGATGGCACTTGCTTCGCTGCGTTCTGCGGCGCAGGTTCCTAGCCGTGGCCGCCGCCGGTGTGGCGCCGCCCGTGTTCCCAGGCCGGATCCCGGCGCGCGAACTCATCGAGCTCGCCCGGCACTTCGACGAGGGTCCGGCTGCGCTCCGGATCGCAGACATCGTTCTCGCACTCGTAGACGTAGACGTTCCAGTCGTCCCGACGGCGGTAGGCGCAGAGCGTCTGGTAGGTGTCGCAGTAGCCGCACTTGATCGAGAGGTTGCGGATGTTGATCACGACGCGATGGCCCTCCCGGTTCGCGGGAGCCGCCGCCCGTCCCGGGCCTCAGCCGGTCGCGGACGCGAGCGCCTCCTCGATCGCGTTGCGAACCACGCTGGCCCCGGTGATGCCGATCGAGATGTAGGAGAGGTCACCCCGCGGGTCCAGCACCAGGAGCGTCGGCAAGGCGTAGAGTCCCGCCGCGCCCATCACCTCCTCGTCGGGGTCCAGCAGCACCGGGTAGCTGAACGGGGTCTTCTCGACGTATCCGCGGACCGTTTCCAGGTCCTCCCCGCTGTTCAGGGCGAGGAAGGACACACCCCGGCCGGCGTACTCCTCGCGCAGCCGCTCGAGGATCTCCGCCTGGACGACGCAGGGCTTGCACCAGCTCGCCCACATGTCGACCACGACGACATCGCCCCGCAGGTCCGGCGGACCCAGCCGCGACCCGTCCAGCGTGTCCAACTGGAAGCTGGTCAGGATCGGATCGAGTTCCGAGACCTCCGGCGGCTCGGCACCCGCGAGGATGCTCGACACGAGGAAGCCGAACACCGCCACCAGGA
>JAPVWO010000215.1 GCA_027493375.1 Candidatus Multivorans thiocomprendens | reverse complement strand
TCGATCGGCGGCATGCCGGTCGGAGCGGCGATCGAGGAGGACAGCGCCGCCGGCCGCGCCGCAAGCCAGCGGAACCGTGGTCAGGCAGACCCAGACCGTCACCTGGACTGAGCCAGCCTCGTCCACGCCGATCACTCGCTATCAGTTGCAGACGAGGAACTCCGCCAACCACTCATGGCGCTTCACCACGGCGGGCTCGCCCTCCCCGTCAAGGAACATCGGCGCCACCGCGCGTTCGTGGAGCGTGACGACGCCCGCGGGCCTTGCCCGCCACTACCGGGTGAGAGCCTCGACCGCCGGCGGCGACGGCACCTGGTCGAACGTAGTGAAACTGAAATCCAACTAGGGCCTGTTCACGCTAACAGGCGGCAGTACGAACGGATCGCGCCGCTGCTTCCGAGGCAGCGGGGGAACGTGAGCTTGCCGAACCTGCAAGTACTCAACGCGATCCTTTACGTGGCCGAGCATGGCTGCAAGTGGCGGGGGCTTCCGAAACGGTTCGGCAACTGGCACACCGTCTATGTGCGGATGAACCGCTGGGCGAAGAGCGGCGTGCTGGACCGGGCGTTCGAGTACCTGCAACGGGAGCAGATCATCCGTATCAAGGTGGAAGCGATGGGACTGGACACCACCAGCGTGAAGGTCCACCCGGACGGCACGGGCGCAGAAAAAAAACGGCCCGCAAGCCATCGGCAAGTCCCGCGGCGGCTGGACCACCAAGGTTCATCTGGTTGCCGCGAATGCTCGAACGGCAGTCGCTTTCTCCCTCTCGCCCGGCCAAGCCCACGACGCGCCGAAAGGCCGCGAGCTCCTGAAGAGCATGGCGGAACAGTCGGGCGGCAACCTGGCGCCGGTGATGGACCGCGCATGCGAGGACGACGAAACCCGCCAGTTGGCCTTGGACCTGGGCTTCGTGCCGGTTGTACCGCCGAAGAGCAACCGTCTGAACCCCTGGGAGTACGACCGGGAGATGTACAAGCGGCGCAACGAGGTCGAGCGCCTCTTCCGTCGCCTGAAGGGGTTTCGTCGCATCTTCTCGCGATTCGAGAAGCTCGACGTGATCTTCCTCGGCTTCGTCGTCTTCGTGCTCATCGTCGATGCGCTGCGATAGTGCGAACAAGCCCTAAGGCGTCGCGCTCAGGCGAAGCCCACCAACCGGCGAATCTCAGCCGCCTTCGGCTCCGCGACCTTCCGCGCGCGCTCCGCGCCGATGGCGAGCAGCCGGTCGAGCTCTTCCGGCGCGGCCATCAGCTCCTCGTAGCGCCGCCGGATCGGCGCCACCACCTCGATCACCGCTTCGGCGACGCCCATCTTCAGGTCGCCGTAGCCGCGAGCCCCGGCGAAGTCGGCCAGCACCTGGCCCTCGCTGCGATCCGTGATCGCCTGGTAGATCAGGAGCAGATTGTTGACGCCCGCCCTGGCCGGGTCGTCGCTGAACTCGATCTCGCGCCCCGAGTCGGTGACCGCGCGCTTGAGCGAACGCCGGATCTCGTCGTCCGTGTCGGTGAGACGGACGGCATGGCCGCGGCCCGCGGTCTCGCTCTTCGACATCTTGACGGTCGGATCGTCGAGAGCCATCACCCGCGCGCCCGCGGTGGGAATGACCGCCTCGGGCAGGACGAAGGTCTCCCCGTAGATGTGGTTGAAGCGGCCCGCGATGTCCCGCGCCAGCTCCACGTGCTGCTTCTGATCCTCGCCGACCGGCACCTCGTCGGCGTCGTAGAGCAGGATGTCGGCCGCCTGGAGCACCGGGTACGTGAACAGGCCGACGCCGATCCGCTCGCGGCCTCCCCGGCGCTCCGACTTCGCCTTGAACTGCGTCATCCGCTCGAGCCAGCCGATCGGTGTGGCGCATCCGAGAATCCAGGCGGCCTCCGCGTGGGCGCGCACGTGGCTCTGGACGAACAGGGTCGTGCGCTCCGGATCGATGCCGCAGGCGAACAGCATCGCCGTCAACTCGCGGGTGCCGGCGCGCAGCGCCTCCGGATCCTGGCGCACGGTGATCGCGTGCAGGTCCACGACGCAGATGAAGTTCTCGCGGTCGTCCTGGCGGGCGGCCCAGTGCTTCACCGCGCCCAGGTAGTTCCCCAGGTGCAGCACGCCGGACGGTTGAATGCCGGAGAACACGCGCCGGCGAGCGGCGGGAGGCGCCTCCTCCGTGCGCCGCGCCCCCGGCTCACGGCGCGCGGCAGCCGGGCCTTCCCGCCGCGCGCCCGACCGGGCGGCGGACTCGCAATCCGCGGCGGAACCCGACCCGCTCATGCCGCGGCGCCCGCCGGCCGCGGGTCCGGGCGAAGCACGGTCCAGCCGACGCAGATGCCGTAGTTCACGAGCAGGCCCCATACGCCGGCGCCCACTCCCCATGGGCTGCGGGTCGCCCAGACGTCGAAGGCGGCGCCGCACCAGATGACCAGGGTGAGAAGCGTGCCCAGCACCATGCCGGTCAGAACGGCCGAAGCAGGCATCCGCCGCCAGTAGACGCCGAGCATGAAGACCGGCGAGAGCTGGACCATGAACTCGAGCTTCAGCTCGATCAGCACCCAGATCGAGCTTTCCGTCTCCAGCGACACCCAGGCCATCAGGATCAGGATCGCCATGATGCCCCAGGCGAACGTCTTGCCGACGATCAGCATCTCGCGGGCCGACGCCTCGCGGCGGAAGTAGCTCTTGTAGATGTCCTTCGTGAACATGGACCCGATCGACAGGAGGGCC
>JAPVWO010000214.1 GCA_027493375.1 Candidatus Multivorans thiocomprendens | reverse complement strand
GACGGGGTGACCGATCTTCCGGTGACGACGATCATCAACACCCACGCGCATCCGGATCATGCCGGCAGCAACGGCGAGTTCGAGAGCGCCGCCTTGATCGTGGCGCACGAGAACACGAAGGCGAACATGGCCCGGATGGACCTCTACTCGGGTACGAACGCCGCCTCGCTACCCACGACGACGTTCGTCGACCGCTTCTCGCTGCTCGAGGACATCGACCGCATCGAGCTGTACTACTTCGGACCCGCCCACACCGATGGCGACATCATCGTTGTCTTCCCCGCCAAGGGGGTGGCGTACATGGGAGGCCTGTTTCCTTCGAAGGCGACGCCGGTCATCGACAGGCAGAACGGCGGCAGCGGCGTGGCCTTCCCCGACACGCTGGCGAAGGCGGTTGCCGGGATCCCGGGTGTGAGTCGTGTGATCACGGGCCACGGTGAGGCTCCTGTGACCTACGCCGGAAGGGGTCGCCGGGAAACCGGGGCGGACCGCCCCTGGACGGGGTTCATGACGTGGGAAGATCTGAAGGAGTACGCCGACTTCAACCGCGACTTTCTGGCGGCCACGGAAGAGGCCTTCCGGGCCGGCCTGAGCGTCGACGAGGCGGCGGCGACCCTCGATTTGCCTGAGCGCTACGGGGACTACGGCATGGAACACGCGAGAGCGAATATCGAGGCGATCTATGACGAGCTGGCGAACAGGTAGCGGGCCGCGCATGACCGGACGACTCATGGCGCTTCTGGCGTGTGTCGCATTCCTCCTGGCGGGTGCGACCCAGGCGCGTGCCGATGACTGGCCGGAGTTTCGAGGCGAGGGCCGCCTCGGCGTCTGGCACGAGACCGGGATCCTGGAAGAGTTCCCCGCCGATGGCCTGAAGGCGCTTTGGCGGACCCCGATCAAGGCAGGGTTCGCAGGCCCTGCGGTCGCCGACGGTCGCGTCTTCATCACGGATTTCGAAGCCACCCACGGCATGCGCGGAACCGAGCGGGCGCTTGCGCTCGATGAAACGACCGGCCGCATCCTGTGGATTCAGGAATGGGAGGCGGACTACGCCGGGATTCAGTGGGAAACGGGTCCCGGCGCGACCCCGACGGTCGACGGGGACCGCGTCTACACGCTGGGACGCACGGGCGTCCTGTCGGCGTTCGATGTCGAGACCGGGGCCCTCCTCTGGCGAAAGGACTACGCCGAGGACTACGGCGTCGACCGGTTGCAGTGGGGGTTCGACTGGGGCTTTGCCAGCGCGCCGCTGGTCGACGGCCCGCGGCTCATCGGCTTTGTCGGCGGGCCGGAGAACGCGCGGGTCGTGGCGTTCGACAAGATGACCGGCGAGGAGATCTGGCGGGCGCTCGACAGCGAAGCGGACCTCGGCGTCGCGCAGCCGATCATCATCGAGGCAGGCGGCGCGCGTCAGCTCATCGTCTGGAACCCGGAAGAGGTCGTCTCTCTCGATCCGAGCAACGGCGAGTTCTACTGGCGGCAGCCCTACACGGTTGGCGGCGCGATGACCGTCGCGACGCCGGTGCAGGTCGGATCGCAACTGTTCTTCACGACGTTCTACGACGGACCCCTGATGCTGACGCTCAACCAGGACAGGCCCGGCGCCACCGTCGCCTGGAAGGGCTCGAGCAACAGCGAGATTCAGACCGACGGGCTGCACGCCGTGCTGGCGACGCCGATCATCGACGGCGGGACCATCTACGGCATCTGCAGCTACGGCCAGTTGCGCGGCCTGAACGCCGAGACGGGCGAGCGCCTCTGGGAAACGCAGGAAGCGACCGGAGAACGACGGCGCTGGGTGTCCGGCTTCCTGGTCCGGAACGGCGACCGAGTCTTCATCAACAACGATCGCGGCGACCTGATCATCGCCAGACTGAGTCCTTCCGGCTACGAAGAGATCAGCCGGACGCACCTCATCACGCCCACGTCGCGACCCGGCAACCGGCGGGAACTGCGCTACGTGAGCTGGGTTCACCCGGCCTACGCCAACAGGCACATTTTCATCAGAAACGACGAGGAGATGATCTCCGTGTCGTTGAGCCAAGCAGACTACGAGTGACCATGCGACCTCCTCGACTCCTTCTCCCTGCGATCCTGGGGACTCTCCCCGCGGTCGCACCGCTCTCACCTGCCACGGGCGAGGAGCGCTCGGCGTTCTTCGGTGACATCCACGTGCACACCGCCTACTCGTTCGATGCCTTCTCGTTCGCCACGCGGACGACCGCCGACGACGCATACCGCTTCGCTGCCGGAGAGGCGATCCTGCATCCCTCGGGAAACGAGATCCAGCTCGACCGGCCCCTGGACTTCTACGCCGTGACGGACCACGCGGCGTACCTGGGGGTCCTGCGCGCCCTCGCCGACCCCGGCCACCCGCTGGCGGACGACCCGGACGTCGAGCGCTACGTCGACCCGACCACTGTGAAGGCGCGGGGAGGCTACCTGCCGGGCGCCTCGGACTTTGTGGCCGGGCACGCGGATCCCGAAGTCGTGCGAACGGCCTGGGAGGAGATCGTCGCCGCCGCGGAACGCCACTACCGGCCGGGCACCCTGACGACCTTCATCGCCTACGAGTACACCCCCTCGCGGGACGGCGGCAACCTGCACCGGAACGTGATCTTCAGGGGGGGCACAGCACCCCGGGAACCCTTCAGCCGACTCGATTCGCCGAATCCCGAGGACCTCTGGAGCTGGATGGATCGCCTGCGTGACCAGGGCATCGAGGCGCTGGCGATCCCGCACAACTCGAACGGCTCGGACGGCTGGATGTTCCAGACCGAGACGTTCGCCGGCGGCCCGCTCGACGCCGACTACGCGACGAAGCGGATGCGCAACGAGCCGCTCGTTGAGATCACGCAGGTCAAGGGCACCTCGGAGACCCATCCCGTTCTGTCGCCCAACGACGAGTGGGCCGACTTCGAGATCTTCCCCTTTCGCGTCGGCCAGTGGGCCAGCAGCCGACCCAGGGGCAGCTACGTCCGCCAGGCGCTGCTGGACGGCATCGCGTTTCAGAGCCGGGAGGGCTTCAACCCGTACCGGTTGGGGTTCGTCGGCGCCAGCGACACCCACAACTCGGGGTTTGTGTTCGACGAGGAGAAGCACACCGGCAAGGTCGGCGTGCACGACTTCGACCCGGTCAGCAGGGGCTCGGTCCCGGTCGACATCGTCGACGGCGTACCGACGTATCGCGAGGTCTTCCGCCGCTTCTACAGCAACTCGGGCCTTACCGGCGTCTGGGCCGAGGAGAACAGCCGGGAGGCCATCTACGAGGCCCTGCGTCGCAAGGAAACCTTCGCCACCTCGGGCACTCGCATCCGGTTGCGGACGTTCGCCGGCTACGGCCTGCCCGACGACCTTCACCTCCGTGACGACATGGCGGCGGTGGGCTACGAGCGCGGCGTCGCCATGGGGGGCGAACTCGACGCCGATCGAGGCGGCAGCCCGGTGTTCGCGGTCCGCGCGCTGCGCGACCCGTCCGGCGCCCCGCTCCAGCGTCTCCAGATCGTCAAGGGCTGGGTGCAGGACGGCGATCAGCAGGAGCGGATCTTCGACGTCGCCTGCTCCGACGGGCTGCAGCCGGATCCCGGGACCCACCGCTGTCCGGACAACGGCGCCGCCGTCGACCTGTCCAACTGCGCCATCAGCCAGGACGTGGGCGACGCCGAGCTGGGAGCGACCTGGAGCGATTCCGGCTTCGACCCCGGGCAGTACGCGTTCTACTACGTGCGCGTCCTGGAGAACCCGATCTGCCGCTGGTCGACGTGGGACGCCGTAAAGGCCGGAGTGGCGCCGCGCGTATCCCTGCCGGCGACGATCCAGGAGCGCGCCTGGTCGTCGCCGATCTGGATCGCTCCCGGCAGCTAGCGTGGAACTGGCCGCCCACTGGGTGCGCCGGCGTCCCCGCCGGCTGCCGCCGAAGGCGGCCAGGGAGACGGGCCGGCCGCAAGGCCGGCTCCTTATCGGGCGGCCAGTTCCACGCTAGTAGGGCGGCGCCGGATCGAGGCCGATGTCGTTCGCCGCGCCGGCCCTGTGCGAGCGGCCCGGCAGGAGCTCGGTGAGGCGACGCTCTTCCTCGGGCTGATCGCCGACCTGCAGCACCGTCTTGCGCGAAGGGTTCCGCGGCAGCATGGCCCGCAGCCGCTGCTTCGTCTCGGCGTGCTCGGGGAGGTTCGCCAGATTGCGCCACTCGTTCGGATCGCTGTCGTGGTCGTAGAGCTCTTCACCGTCGGGATAGGTCGTGTAGCGCCAGCGCTCGGTGCGGATCGAGCTTCTGTCCGGCGCGTCGGAGGTGATCGCGGGGTGATCCCACTCGGCCTCGGGGTTTTCGAGCAGTGGCCGCAGGCTCTCTCCGTCGAGGTCGTTGCGCCCGGGGAGACCGGCGAGGTCCGCCAGGGTGGGGTAGATGTCGAGCAGCTCGGCGGTCCGGTCGCAGAATTCTCCTTCCGCCTCGATCCCGGGGCCGGCGAAGATGATCGGCACGCGGCAGGAGCGCTCCCAGAGCGTGTACTTGCGCCACTGGTTCTTCTCGCCGAGTTGCCAG
>JAPVWO010000213.1 GCA_027493375.1 Candidatus Multivorans thiocomprendens | reverse complement strand
CCGACGCCGGCGAACATCGATCGTCGGACACGGCTGGTGACCCTGTCCAACGGCGTCAAGGTCGCGCTGCTGCCCAAGCAGACTCGGGGCGAATCGGTGACCTTGCAGATGGCCTTCCGCCACGGCACGGAAGAGGCGCTGATGGGACGCGCGACCGCTGGCGACCTGGCCGGTTCGATGCTCATGCGCGGTACGAAGAATCGCTCACGCCAGGAAATCAGTGACGAACTCGACCGCCTCAAGGCCCAGGGTGGCCTCTCCGGCGGCGCCCTGATTGCGAGCGGCTCCTTTACCACGGTGCGGGAGAACCTCGCCCCGGTCCTGCGGCTGGCCGCCGAGATCCTGCGCGAGCCGGCGTTCGATGCGAAGGAGTTCGACGTGTTGCGGGAGGAGCGTCTGGCGGGGATTGAATCCCAGCGGTCCGAGCCGATGGCTCTGGTGCCGACGGCGATGGGCAGGCACTTCGGTCCGTGGCCGGCCGATCATCCCCATTACTCGCCGACGTTCGACGAGCAGATCGAGCGTCTGGAGACGGCGACCGTCGAGGAGGCGCGGGAGTTCTGGGCATCCTTCTACGGTGCCGAAGGCGGCACGATCGCAGTCGTTGGTGACTTCAATCCGGACGAGGTCGCCGGCTTGCTCGAGGAGCTGTTCGGCGACTGGCAGGCGCGCGAGCCGTACGAACGGGTCGCCAATCCGCATCGCGCCGTCGAGACGGTGAGTGTCGACATCGAGACGCCGGACAAGACGAACGCGATGATGATGGCCGTTTCGAGCTTCTCGATGCGGAACGACGACGAGGACTACCCGGCGCTGGTCATGGCGAACTACATGCTGGGCGGTGGATTCCTCAGTTCGCGCCTGGCAACCCGGATTCGCCAGGAGGAGGGCCTGTCCTACGGCGTCGGCTCACAGATCGGGGTGCCGCCGATCGACGACAGTGCGCTGTTCCTGACCTTCGCCATCTTTGCCCCGGAGAACGCGGACGAGGTGGTCGACGCCTTCCGCGACGAGATGACGAAGGCACTCGAAGACGGTTTCACCGAGGAAGAGTTCGAACCGGCAAGGCGCGGCTATCTGGACAGCCAGCAGAACGGCCGGTCTCAGGACCGTGCGCTGGCGGGCATGTTGAACAACAACCTCTTCACCGGCCGTACGATGGAGTTCACGGCCGCCCAGGAGCGGGCCATCGAAGAGATGACGCTCGATGAGGTCAACGCAGCGCTGCGGAAGTACATCTCGCTGGACGACATTTCGATCTTCCGTGGCGGCGACTTCGCCAACGAACTGAACCAGTAGGCGGCTACAGGGTCGCCACGAGGGCGGCGATCGAGTCAGGGTTCTTCAGTGTCCCGATGTTGACTGCGTTCTCCACGGGCTCGCCGGCGAGGATCCGCTTGATCGGCACCTCGAGCTTCTTGCCGGAGAGGGTCGTCGGTACTTCGGGGATCGCCCGGATCTCGTCCGGTCCGTGGCGGGGCGACAGCCGGGTGCGCAGATGCCGGCGGATGCGGTCGGCGAGCGCCGAGTCGAGGGCGATGCCCTCGGCCAGCACGACGAACAGCCAGAGCTTGCCCTCGCGATCCAGGCTACCCGTGTCGACGATCACGCAGTCCTCGACCTCCGCCAACTCCGCGGCGGCACGGTAGAACTCGGAAGTGCCCATCCGCACGCCGCCGCGGTTGAGGGTCGAGTCCGAACGGCCGTAGATGGCGGAGCTGCCGTCCCCGTCGATCTCAATCCAGTCGCCGTGCCGCCAGGCGCCTGGCCAGTGGTCGAAGTAGCTCTCGCGATACCGCTCGCCGGAGTCGTCGTTCCAGAAGAAGAGGGGCATCGAAGGCAGTGGCTCGGTGATCACGAGTTCGCCGACCTGGCCGGTGACGGCGTGGCCGTTCTCGTCGAACGCCTCGACCTTCGCGCCGAGCGAGCGGCACTGGATGCGGCCGCGCCGGACCGGTTGCAACGGATTCGGGCCGACGAAGCCGGTGCAGACGTCCGTGCCGCCGGACAGCGAGCCGAGCCAGACGTCAGACTTCACGTTCTCGTACACCCAGTCGAACCCTTCGGCCGGCAACGGAGCACCGGTCGAGCCGACCGCGCGCAGGGCCTCGAAACCGAACTGCCTGCCGGGTTCCAGGCCCGCCGCCCGGCAGGCCATCAGGAAGGGCGCGCTGACGCCGAAGCAGGTCACCGCCTCCTCGTCGGCCAGGCGGTAGAGCGTCATGAGGCCGGGCCAGCCGGGCGACCCGTCGTAGAGCACGGCCGTCGCGCCGACGAGAAGCCCCGACACCAGGTAGTTCCACATCATCCAGCCGGTCGTCGTGTACCAGAAGAAGCGGTCGCCAGCCCCGAGATCCGTGTGCAGCGCCAGTTGCTTCAGGTGCTCGACGAGGATGCCGCCGTGGCCCTGGACGATCGCCTTCGGCAGGCCGGTCGTGCCGGAGGAGTAGAGAATCCAGAGCGGGTGGTCGAAGGGGACCGGCTCGAAAGCGAGTTCGTCGCGGTGGGCGGTCATCTCCTCCCAGGACAGGCGACGCGGGGCGCCGTTCGTGTCGGCGGATGGGTCGCCGGCCGGCTGCACGACGACCGCCGCGCCGAGCGTCGATAGCGAACCGACGATCCGGTCCAGGTCGGAGCTGCGGTCGTACACGCGGCCGTTGTAGTCGTAGCGATCGACACCGATCAGCACCTTCGGTTCGATCTGACGGAAGCGGTCGAGCACGCTGCCTTTCCCGAACTCGGGCGGACAGCTCGACCAGATCGCGCCCAGACTGGCGGTGGCGAGGAAGGCGACTACCGCTTCGGCGTCGTTCGGAAGGTAAGCAACCACGCGATCACCGGAGCCCACGCCGAGCCGGCGCAGACCTGCCCTCGCGGCCGCCACTTCGCGACGCAGGTCGTCGCGGCTGAGCTCGCGTCGCACGCCAGTCTCGCTGCGGCAGATGAGCGCCGGTTCGCTGCCGCTCCGTGCGAGCGCGTGCTCCGCGTAGTTCAGTCTGGCGCCGGGAAACCAGCTTGCGCCGGGCATCGGACGGCCCGCGATTGCACGCTCGGGCGGTGTGCGGAACCTGACGTCGAAGTGGTCGGCGATCGAGCCCCAGAACGCCTCCAGATCCGTGACGGACCAGCGCCAGAGTTTGTCGTAGCCGGCGAAGCGCAGACTCCGCTCGCGCTCCAGCCAGCGCAGATAGCCGGTCAGGTTGCAGCTCTCGACCTGCTCCGACGTCGGCCGCCAGAGAATGTCGCCTTGATTCACGGCATGGACTCGTTTGGCCTTAGGCTGGTGAGAATGAAGCACTTGCCGCGCGCAGCGCGTGTCCTGCTCGGACTCATCTTCGTGTTCTTCGGCGTGGTGGGCGCCTTGGCGCCGGAGACGGCCATGGGTGAGGACGCGGATGCGTTCATCGCGGCGTTGAAGGATACGGGTCTGCGGCGCTAAGCTGGTAACCCGCCTCATGGAGAAGCGGAGGGATCAAGGAGGTGTAGTTCGATGAAACATCTTCCAATGCTCGCGCGCGTCCTGCTGGGACTGATCTTCGCGGTTCTCGGCGTGGTGGGCCTGTTCGAGTTGGGACCGCAACCGGAGATGAGCGAGGAAGCGGGAGCGTTCATGGGCGCGATCATGGACACCGGCTACCTGTGGCCAACGATCAAGGTGACCGAGATCGTCTGCGGCGTGCTGCTGATCCTCGGCCTGTTCGTGCCGCTGGCGCTCGTCGTGCTGGCGCCCGTCGTCCTGAACATCCTGCTGTTCCACGTCTTCCTCGCGCCGGAGGGCGTGGTGATCGGCATCGTCGCGGTCGTGCTCGGCCTCTACGTCGCCCACCAGCACCGGGAGAGCTTCAGCGCCGTCTTGCAGCGCAAGGCCTGACCGAGCTATGGAACCGACCGCCGACTGGGTGCGCCGGCGTCCCCGCCGGCTGCCGCCGCAGGCGGCCAGGAGTGCGCGCCGGCCTTGAGGCCGGCTCCGGTTTAGCGGTCGGTTCCATGTGAACCCGCGCCGACCGCGACCAAGTGTCGGCGCGCCCGGAAGTAGATGACGCCGTCCGAGATGGCGGGGGTCGCCATCAGGGTTTCGCCCAGTTCGTTGACGGCGATCTCGTTGAGCTCGGGACCCGGCTCGATGACGTAGACGTCTCCCACCTCGCTGTTGAAGTAGATGCGCCCGCCGGCAGCGACCGCGGAAGCGCTGAAGCCGGAGGCGCCGCGGCCCAGGCGCTTCTGGTTCAGGCGTTCGCCGGTCGTCCAGTCGACGACGGTGACGACGCCGTTGTCGTAGCAGAAGTAGGCGAGGTCGCCGACCACGATCGGCGTCTGCATGTAGTTCCCGAGCCGCTCGTGGAACCAGACCATCGCGTCGTGGTCGGGATCGAGTTCGCCCTCGGCATCCGGGTCGATCGCATAGATCGGCTTCAGCCTGCCGTGGGCGTTGGTGATCAGGATCGGACCGTCGCCGGCGCGGATCGGAGTGGGCACCGGGATATCGCCGCCGCCTTCCAGGCGCCAGAGCTCTTCGCCGGTGTCGAAGTCGTAGCCGCCGATGTGGTGGTAGCCGTTGAGAACTACCTGGCTCCGGCCGCCTTGGCGCGGAAAGACGGCCGGCGTGCTCCAGGTGGCGACCTCCTCGCGCGTCTTCCGCCAGACGTCCTCTCCCGTTGCCGCATCCAGAACGGCGACGAAGGACTGGCTCAGGATGTCGACCTGGATGATCACGCGGCCGTCGTGGAGGATCGGCGAGCTGGCGAACCCCCACTCGTAGGTTGGGAAGTCGTAAGGCCCCGAGTCGAGCACGCCGAACTGGCGGTTCCACAACGGGGTTCCGTCCAGGCCGTAGGCGTGAAGCCCCTCTGAGCCGAAGAAGGCCACGAGGAGCTTGCCGTCGGTCGCGGGCGTGGAGTTCGTGTGGGATGCCTTCGTGTGCCGCTTGATCGCGGGCGTGCCCTGGAATGCAGTTCGTTCCCACAGGAGTTCGCCGGTCCGCTTGTCGAAGGCCAGCACCTGGAAGCGCTGGGGCGGCTCGCCCTCGACCGGCGCGCCGTCACCGTAGAGCCCGACCTTGAGCGACGCCTCGGCGCCGTCCGGAACCGCCGAGGTCAAGAAGAGGCGGTCGTCCCAGACGACCGGACTCGAGTGTCCGAGGCCGGGAACCGGGACCCTGAAGAGGATGTTCTCGCCGGTCTCGACATTCCAGGTCGCGGGCGGCGAACCGGTGCCGGTGCCGTCAGCGCCGTTACCGCGGAAGGCAGGCCAGTTGTCGGAGGCGGCGAGTGGGGCGACCGTCACTGCGGCGAGCGCGATGGCGACCTTCACTCTGGAGCGGGTGGCCACCGTGCGCTACGAATCGCCGCCGACCGCGATCAGGTGACGCCGTGCCCGGAAGTAGATGACACCGTCCGAGATCGCCGGCGTCGCCATCAGGGTCTCGCCGAGTTCGTTGACCGCGATCTCGTTCAACTCCTCGCCGGCTTCGATGACGTAGACGTCGCCGTCCTCGCTGTTCATGTAGATGCGGCCGGCGGCGGCGACGGGGGAGGCGGTGAAGCCCGAGGCGCCGCGGCCAAGGCGCTGCTGGGCGACCCGGTCGCCGCTCCTCCAGTCGAACGCGGTGACGACGCCGTTGTCGAAGCCGAAGTAGGCGAGGTCGCCGACGACGATCGGCGTCTGCATGTAGTTCCCGAGCCGGTCATGGAACCAGAGCATCGCTGCGTGCTCGGGATCGATCCCGCCCGCGGCGTCCGGATCGATCGCGTAGACCGGACGCATCGGGCCGTGGGCGCTGGTGATGAGGATCGGACCGTCGTCGCCGGCGCGGATCGGCGTCGGTACCGGAATGTCGCCGCCGCCTTCCAGCCACCAGAGTTCTTCCCCGGTATCGAAGTCGTAGCCGCCGGTGTGCTGGTAGCCGTTGACGACGATCTGGCGGCTGCCGTCGCTGCGCGGGAACACGGTGGGAGTGCTCCAGGTCGGAATCTCGTCGCGCTTGGTGCGCCAGAGTTCCTCGCCGGTCTTCGCGTCGAGCGCCGCGAGGAAGGAGTCGCCCTGCACGTCGACCTGGATGATCACCCGCCCGTCGTGGACCAGGGGTGAACTCGCGAACCCCCACTGCGCGGTGCGATGTCGCCGTAGAGCCCGACCTTCAGCGAGGCCTCTTCACCCTCGGGCACGGACGAGGTCAGAAACAGGCGGTCGCCCCAGATCACCGGGCTCGAGTGGCCGAGGCCGGGAACCGCGACGCGAAACAGGATGTTCTGGCCGGTCTCCACGTTCCACGTCGTCGGCGTCGTCCCGGTTCCGATGCCGTCCGCGGACTCGCCGCGGAAGGACGGCCAGTTGTCGGAAGCGGCGAGTGGGACCGCGGCCGCCGCGATGACCGCGGCCGGAACCAGCAGGCGTCGGATCTTCGGAGTGGTGGCTTTCATCTTCATGACTGGAGTATGTGCGATCATCCTCAAGACTACGTCCACACGGGAACAGAGTTCGTGGAGGCAGTGAGATGAGTTCGCCGATGAGCGTCTTCTGGGATCCGCAGTGTGAGGTGCACACGGTACCAAGGGGGTTTCCAGAGCGGCCGGAGCGGCTGCAGTTGGCACTGCCGTACCTGAGGGAGCGGGGCTGGGACCTGGTGGAGGCTGGTTCGGACGGGCGGTCGGGCGGGATGGCGGGCCAGGCCCGCGGGCTGGCGGCCCTGGTCCACGATCCGGATTACATCGAACGAATGGAGGCGGCGGTCGCCGAGGTCGCGGCGGCGGCGGCGGAAGGCGACTTCCCGCTGCGGCCGACGCCGATGCTCGACACGAACGACAATCCGCTGTCGCCGGGGACGGCGGACGCAGCCTGGGCCGCGGTCGATGCCGCGCTCGCGGCCGGCGACCATGTGATGCTGGGCGCCGGGCATCGGGCGATGAGCGTGACCCGGCCGCCGGGCCACCACTGCGAGCGGGACCGGGCGATGGGGTTCTGCTACCTGAACCAGATCTCGATCCTGGCTCAGGGCCTGATCGACGTGCGCGGCGTCGAACGCGTCGCGATCCTGGACTTCGACGTCCACCACGGCAACGGTACGCAGCACCTGTTCGACCATCGCGCGGACGTCGCCTACCTGAGCGTCCACCAGTATCCGTTCTATCCGGGCACGGGAGCAGCAAAGGAGCGGGGCATCGGCGAGGGCGAGGGCACGACGGTCAACGCGCCGCTGCCGGCGGGCAGCGGCGACGGTGCTTACAGAGAGGTCATGGACGACTTACTGCTGCCGGCGGTGCGGTCGTTCGCTCCGGACGTGCTGCTGGTGTCGGCCGGCTTCGACGCCTGGCGCAACGATCCGATCGCGGGGATGGCGCTGACCGAGGAGAGCTTCCACCGCTTCGGCGTCGACTTGGCGGAGCTGGCGGAGGATGTGTGCGAGGGGCGTCTCGTGTCCGTGCTCGAAGGCGGCTACGACCTGACCGCGCTGCCGCGGTTGATCGACGTCTATCTCCGGGGCACCGTCGGCATGTCGCTGGATGCCTGAGGAATCTTCCGTCTCCCGGTGCGTTGTACGATGTGACACAGGAACGGAGGGGCCCCAGCGTTGAAGACCAAGCCGAGCTTCCCGATCAGGATACGCACCCAGAACGTCCAACTGAACGATGACCTGAAGCAGTCGATCGAGTCCGAGGCGGCGGCTCTGAAGCGCTTCAACTCCCGGATCGTGGACTGCGAAGTGACGATCGCCGGCCCAGGCCGGAATCACCGTGGCGGTCTGGCGTTCGACATCGTCGTCAAGGTCGCCCTGCCGGGCCCGGACGTGGTGGTTCACCGCTCGGCCGCGGCCTCCATCCTGGTCGCGATCAACCAGTCGTTCGCCACCGCCCGCCGACGCGTCAAGCGCCAGGCCCATCTCCGCCGCCGCCGGGTGCCGTTCAACCGCACCTCCGGCGTCGGCCGCCGCGGCCGGCCGCGCCGCGGCAACGGCCGCCGGCTCGCGCGGGCGTAGCCGCGGTAGCGCGGCCGCTTCGCGGGTACCCGTCGTCAGCGGCTCCGAGGGGGGAGGGTCCCAGCGGACGCTTGCGCTCTCCGGGTGAAGGGGGTGCCGGCGCTCGCTTCGGTCGGCTGCGTTCCGCGACGGCGTCGGTGACGGGAGCGGTCTGGGGAGTCACTTGCCTCCAGCCCGCTGGGACCCTCCCCCCTCGGAGCCGCTGACGACTGGACGACGTTGCCGAATGGCTGCCAGCAGCGGATGGGCCGCGTGTCAAAGGAACTTGCCAATCCGACCAAGCGCGAACGGCGCCTGGGAGACCTCCCCTCGGAGCACCGTTAGCGGGCGGGTGGAACCGACGCCGCTTGACGCCCTAGCCGAGCACGATCTCGGCTGCTTGCCGTAGCTCCTGCTTGCTGGCGGCGCCGACGAGAAGGGTCGTCACGTCGCTGTGTTCGAAGGCCTGGAGGCGGTCCTTGATTCGGTCGGGTGGACCGACGAGGGAGATCTCGTCGGCGAAGTCGTCGGGGACGGCGGCCGCGGCTTCTTCGCGCTTGCCGGTCATGAAGAGTTCCTGGATGCGCAGGGACTCCTCCTCCCAGCCCATGCGGGCCATCAGTTCGCGGTGGAAGTTCCGGTTCTTCGCGCCCATGCCGCCGACGTAGAGGGCGAGTGACTGCTTGATCGGCAGCAGGGCTTCGGCGACGTCGTCGTGGACGCGGAGCCGGGCGCCGTACGCGATCTCGAAGCCGTTGCTTCGGCCGGCGAGGGACTCCGCGTACACCTCGGGACGGTAGGGAGAGTAGTAGAGGGGCAGCCAGCCGCTGCAGAGTTCGGCGGCCAGCGCCACGTTCTTCGGCCCTTCGGCGCCGAGAAAGATGGGCAGGTCGGACCGCAACGGGTGGACGATCGAGCGGAGAGGCTTTCCGAGGCCCCACGAGCCCTCGCCGGTGTAGGGGAGCGGGTAGTGCTCGCTGTGCTGGGTGACCGGTTCTTCGCGGGCGAGGATGTTCTGGATGATCTCGATGTAGGCGCGGGTGCGCGACAGCGGCTTGGCGAAGGGCTGTCCGTACCAGCCCTCGACGACCTGGGGGCCGGAGACGCCGAGCCCCAGGATGACGCGGCCGTTCGAGAGGTGGTCGAGCGTCATCGCATGCATCGCGGTGGCGGCGGGGGTGCGCGCCGAGATCTGGGCGATGCCGGTGCCGAGGCGGATCTTCGAGGTGTGGGCGCCGATCCAGGCCAGGGGCGTGAACACGTCGGAGCCCCACGCCTCTGCGGTGAAGACGCAGTCGTAGCCGAGCGCCTCCGCTTCGATGGCGGTTTCAAGAAAATCGGGACGCGGTCCGGCGCCCCAGTAGCCGAGTTGGAGTCCGAGTTTGAGTGCCATGCGGCGGAAGCTAGCAGGTATGGAACTGGCCGCGGCCGGGTTGATAGCTTGCGTCCGTGTCGCTGAAGGAGCAGTTCGACAGCCTGCGGCTCGAGGATCTGGAGGCCCGCACCGGGTTCAAGTGGAGTCGCTACACCGGGAACGGCAGCGGCATCCTGCCGGCGTGGGTCGCGGACATGGACTTCCCCGTCGCGGAGCCGATCCAGCGAGTGGTGCGGAGCCTGGTCGATCACTCCGATCTTGGCTACTGCGAACCGCCGGAGATCGGCGATCTGCCGGAGATCTTCGGCCGGCGGATGGAAAAGCAGCTCGGCTGGACGGTGGAGCCGGAGCGGATCCGTTTCCTGGTCAACGCGCTCCAGGGTCTCGATCTGGCGGTCATGCTGGGCGCCGGGAAGGGCGAGGGGGTCGTGATCCAGACGCCAATCTACCCGCCCTTCCTCGAGGCGGTCTCGGGGACCGGCCGGCGGCTCGTGGAGTCGCCGCTCCGGCGGGGGCCCCAGTCCGGCTCCGGGTACGCGCGGTTCGAGATGGATCTCGATCAGTTGCGGGCGACGATCGACGGGGACACCCGTCTGTTCATGCTCTGCAACCCGCACAACCCCAGCGGTCGTGCGTGGACCCGGAGCGAGCTGGAGGCCGTGGCCGAACTGGCGATCGAACACGACCTGATCGTCCTCGCCGACGAGATCCACAACGAACTCGTGTTCCCCGGGCACGAGCACACCGTCTTCGAAACGCTCGGTCCCGAAGTCAGGGAGCGGACGGTCACGATCACGTCGGCGACGAAGTCGTTCAACCTCGCCGGGCTCGAGCTCGCGCTCCTCGTGTTCGGCAGCGAGAAGCTCAGGCGGCGCTTCGACGAACTGCCCCACTTCGTCCTCGCCCATCCGGGGATTCTCGGCGTCGAGGCGGCGCGGGCCGCGTGGCGTGACGGCGGGCCGTGGCTCGAAGAAACCGTCGCCTATCTCGACGGGAACCGCGCTTTTCTGACGGACTTTCTCGACCGCCGCCTGCCGGGGATCGTCCACGGGCCGCAGGAGGCGACCTACCTCTACTGGCTCGACTGCCGCGGGCTCGACCTGCCGATGGATGCGTCCCGGTTCTTCCTGAAGCGGGCGAAGGTGGCGCTCAACGACGGCGCGGAGTTCGGTCCGCCGGACTCGCCGCTCGGATTCGAGCGCTGCGCGCGGCTCAACTTCGCCACCTCGCGGCCCATTCTCGAGGAGATCCTGGAGCGGATGGCGGCCGCGGTGGAGAACGCCTGAGGGAGCGTGCCCTGGACATGAAGCCCGCCCGCCTGCCGGCCGCCCTTTGCCAGAGCGGCGGTCTGCTCGCCGGTGGTCTGCTCGCCGGGCTTCTGGCTCTGGGCGCGCCGGCGCCGGCCTCCGCGCAGGACTCGGCGGCGGCGGGCGGGGCACTCCCGGACCTCGAGTGCCTGCGCCTGATGCGACGGGCGCGGATCGCGGAGCTGACTTCGAGACGGGCTTCCGAGGTCGAGTGGCTCAAGCGGGCTCGAGCGGAGTGCAACGAGCCGACGGCGGCGCTGGTCGGTCTCCTTCGCGCCGACCGGCGCAGCCCGCTGCCCGAAGCAGAGACGCAGGAGGTCCGCCGGGAACTGATCACTGCCATCGACGACCCGGTTTCCGCGCCGCCGCCGGGCGTCCTGGAGTTCATCGCTCGCAGCGAGGAAGCGGACGAGACGGTGCTTCGGGCCGCTTTCGGTTTGGTCGAGCGCCGGCTGGCGGACGGCGGTACGGACCGGGTGCGCCTGCTGCGCCTCAAGGCGCTGCTCGACCAGCGCCTGGGCCGTCCGGCGGACGCGACGACGGCCCTCGTCGAACTGCGAAGCCTGGAACCGGCAAGCGAGGAGATCTCCTGGGCGCTCTTGCGCCTGTTGATCCTCCAGCAGCGATGGGACGCCGTCGCCGACCTGTTGGGCGAGATGGCGGAGGAGGGCGGCGCGTCCATCCGTTCGCTCTACGCGCGCGCCCTGGCCAGGGCCGGCCGCGTGGACGAGGCGAACAGACAGCTCGAACTGCTGGCGGAAGAGATCGATCCGAACGACGGTCTGGCGCTCAGCGACTACGCGGCCGACGTGCTGGCCGCGGCGTGGAATCTCCGGGATTCCGGCCGCTTCGGGGACGCGGAAGCACTGTTCCGGCTCGCGGAGACGCACGCCCCGGCACGGAGCTGGGCCAGAGTCGAGGCCCGGGCAGCGCTCGTCCATCTGTACGGCACGGCCGAGGAGCGGGCCGCCCACGAGCAGGCCGCGGCGAACCGCTGGCAGTACGTCACGGATCCCCAGTCGCTGTTGAACGAAGGCGCCAACCAGTTGAGCGCCGGCAACTTCGACCAGGCCATCGAGTTGTTGCAGCGGGCGGCGGAAGAACTGGGGCACTTCGAGGCCGTCTGGTACAACCTCGGCTTCGCGGCCTATCGCGCCGAGCGCTGGGAAGAGGCGTTTGAGGCGCTCGACCGGGCCGCCGAGCTGAACGACCAGCGGGCCGACAACTTCTTCTTCAGCGGTCTGGCGCTGATCGAACTCGAGCGCTGGGACGAGGCGATTCCGCGGCTGCTGCGGACGGTCGAACTCGATCCGGACCGACGGCTCGCCCACTACAACCTGTGGGTCTGCTACCGCGTGCTCGGCCGCGCGGCGGAGGCGGCTCGCCACCAGGCCGCGTACGACGCGCTGGGCGTGCGGTAGCGGATCTACAGTCCTCGGACGTAGCGCTCGAACTCGGCCTGGATCTCCGCCGGCGTGGTCTGGAACACCGCCTCGAGGGCGTCCCGGCTGGGATAGCCCTCGGCCAGGTAGAGCAGCATCCTGGCGAAGGACTGCGCGCTTTCCCAGTCTTCCCGGCCATGCTGCAGGAAGTGGGTCAGGAGCCAGGAGAAGCCGTAGTAGTGCTGCGCTCGCTCGCCGTAGAACGTGTCGGCGCTGGCTTCCATCAGCTCGGCGATCCCCGGCGCCTCCCCTTTCCGCAGCGCGGATCGGGCTTCCTCAAGGTTCCAGGTCGTCAGGCTCTGCAACCGCACGGGCCCCCTCCGGGCGTGCGAGATCGCGTACCGTCCGCGATCGACCGCGCCCGGAATGAGCGTGCCCCGCTCGATCTTCGAGTTGCCGTAGTACTCGGCCATGCCCTCCTCGGCCCATCGCGGCAGGTCCGACCCGGGTCCCGTCAGGTAGGTGTCGCTGAAGGCGTGAAACGCCTCGTGGAGCATCGTGTGCAGCAATTCGTCGAAGTAGCGGACTTCCTGGTGAAAGGCCAGCAGGCCCGGGGAATGGTAGAAGCCGGCGCCGGGAAGCCGGCCTCCGAGCTCCTCCTGGAGCCGGCGGAGGCTGTTGCGGCTGCGGAACAGGTAGACGACGACCTTGAGGCGGGCCGGCAGCGGCTCGATGTGCGGATCGAACTGCTCGTGGAGGATGCCGAACACGGCCTCCATGTTTCCGGCCAGGATGTCGACCGTCGACTCGTCGTCCGCGTCGCTGATCAGGATGAAGCGTTCCGTTTCCCGGCGTCTTCTGTGCTCGCGGTCGATGTACTTCTCGGCGACTTCGATCGTCCGGTTCAGGATCCGGACCCGTTCGGCGAGGGTCGCCTGCGGCATGGGACTCGGGAGGGCCCCGGCCGACACCAGGACATCGAGTTGCGGATCGAAGCGCCTGCGCGTCGGCGCGTTCCGCTCCTCTTCGGGGCTCTGGAACTTCATCCTCCACGACAGTCTGGACGCGACGGCGTTGCCCTCGTCGTCGCGCGCCGGGCCGTAGCGCCAGCCGCCGACGCTGCGCTCGACCTGGAACCGGAGGAGGTCGTCGAACTCGGACGAGGGCTCGATGCCGAGGACCTCGACCCGCGACACGGCCCCGGCGGCGTCGATCTCGACCCGGACTTCCACCTCCGGATCGATGCCGCTGCCGGCCAGCTCGTGGGGCACCAGGAGCTGGTAGCTGCGGATCGCTACCGGACCGGTGGCGATCCGCGCGGTCGCTTCCTGGGCAGCGGCTTCGCCGGCTGTCAGGAATCCAAGGGCGGCAATCGAGGCGAGGTTGCCGAAACGTCGGAGACGGGCCACTCGAGGATTCGGCGTGTGTCGGATGCGCCTCCGCCGTCCACGAGGGCCTGGGGCCCACGGGTAGAGGTATCGGGCAGGAAGGAGCGCAGCCAGGCGGTGGCGACGACCTCGGCGATGCCGAGAATCTCGCCGCGGTTGGCGCGGGAATGCGCCGCCGCGGTTTCCACCAGGTCGATGAGATCGCGCTCGGCGTCTCCGGTGGGAAAGCCGAAGACGCCGCACAGACGGCCGGCTTCCTCGCTCTCCAGGGTGACGACGCGCGCGCCGACCAGGTCTCCCTCTTCCAGGGGATCCATCGCGGGATGGGGCTCGACCCGGACGCACTCGCGGCTGGTCACCTCGTCGAGAGGGATCAGGTCGCCCTCCAGCCGGCCGATCCGGTAGAGCTGCAAGGTGCTTCCGACCAGCGCTTCGAGCCATTGACGCTCCGTCACCTCCAGCAGCAGGCCGCCCTGGCCGAGCAGCTTGTCGGCGAAGCTGAAGGACCGGCAGTCGCCCTCCTCGGCGTCCGGCTCGAAGCGCCCCTGGGCGAGGATGCAACTCATCGCGTTGGCGAAGAAGGTGGACTGGTCGCGGCTGCTTCGAGCCTGGAGTTGCTCTTCCAGGTCGATCCGTTCCTGGTCGTCGAGGCCGATCAGGAACTGGTCCTCGATCGCCCACTCGACTTCCTCGCCGTAACGTTCCAGCAGCCAGCCGCTAGCGCGTTCCACCGCGCGGTCGAGCGCGGAGACGCCTGCGGAGAGGGGAGCAACGTGCTGCTGTTCCATGCCAGAATGCTAACTGCGTTTCGTTGTAAATACCACAAAATGCGGAACTTAGCGACATCGCCACGTTTTTCCCGAGTCCGGCGGCCTCATGCGGAATCGCCGTCTTCCGGGTCTTCGGCGGCGTCCATCCTGCTGTACGCCGTCTGGACGCAGTGAACTTTCAGGGCGTCCGGCGCGGTCGCCAGGAAGCCCTGCCACTCGATCTCGGCGATCGCTTCCTCGGGACTCAGACCCTGTTCGTGGGCGGCGGACGCCTGGTTCCAGAAGTCGCTCAGGAACTGTCTGAGGGCGTCGACCTGGGCCGGGTCGCTGAAGGTCGGGCCGTGGCCGGGAAGGATGAGGTCGAACTCGAGCTCCTTGAAGCGGTCGAGGGTGTCGAGCCACTCGTCGACGTAGCCGTCGCCGATGTACGCGGCGCCTGCCAGAACGAGGTCGCCCGTGAAGACGACCCGCTCGCTCGGCAGCAGGACGACGACGTCGCCGCCGGTGTGGCCGCGGCCGAGGTGGAGCAGCTCGATCGGCCGATCCCGGCCCTCGAAGGTACGGTGGATCGTCATGCGGCTCGTCAGGGTGACGTTGGGCGGCGTCGGTTCCGTCTCGCCAACCGCCACGTAGTGCGCCTCCTGGACCCGGATCGCGTTGAGTTCCTGGTCCTTCTCCTCGCCGTCCTCCATCGCCTCCGCCGCCTCCTTCATCGCGGCGATCTCGTTCGGGATGTTCCCGGTGAAGATCGAGGCGGTCGGCTGGTCCATCACGTCCGTCAGCAGCATCGCGCGCGTGAATTCGTGACCGACGATCGCCACGTCTTCAGGGAATGCCTGGTTCCCGTGAGCGTGGTCGAAGTGATAGTGCGTGTTGACCAGGTGGGTGACCTGCTTGTCGGTCACCTCGGCGATCGATGCGATCAGGGCGCGGGCGGCCGCCGGCGTGACGTGGGAGTCGACGACCAGGGCGTCCTCGTCCGTCACGACCAGCATCGCGTTGCTCTGGACGAAGATCACGTCGTTTCGGCCGACGATGAAGTAGACGCCGGGGGCCACCTCTTCGAACGTGTGCGTGTCGGTCAGGATCGTCCCGTCGGGCGGCGCCTCTTCGCCGCAGCCAGCGAGGCCGAGGGCCAGGGCGGTGACGGCGAAGCAGGTCGCGGCGAATCGCTGGGTCGGGCGCATGGGAATTGCTCCTCTCCGTTTCGGTTCGACGGGAATCATAGTGCGCTCGGGCCGTGCGAGAGGCGCGGCTTGCCCGGGGTCAGAGTTCCAGCCGCTGCATCTGCCGCACCGCGTAGTCGCAGGCGCGCGCGGTGAGCGCCATGTAGGTCAGGCTCGGGTTCTGGCAGGCGGACGAGGCCATCGCGGCGCCGTCGGTGACGAACAGGTTCGGCACGTCCCAGGACTGGCACCAGCCGTTGAGCACGGAGGTCGCGGGATCCCGGCCCATCCGCGCGGTGCCCATTTCGTGAATCGCGAAGCCGGGCGGGGAGTTCCGGTTGAAGGTGCGGATGTTCTTCGCCCCGAGCGCTTCCAGCATCTCGGCGGCCCGGGTCTGGATGGCCTCTCGCATCGCGGTCTCGTTCTCGCCGTAGCTCATCGTGATGCGGGCCGCCGGGACGCCCCAGCGATCCTCGAGGTCCGGGTCGATCGTGACGCGGTTGTCGGGGTTGGGCAGGTTCTCGCCGAAACCGGTGAAGCCGAGCCGCCAGGGCGCGAGCCCACGCAGACTGGCCTTGTAGTCGGCGCCGAAGCCGGGCTGGCCGATGCCGCCCTGCCACAGGGTTCCGCGGCGGGCGCCGCACTGGTAGCCGAAGCCGCGCAGGAAGTCCTTCTCGCGGGTCGCTTCGGCGCGGTCGCCGTCGAGGTTGACGAAGCGGGGCAGGTAGCAGGAGTTGGGCCGGCGGCCGAACGTCGTCTTGTCTTCGAGGCCTTCGAGGTTGCCGTTCGCGCCGACCTGGAAGATGTGGTCCATCAGGTTGCGGCCGACCTGGCCGCTGGAGTTCGCCAGCCCCTCGGAGAAGCGGGGCGTCGCCGAGTTCAGCAGGATGCGGGCAGATTCGATCGTGGACGCGCAGAGGAAGACGACGCGGCCGCGGACCTCGATGGACTCCATCGTCTCGGCGTCGAGCAGGTGGACGCCGCTTACCCGGTCCAGGTCCGCGTCGTAGACCAGGTTGCGGACGACGCTGTTCGGGCGCAGGGTCAGCCGGCCGGTCGCCTCGGCGGCGGGGAGGGTCGCGTTCAGGCTGGAGAAGTAGGACCGGCTGGCGCAGCCGCGCCGGCAGACGCCGCAGTAGTGGCAGGGGCGTCGGCCGAGGTGGTGCTTGGTCAGCACCGCGACCCGGGCCGGCGTGAAGCGGCGCGTGCCGCCGAAGGCCCGGTCGAGGTCCTCCCGGATCTTCTCCTCCATGCAGGTCTGGGCGATTGGCGACAGGAACTGGCCGTCCGGGAGCTGCGGCATGTTCTCGGCCTGGCCCGCGATGCCGACGAAGGACTCCACGTGGTCGTACCAGGGGGCGAGGTCCCGATAGCGGATCGGCCAGTCCGTGCCGTAGCCGTCACGGGCATTGGCGCCGAAGTCGAGGTCGCTCCAGCGGTAGCTCTGACGTCCCCACAGCAGGGAGCGCCCGCCGACGATGCGAGCGCGAATCCACAGGAAGTCCTGGCCGCCCTCGCCGACCGAGTAGGGGTTCTCCATGTCGTCGACGAAGAACTTGCCGGACCACTCGTCGCACGCGGCGGCGCGGCTCTGGATGGGCTGGCGTTCCGCCTGGTGCTTGCGGTCCCTGAGCCCCCGGTAGGGCATCTGCCAGGGCGGCGTGTGCTGGCTGTAGTCGCGCTCGGGGATGACGGGCGGACCGGCCTCCAGCACCAGCGTCTCCAGACCCTTCTCGGTCAGCTCCTTCGCCGCCCAGCCGCCGGTGATGCCGGAGCCGATGACGATGGCGTCCCACGTCTTTCGTTCGATGATCTGGACCACTGCTTCGTCTCCTCCCCCGATCCTCAGGCGTCTTCGATGTCCACGCAGGGGTCCCAGCGTCCGGGCACGATGCGGTGGCCGAGTTCCGACTTCATGCCCGCTTCGGAGGTGTAGTAGCCGAACAGGGTGAGCCACTTGACCAGGTCGAAGAAGGGCTGTTGGTGGAGCCGGTTCGGGTTGCGGGAAAAGGCGCGGCCGTTTCGTTGGGCGAGGGCTTCGTCCTGCGCCTCGGTCAGAAGCTCGTCCTGCGCCGATTCGCCGAGGTCGAGGAAGCCGGCGGCATCCGGGTGGCGTTCCCGGCAGCGGTCGTCGAAGCCGTCGAGTTCGGCGAGCAGGTGATCCCGCGCCGCGTCCGGCAGCCAGCCCGCGAGCAGACGGTCGACGAAGCCGGGGATCTCCGCGTCGCCGGCGCCGGGGGTGTCCGTCGTCGGCAGGATGCGCTCGGCGATCGTGCTGAGCGTGTTGGCCTGGTGTTCCGTCAGGACGGTGAGCGGGGCGGGCTCACCGCCGGGCTTCTGCTGGTGCAGGTGGACATGCGCGAGGTGGGCGTTCGCGAACAGTTCCTCAGGCAGCAGCGGCAGCGCGGCGGCGCCGCCGATCACCCGAAGGGCGCGGCGGCGGCCAATGGTCGGGGCGGGCTCTTCGGCTGGCGGCAAGCGCGTCATCGGGCGTTATGTTAGCCGCGCTGCGGAGGACGCCCCGACACCAGAGCTGTCCAACGAGAAGTGATCGTGAGCGGGGGTGTGCAATCCAACGAGAAGTGATCGTGAGATGCGGCGATCGGGGATCATCGGAGGATGATCT
>JAPVWO010000212.1 GCA_027493375.1 Candidatus Multivorans thiocomprendens | reverse complement strand
GTACTTCTCGACCTTGTAGCGGGCGGCCGGAAGTCCGGGCACGGTCATGTTCAGGTCCGTCGTGCCCGCCTCGCCCCTGGTGAGGGAGACGGCGACGTGGCGGACGTCGTCCTCGCTCAACTCGTGCTTGACGTACAGGACGAAGTAGTCCGCCTCCGTCGAGGTCACCGTGATCGGCACGGCCGTCACCGGCACGTCGACCGGCGTCTGCGCGCCCGCCGCCGCGGCCGCGGCCAGGGGAACCAGCAGGCGGCTGGCGCCAACGGCCGACCGGAGGGCGGAGCATCCGGACATCCCTCGGGGATGCCAAGGGCTTGCGCCGAAGAAGGCCACAACGTGAGTCAAGGCGTCGGGCGTTGACGCTGCGCGGCGGCTACGCGGTCAGCATGCGCTACGAGACCTCCCCGCCCCCGCGCCGGGCGGCGGCTTCCCAGGGCGCGGTTCAGGCGGTCGCCCATGACCGCCGTCACGAGAACACACGCGGCTCGAAGCCCGCCGCGTTCACGATGGTGGCGCTGTTGCCGGTGGCCCGGATGACGAACAGACCCTGGCGCTCGGCGTAGGTGACGACGTCAGGATCGCTTCGCAGGAAAGCGACCGCTCCGTAGATCGTGTGTCCCCGATACTCCGGGCACCAGTCCAGGAAGCGGGCGAGCTTGCCCAGAAAGCGGGTCACGCCTTCCGACCGAAGCGTCGTCTTGACCTCGACGACCACGACCTCCGTGCCGTTCACGGCCAGGATATCGATCTCGAAGTGCTCGCCGTTTCGCGTCCTGACGGTTCTCTCCGTGGTCCCTTCCACCGCGATCCCGCGTTCCTTCAGAAGGGGTACGAGGTCGCCTTCGACCAGGCTCTCCATCAGCCTGCCCCACTGCGTGGTGAATAGATCCTCGGCCTTCTTCAAGCGCCGGTCGGTTTCCCGCATCCGGCGGTCGGTTTCCCGCATCTCGCGGGCAGTCTCCGCCTGGAAGGCGCGCAGCTCGGCAATCTGCCGCGACGTTAGTTCCAGCGTGGCCCAGACCTGTTCCGGAAGCGAGTCGGGGGCTTCTCCTTGTCCATGTACTCCGCTTGTCATGACCGTCCTTTCTCCCCTCCGGTCAGGCGGTAAACTATCAGCGGAGCCGCTCTCTTCGGGCTGGCATCCAAGCCCATGGCTCCGCTGCGCGCCTGCCCGTTCGCTCGGTTACCGGTACTCTCCATGGCGAAGTGCCGGCGCGACGCGAAGGTCCAGCGGCTCGTGAATCCCCCGGCTTCTGGCGCAGAGTCCCGGTCTTTCGCGACCACCCGCCCGGACTGGGCGTCTGCTTCCTGGTCGAGATGTGGGAGCGCTTCTCGTACTACGGGATGCGGGCGCTCCTCATCTTCTACCTGACGCAGCACTTCCTCTTCAGCGACAGCCGGGCCTTCGTGCTCTACGGCGCCTACGCGTCGATGGTCTACCTGCTGCCGGTGCTCGGCGGCGCGGTGGCGGACCGCTGGCTCGGCCCGCGCAAGGGCGTCACCTTCGGCGCCCTGCTGCTGGTCGCCGGTCACTTCCTGATGACGATCGAGGGGCCGGCAGCGACGGAGGTTTCGTCCGCCGGAGGGCTCGTCGTCGAGCGGAGCGAGTTCCACCTCAGTCTCTTCTACCTGACGCTGGCGCTCATCGCGACCGGCGTCGGATTCCTCAAGACGAACGCGTCCACGGTCGTCGGCGCTCTCTACGAGAAAGGCGATCCGCGCCGGGATTCCGGCTTCACCGTCTTCTACATGGGGATCAACCTGGGCGCGGCGGTCGCTCCCCTGCTCTGCGGCTGGCTGGGCCAGACCTACGGCTGGCGCTACGGCTTCGGACTCGCCGGCGTCGGCATGCTGGCCGGACTCCTCCTCTACCTGAGGGGCCAGAAGTACCTCCGGGGCCACGCGGATCCGCCGCGACCGGAGGCGCTGAAGGAGCGCGTGCTCCCCGGACTCCCCCGCGAAGCCGCCATCTACATCGCGAGCCTGGGGCTGGTCGGCGGAGTCTGGTGGGTGCTCCAGCATCCGCCGGTCGTCGGCGGCCTGCTGTCGGCCACCGGCGCGGCGCTCGGCCTCTTCGTCCTCTACTACGCGCTGCGACGGTGCGATCGCACGGAGCGCGACCAGCTTCTGGCCTGCGCCGTCCTGGTCGCCTTCACCATCGGCTTCTGGGCCTTCTACGAGCAGATGGGCAGCTCGCTCAGTCTCTTCGCCGACCGCATGGTCGACCGCGCGCTCTTCGGGACGGAGATTCCGGCGTCCACGCTGCAATCCCTGCCCGCGATCTACGTCATCGCGCTGGCGCCGCTGTTCAGTTGGTTGTGGATCGCGCTCGGCCGGCGCGGCCGGGAGCCCTCGACGCCCGTCAAGTTCGTCCTCGCGATCGTGCAGATCAGCCTGGCCTTCCTGGTGCTCGTTCTCGGCAGCGCCCTGCGGCCCGACGACGGCAAGGTGGCCCTGATCTGGTTCGCCCTCACCTTCCTGCTGATGGTGACGGGCGAGCTCTGCCTGGCGCCGGTCGGGATGTCGATGGTGACCCGGCTCTCGCCGAAGAAGATCGTCTCGACGATGATGGGGTCGTTCATGCTCGCCTACGCCGCCTCGAGCTACATCTCGGGACTGATCGCCCGGCTGACGAGCGCGACGACGGTGGGCGGAGAGGTGGCCGACTTCGAGGCGGCGCTCTCGACGTACGGCAGCGTCTACACGCGA
This sequence comes from Candidatus Multivorans thiocomprendens, assembly GCA_027493375.1. Classification (GTDB taxonomy): domain Bacteria; phylum Acidobacteriota; class Thermoanaerobaculia; order Multivoradales; family Multivoraceae; genus Multivorans; species Multivorans thiocomprendens. The sequence continues at coordinate 16,951 of JAPVWO010000212.1, read as the reverse complement.
ATCGGGCTGCTGGCTCTGCTCGTTGCGGCGGTGCTCGGCGCGCTGACACCGCTGCTCGTGCGCTGGATGCACGCTTCCACGTCGCGGGGAGCGTAAGCTTGCAAACGAGTGACCGTCAGAGTGGAGCCGGCCTTCGGCCGGCGAGTCTTCCGGCCGCCTGCGGCGGCAGCCGGCGGGGACGCCGGCGCACCCAGTCGGCTACGCCAGGAGAGAACATGAACAAGCAAACCGTCATCAGTGTCTGCCTCGCCGCCTGGTTCGTCCTCGCCACGCCTGCCGCCTTTGCCGGCGCGGCCGACGAGGCGACGGCCGACCTCAGCCCGGCCAACTGGAGCGACCGCGAGGCGCTCGAGGAGCTGAACGCCTTCTTCGAGACGGACAAGCCACTGGCCGAAGGCGAGAACGGCGTGATCAGCGGCACCACCGGACCGGCTGCGGTCAGGGCCGGCCTCGAGGTCCTCCGCCAGGGCGGCACCGCCGCCGACGCCGTGATCGCGACCGCGCTCACGCAGATCTCCCTGGCCGGCGGCGCCTGGGTCAGCTACGCCGGAATCTTCAACCTCGTCTACTACGAGGCGGAGAGCGGCGAGGTGGTCAACGTCAACGGCGCCTACGACACGGTCCGCGGCGAAACCGAGCCGATGACGATCCCGACCTCGACGACGATCGGCGCCAAGCACCAGCCGAGCGGCCGCACCGCCCTGGTGTCCGGGTTCTTCGGCGGCCTCGGCGCCACGCACGATCGCTTCGGGAAGCTGCCGTGGGCCAGCCTCTTCGAACCGGCGATCCACTACGCGGAGAACGGCGTCCTGCTCGGGGACATCCACACGAGCATGATCGAGATGCGCAAGGAGGCGCTCTCCCGCCTGCCCGCGACCCGCCGCATCTTCACCGACGATGACGGCGCCTTTCTCGGCGAGGGCGATCTCCTGCGGCAGCCGGAACTCGCGGCGACCCTCCGCGCCGTCGCCGAGCAGGGGATCGACTACGTCTACCGCGGCCCCTGGGCCGAACGGCTGGTCGAGGCGGTCCAGCGCGACGGCGGCAAGCTCTCGATGGAGGACATGCGGAGCTACGAGGCCCTCGTCGCCGAACCGGTGCACTCCACCTACAACGGCTTCGACGTCTACGGCCACGGCCTGCCGGCGCAGGGCGGCGTCCACGTCGCCGAGGTGCTCAACGTCTCCGAGGCAGCCGGGCTGCGCGAGATGGGTCACTACGCGGAATCGCCGGAGGCCTTCTTCTGGGTGAACCAGATGACCAACCTGATGAGCCTCGTCTTCCTGCCCGAGCCGATGCGCCGCACGCTGTACGGAGACCTCGACTCCACCCTTGAGGGCAGAACCAGCAAGGAGAACGCCGCGGGTCTCTGGGCGCGGATGCAGTCGGGCATCGCTCCGTTAACCAAGGTCCCCGCGCCGGTCGATCCGAAGCACTCGGACGCCATCGTCGCCATCGACGCGTACGGCAACGTCGCCGCGGTCGTCCACACGATCAACACGGCGGCCTGGGGCGACACGGCGATCTTCGTCGACGGCATCTCGATCCCGGACTCGGCGGCCTTCCAGCAAGCGCTGATCGCCGAGACCGGCCCCGGCAAGCGGCTGCCGGACCCGACCGAGCCGATGATCGTTCTGCGGGGCGGCAAGCCGGTGGCCGCCCTCGCCTCCATCGGCTCCGGGCTGCACCAGAAAACGATCAGCGTCCTCCTGAACCTGCTCGACTGGGAGATGGACATCAAGCAGGCGATCGACGCTCCCTCGCCGCACCTGCCGGCCTTCGGCCCGTTGGGCTCGCCCAGCACACAGGTCATCGAAGGCGACTTCTCGCCCGAATTGATCGAGGCGGCGCGCGGGCTCGGGCTCCAGATCAAGGTGGTTCCGCCCGGCATCGAGTCGCGGGCGCCCCGCGGCTACGTCGTCGGGGCGACGATCTCTGAGAACGGCAAGCGGCAGGCCGCGGCGACCACCCTGCTCAGCGGTCTGGCGCTGTCGCACTGAGCCGCCACCAACGGCCGGAATCAGGAGAGAACACCGATGGAGATCCCCGAGCGGGCGGCCGCTCTTCACCGCGAATCGATCGTGATCGACGGTCACTGCGACATCCTGATTCCCGTCAGCGACGGCAAGATGAAGCTCGACCAGACCATCGAACTCCCCGACTCCGAGGGCTGGCAGCCGCCGCTCGGATTCGACATCGGCCCCTTCGCCCTGTTCGGCATGTCGGCGCACACCGTCTGGTTCGGCTGCATGGGCCAGTACGACCTGTCGCGCTGGCGCGAAGGCGGCATCACATCGCAGCTCTGCGCGGTCTACCTCGACGACGAGCAGCTCAACAGCCCGCTGCACCGCGGGCTCGAGATGACCTGGAACCTGCACCACGAGGTCGAGCGGCTCGACGACCTGGTGCTCGCGACATCGGTGGCCGAAATCCGCCAGGCGAAGCAGGACGGACGCGTCGCGCTCGTCTTCTCCTTCGAGGGTTGCGAGGCGCTGGGCGCGGACCCGCGCTTTCTCGATCTCTACTACAAGCTCGGCCTGCGGGTGGCGAGCCTGACGCACACCCGCCGCAACATCTACGCCGACGGTTGCTGGGCCGCCGACGACCAGGGCGGCCTGACCGCCGCCGGCAAGGCGCTGATCGACCGGATGGTGGAACAGGGCATCGTCGTCGACCTCGTGCATATCGGCGAGCGCGGCTTCTGGGAGATCCTCGACCGGGTCGACCGTCCGGTCATCCTCTCCCACACGACGCCCACCATGTTTCCCAACAGCGATCCGGAGTCACGCATCGGCGGCGGCACCCTCCCCCGAACACGCTTGGAACTGCCGCGCGACCGGAAGATGCTGGAGGCGCTCGCGGAAAACGGCGGCGTGCTGGGGCTGATCCACATCACCCACCGCAACCTGTCCGAGGTCGTCGACGACATCGAGACCGCGCTCGACGTGATGGGCCCGAACCACATCGGCATGGGCAGCGACCACTACGGCATCGAACTCGCGCCCGAGGGCCTGGAGCACATCGGCAAAGTCCCCGCCATCACCGAGGAGCTGGTCCGTCGGGGCCACAGCGACGGGACGATCCGCAAGTTCCTCGGCGAGAACTACCTGCGCGTCTTCGAGGAGGTCTGGGGGCAGTAACGTCGCCCGGCCGTTCGGAAGCTGCAACTTGCCTAGGTCGCCGTCATTTTTCATGGAAAAGTGCCGACGACCTGAACATTTCGGCGGCTTGTCGGTGCATTCCGTAGCCGGGACCGTAGGGCTCTAGTCGTCCAGGACCCGGGCCTGCCGGATCACCACCGGCCGCTCCAGCATCTGGCCGCGCGTCACTTCCGACCCGGCTTCCGTGAGCGTCGAGAGACCCTGAATCGCTTCGAGGATCTCTATCCCCCGTACCACCCGCCCGAAGGTTGCGTAGCCCTGGCCGTCGGGCTGGCGTGTCGTGTTGCCGGTGTCGAGCGCCGGGTTGTCGGCGACGTTGAAGAAGAACTCCGAATCGGCGGTTCCCGGCTCCAGCCGAGCGTAGGCGATCGTGCCGCGCTCGTTGAGGAGGCCTGTCGTGTCGGTCGTCTCATGGGCGATCGGCGGTATCGGCCCGCCCCCGGGAGGTGACGACTCTCCCCTCCGCATGGCCTCACCGAGAAGTCCCCCTTGAACCACCTGGTGCGGGTTCGGCCCGGTCGTGTTGTCGGGGCGCGTCACCCTGTAGAAGGTCGCGCCCTCGTAGTGCCCGCCCGCGACCCAGGCCAGGAAGTTGTTGGCCGAGATCGGGGCGCGGTCCGGGTAGACCAGTACCTCGATCTCGCCGAGAGCGGTTTCCAGAACCACGCCGACGGTGTTCTCTTCGGACTGGCACGCCAGCCCTCCGAAGAGGCCGAGCAGTGCGCCGGCGCAGAGGGCCGGCCGAGTCGTAGTCAACATCGCGTCGTGCCCCAGGATGAGCGTCACGAGCCGGGCGGCGCCAGGCGGTAGTCCGCGGGCGGCTCCTTGCCCGCGAGGTGGCGCACGAAGTAGTCCCAACTGCGGCGAAGGAAGTACGGGTCGGACATGAAACCGTGGTTGCCGGACGGCAGCACGATCAAGTCGTAGTCCCGGTTCGCCTTCGTCAACGCCTCGATGACCTGCAGCGTCAGCGCCGGCGGCACGTTGTCGTCCAGGGCGCCGTAGGCAAGCAACAGCTTGCCTACGAGCCGGTGGGCGATCGAGGCGTTGGCCTGCTCCTCGTAGCTCACCGTCGCCGGGTCGCCGTGGTAGGACTCGCCCCAGAGCTGGATGTAGCCCCGCTGGTCGTGGTTGCCGGCCGACGACACCGCCACCTTGTAGAAGTCCGGGTAGGCGAAGATGGCGCGCGCCGACGCGAAACCGCCTCCGGAGTGGCCGTAGACGCCGACCCGGTCGAGATCCATCTGCGGATACCGGACGGCGAGCTGGCGGATCGCAGCCAGGTGGTCGGGGAGACCGCCGGCCTCCTGCAGGTTGCCTTCCGAGCGCGCATGGAAGGCCTTGGAGCGCAGCGGCGTGCCGAAGCCGTCGACCGTGACCACGACGAAGCCGAGTTGGGCCAGCGCCAGGTCGTAGCTCAGGAACAGTGTCGGGTCGTGCCAGTTCTTGGTCACCCGATGCACCTGCGGCCCGGGATAGATGCCGTCGATCACCGGGTAGCTGGCGCTGGCGTCCTCCGGATCGAAGCCGGGCGGGAAGAACACGTTGCCGTAGATGTCCGTCTTGCCGTCCCGAGCCTTGACGGTGAAGGGAACCGGCAGGGCGGTGAGCTCGACCAGCGACTCGAAGTCCGCGACTTCGAGTTCCACCGCCACGCGGCCGTCCGGCAGCAGGACCCGCGACCGCGGCGGCTGGTCGACGCGCGACCACTGGTCGACGAACGACTTGCCGCCGGGCGAGGCCGTCACCGTATGGTCGCCGGGTTCGGGCGTGAGGATCTCCGGGCGCGAGGTCGTGCGGTCGAGCGAAGCGCGGGCGAAGGTGCGCAGGTAGGGGTCGGCGGCGGGATCCAGGCCCGCCGCGGTGAAGTAGACCGTTCGCGACGCCTCGTCGACATGCACGAGGTCGCGCACCACCCAGGCGCCCCGCGTGACCTGGCGGAGCAGACCGCCGTCGCTGCCGTACAGGTAGAGGTGCGCCCAGCCGTCACGCTGCGAGTACCAGAGCACCTCGCCGCTCTCGAGCACCCTGATGTTGGGTGTGCCCGTGCCGATCAGGAGAGTCGGCTCGACGTGGTGCCTGGAGGTCTCGGCCACCAGCGTGCGGGCGGCGCCGGTCGAAGCATCGATCTCCTCGAGCTGCATCGAGCGCGCACCGCGCGGCCGGCGCAGCAGGTAGACCTTCGAACCGTCGTCCTTCCACCAGAGCTGCCTCAGGTCGGCCAGCGCCATGAAGGGCGTGTGGACCCGCTCGGTGTCGACCGGCCTCACCGTGCCGCTTTCGGCGTCGACGAGCAGGAGCTCGCTCCAGGGCACACCCTGGTCGCCGGGGATCGGCATGCGGAAGGTATGCAGGACGGGCCGGGCGCCGTCGCCGAGATCGGTGGTTTGCAGAACGTGCATCTCACCCACCTCGCGCTGGTCGAGGCGCACGGTGAGCAGCGTCCTGCCGTTGGGCGCCCACAGGGCCGACGGCGGCAGCACGATGCCGGCGCGCTTCTCGGTGATCGTCGAGAGCCGCGCCTCGGGACGCGAGGCGTAGTCGTGGAACGGCTCGCCGTCGTCCGTCAGGCGACGCTCCTCGCCGCTCCCGGTGGTGACGAGGTAGAGGTCGTGATCCCGTACAACGAGGCTGTACGTCCCGTCGGGGGACGGCAGAGGCGGCGTCTGCTTCTCGTCCACTTCTTCCGCCGCGGCCGCCGGCGCTTCGACCTGCGAGCACTCGGCGCCGTCCAAGGTGCACCGGAACGACTCGGGCCCCTTCTCGCCCGGGACCTGGAAGGACACCTCGCCGTCCGTCGACAGGTCGATGTTCTCGAATGGCAGCGCCAGGGGCTCCGCGGGCACGTCGCGAAGCCCGCTCAGCGACGCCGCCAGCCGGGCGTGATCGAAGGCCGGACGCCGCCGCTCGTCGCTCGCCAGCGGCTCGACCCGCCAGAACCGGTGGCCGTCGCGGTCGTCGCTGCGGTACCAGAACGCCTCGCCGTCACCGATCCAGTGCGGCGTCACCGTCTCGTTGAAGATCAGCGATGCGACGCCGAGCATCTTCGCCGCGCGGTCGTAAGCCGAGGCCGGCACCTCGTCCTGCGCCGCAAAGGCAACGGCCGGCCCCGCGAGCACGACGACCGCCGCCACCCGCAGGACGGCGCCTCGTATCTCCATTCTCCTCATTCCTCCCAAGCTCCCAGGAACTCATCCGTGGCCGGCTAGCGCTCCGCTCCCCGGCCCCTGCTGGTTTGGTTACAGTCGTATACCAGTTTCCGTCCGCGGCGCCGCGGCCTCGCGAGCGGCGCCTGATCATCAGGAGAACCGATGTCTCGATTGCACCTCTTCCGTCCCCGCCTGCGCGTGTTCCTGCTAGCCGGCACCATCGTCGCCCTGGTCGCCGCACCGGCTTCGGCCTCCGAGCGCCTCGAACTCCTGGGCGACGATCCCGGTTTGAAGCACCTCGGTTCCGAGATCGAACGCCTCGCCGAGGCCAGCCTCGGGACGGTGGGAGTCGCCGCGATCCACCTCAAGTCCGGTCGCGGCGTACTGCTCAACGCCGACGAGCGCTTCCCGATGGCAAGCACCTACAAGGTGCCGATCGCGGTCGAGATCCTCGCGCAGGTCGACGAGGGCAAGAGGTCGCTCGACGACCTCATCACGATGCGGACCAGCGATCACGTCGTCACGCACGGCGTCCTCAGCGACTTCTTCGACACGCCCGGCTCGCGCCTGACCATCCAGAACGTCCTCGGCCTGATGCTGCGGATCAGCGACAACATCGCCACCGACCTGCTGTTTCGGGAGGCCGGCGGCGCCGAGGCCATCACCGCGCGGATGAGGGCGTCCGGCGCCGAGGGAATCCGCGTGGACCGAACGACCCGGGCGCTGATCGCGAACTTCCTGGGTCGGGATGACGCCACCGTCGCAAGGCCGATGCCGCCGGCCGAGTACAACCGTCTCATCCTGAACGGGAACTCGAGTCAACTGGACGAGGCCCAACTGGCCGAACTGAACGAGGCGTTCAACTCCGATCCACGCGACACCGCGACGCCCCGGTCCACGGCCGCCCTTCTGCGGAAGATCTGGAAGCGGGAGATCCTCAGCGAGAAGAGCTCGGCCCTGCTGATCGACATCATGGCCCGCTGCGAGACCGGGGAGAACCGGATCCCGGGAGCGCTGCCGCCGGGCACCCCGGTCGCCCACAAGACCGGCACGATCGGCGAGACGACCAACGACGTGGGCGTCATCACCCTGCCGGGCGATGCGGGGCACGTGATCTCCGTCGTCTTCGTCAAGCAGTCCAGGCTGCCGTCCAACGCGGCGATGGAACCGGTGATCGCGGAGATCGCGCGGGCCTCTTACGACTACTTCGTGTTCAACCGCGACTAGAGCCGCTGAAGTCGCCGCTCACTCACTGTCCATTCGACGGGCGGAGGCGATCAAAGAGGGCTTTCCGGGTTCGCCGCGACGAAGGTAGCTAAGCTACTCGATCCCTCGCTCTACGCAAGTAGCCCGAAGCAACGTGAAGGTGCCAGGCGCTGGACAGACTGTTGTAGCGTGTCGCCGACGTGCGGCCTCGACACCCGAAGAAGGAGGTCGAGGACGCCCTGACTGAAGCGGAGGAGGCAGGCTGGATCGTGACCCTTAGCCCGCGCGGCCATTCCTGGGGCGTGATGAGGTGCAGCGAAGCCAGCCGTTCGGGCTGCCAGTCCTGGATCTGGTCTACCCCCAAGAACCCCGGCAACCACGCCAATGATCTTCGGCGGAAAGTCAAGCGCTGCCCCCACAAGTGAACCGAGCACCTACGAGGACAAGCCGATGCCGAACCAGCAGTTCACCCTGATCGTCGAAGGCGCCGATCTACGGTCCAGACGGGTTGTCGACGCTCTCTTTGAAGCCGGTTGCGACGATGCCACAGTTGGCAGTATCGACGAAACGCACCACATCGACTTCCACCGCGAAGCGACCAGCTTGGGCGAAGCGATCCTCTCCGCGGTCCGGGACGTCGAGAAGGTGGAGGGCCTTCAAGTCTCACGTGTCGTGGATGTCGGCTGCGAAGCCGACAGCTTCACTTGGTTCCTCACTGCCGCACCCGCGCCGAGCGGACCCCTTGCGCCGCGAACCGACCCGAATCGCCTACCACTATCGGTAGGCCCTATACGCCGTCTCCGGATCGAAGAACAAGCAGCAGAGAGCCCCCCTCTCGTTCCCGCGTTCAACGCCAGCCTGAGGGTTTCTCGCCACCACCACGCTATTCCTGCGGCCCTGCGGACTAGCCTTCAGGCGCGAGCAGAGTCTCTCTTTTCAGTCGCCTTGAGGGCCAGCGCTTGAAACCTGCGCATCGGCGACGGTTCTTCGGCACTTCCAACTGCCGCCGCGCCCGCAAAGCCGAACGTCGGCAATGAAGGATCCGTCGCCTTCGACCCGCAACGTGCTCTTCGCGCTGAGCGGGAACCAATGCGCCCATCCTGACTGCACGCTACCTGTGACAGAGAGGCGCACGGTCCCTGTTGGCGAGGTATGCCACATACACCCAAGGAAGCCCGGCAATCCCGCTCATCCACGGTGGAACCCTCATCTCAGCGAGGATGAGCTCAACCACATTTCCAACCTGATCCTGCTGTGCCGTCACCATCACAGGATCGTGGATCGCGTCGAGCCCCAGTTGTATAGCGCTGACCGACTGAGAGAGTGGAAGGATGACCATGAAGAGAAGAACTCAGCACCTCAGTACGGCCACTCAGCTGCGTCTGTCGTCGACAGAGCCATTGGAAACGACCTTGAAGAGATCAAGAGAGGCCGCTTCCTCCAAGACTTCGAAACGACTCAGCGCTGTCTGCAACTCGGCACCGCGTTGACGAGTGGTCAGTACTCAGCTGGTACACCCGCCGTGCGTGGCCGCGCCTTGGCGTGGTGCGCCAGGCTCTTGGCCCCGACAGATCAAGTGCCTAGGGCAAAGGAACTCCTTCAACGAGCTGAGGACTTGGTTAGCGGAGAGGAGGTCACAATCGCGGCCACGTTGATTCTCTCTCAAGAGAAGGACCTTCAAGATGCGCTGACTGTTCTGTCCGGTGTCGAGTCTCCCATGGCGCGATCGGCGGCTCTCGGAGTTGTCGCCCGCAAGAAGACTCCAATGGCGGCCGTTCGGTGGGCTGATGATGCGGAGCTGGAAGTCACCGATCTCGACGCAGATGGCAAGACTTGCCTTCTCGCTTGCCTCCTTGAGTTAGGGGACTGGGATAGGGCCGAAGCAGTTGCTAGCGTAGTGGCCAACCAAACCGACGACAACCCACCGGCGCTGGATCACCTCACCGCGCTTGCGCATCTGCTGCAGACGGTGCCTGCGGAGCTTCGCGATGCCGTGCGGGTTCAGATACCTACGTTCGCGGCTGACTTACCGCTTGCCTCGGACAGCCCGGGGCTTCGATGTCGCCGTATTGCGAGTCGGCACTTTCGCTCTGCGTCCGTTTCCGCGCACGACCTTGGCTGCCCTGCCGCAGCCGATCTTTCCGAGGAGTACGCCCTGTGGCTCGAACTCGCGGATCCTGAGCGTCGACACGCGGCCCGCATGGATCTTGAGATTAGGCTTCGGGATCCCGGACGGCATCTTCGACTAGTTCCCTTAGCGGTGCAATGCGGTGTCGAGGTCGACTTAGAAGAAGTCGACCGGGCGATCCGGCGCGAGACCACCCGACACGGAGGCACTACCCCGGTCACGGTTGCTGCCCGATTGGCCCTTGCCACTACGCGGGGCGCACCCGGTGTCGTTGCAGACTACATCTCCGAACACCGGGATGACTTCGCCCCTCATGTGGATCAGACGGCCCTCGGCACTCTCGAGGTCGATGCACTCGCACAGGCGGGCCGCATGGAACAGGCTCAAAGCCGTCTCGGTCAACTCCTAGAGGACGGACTCCCTTCCGCCGAAGCGGATCGACTCCACGCAAGAATCGCCAAAGCCGAAGGAGAAGACACAACGGTTTCCGCGAAGCGACGATTTGAGGAGACGGACTTGTTGCCTGACCTTGTCGCTGTTGTCGAGGAGCTCTCCGCCACAAACGCCAAGACCGAACTCTGCCACTACGCTGAGATGCTCTTTGGAAGGACTCAGTGGCTGGAACACGGCGAGCAACTCGCTAGTGCGCTCGCCGAAGCCCAGGAGTACAACCGGTTAGCTGAGTTCTTGGACGCCAACCAAGACCTCGTAGAGCAGTCAGAGACCCTGAAGCTCTGCTCCTGTTGGTCGCTCTTCTACCAAGGTTCCTTGATGGAGGCCCAAGCCCTTCTTCGGCGTCTCACCGGTTCTCAAGACCACCCCAACTATCGACACCTCCAAGTCCGATTGGCAATTGCCCTCGGAGATTGGGACTCACTCTCCACACTCGTCGAGTCGGAGTACCAAGCCCGAGAAAACAGGGACTGGCGAGACCTCGCCGGCACCGCCCGGCTTGCCGCCGGCCTGGGTCTACCACGAGCCAAGGAACTTGCCTCCGCTGCCGCCGAGAAGGCGAAGGACAACGCCGGTGCTCTCGCCGGGATCTACCTACTGGCGGTGCAGGCGGGCTGGGACGACGAGCCCCTGGTCGGGACTTGGTTCAATCAAGCAGTCGAACTCTCGGGACCCGATGGGCCCTTCCAGAAGATGGACCTTCCGACTCTCCTGAGCGAACGGCCGAAGTGGCATGAGCAGCGCGCCAGTCTTCTGGAACAACTCGAGCGCGGGGAGGTCCCTGCCTTTCTCGTGGCTGACGCTCTGAACGGCTCACTCTCCAGGTTGATGCTGCTCCCCGCACTTCTCAACCGCTCGGAAGCCGATCCACGACGACGGCACCCCATCCCCGCATACAGCGGCAAGCGGCCTCCAGTCCCCTGCAACCAAAGCGGTCGGGTGGGGCTCGACCCTGCCGCCTTGCTCACGCTCGGACTGCTGAACCTCCTGGATGAAACGCTGGACGCCTTTGACGTCGTCTATCTTCCGCATTCGACCTTGGCTTGGCTATTCGAAGAAACGCAGAACGCCTCCTTTCACCAGCCGAGTCGCGTCCGCGAAGCTCACCGCATCAGCAAGCTACTGTCTCAGCGTCGAATCTCGAGGCTCGAACCGACAACGAGCATCGACAACGAGCTTGCCACACACGTTGGCAATGAGCTAGCCATGCTGATCGCTGAAGCCGGAGCAACTCATAACGCTAGCGAGCAGCGCGTCGTCGTGCGGCCGTTTCCCGTGCACCGCGTCGGTTCCCTGATGGAAGAAGAAGTCGACCTCACTGCCCATAGCCATGTGCTGAGCAGTTGTCGGGCAATCGTCGACCGCCTCCGGGCTGACAGTATCTTGACGGACGAACAGCACAGAAAGGCCGGCTGGTATCTGAACGGTAAGGAGCGGCCATGGCCCAATCAACCTACTATATCGAGAGAAGCGACGCTGTATCTCGACGGTCTCGCTACGACGTACTTCCTCCATCTGGGCCTTCTTGAGCGCCTAGATGACGCCGGCTTTACCGCCTTCGTTACACCCGACACAGTATCTGAGGCCGTCGATCTACTCGCCTACGAAGACCTTTCCGAACAAGCACATGAGATCCTTGAGCGCATCCGGACTGCCGTTCGCACACGAATCGTAGCTGGACGGGTTCACTTCGGCCCTGTCGTACCGCAAGCAAAGTCGGACGGCACACCCACAGCCCACCCGGCGATGGAGCTCTTCGCCCTGACAGATCGGTGCGACGCGATCGTCTCCGATGATCGATTTCTCAACAGCTACCAATACGCCGATGGCCCTGGACGGTCTGTACCAACCATTTCGACGCTCGACATCCTCGACATGCTCGTCTCGGCCGAGACGATCTCACCAGCTGACAGGCTGACCTACAGAACGTGGCTCCGCAGGTTCGGCTACCTTTTCGTTCCCGTAGAAGGTGAGGAGCTAAGCCGACACTTGCTGAACTCGAGGGTCAATCACGATCGCGTTGACGAGACCTCGGAACTCAGGGCCGTGCGCGAAAGCGTACTCGTCGCGCGGATGGGCCAGCACCTTCGACTCCCCGACGAGTCACAGTGGCTTTCCGCCACGGTCGGTGCGTTCGTCGCCACGTTGAAGGGCTTATGGCTGGGTGATCCCGATGTCGCTGAAGCACGGACGAGATCAGACTGGATACTAAGCCAGATCGATTTTCGCGGTTGGGCCCACCGGCTCTCCTCGGAAGGAGAAGTTAGGAGCATGGAGGGGGATCGGGCCGAGCAACTGGTCCGGCTTCTGTTACCGGATTCGGATGTCTCTCCAGCCGTGAGAGAACACTACTGGGACTGGGTCGAGACTCGGCTCCTGAGGCCCATTCGGGACACCGATCCCACTTTGTACTCCGGCCTCGCGGAGAGGTTCCTTTTCACGGTCTCGCATGTCGCAGACAACCCTCCTGAGACGATGGAACCGGGCGATGACTAGGGCCGAGGAGATCCGAACCACGATGGCCTTACTGGCTCTCGAGTCCATACCGCCCATTCTGCGAGAGACCTTGGCGCGCGACGTTCGGATGCGTGACAACTACGGGGTCCAGATCGACACCATTCTGAACGTCGGCGATTCGGACTTCAGTGCATCGGTGTCGGCCATCGTGGCTTGCGTCCAAAGGGCCCTCGGTGGAGCCTCTAGAGCGACCCTTCGGGACATCGATGGCAACGAATGGTCAATCGAAGCCGAGACCGGCAGCCACCAACCCACGCTCGTGTTCGCCCAAGGCGAGCGTCAGGTCGCCATGCACGGGTGGCTGACTCTGTCGCCCGACCGGAACACAAGACTTCGCTGCCTTGAAGCGCTCGCAAGCGACACGGGCCTGCCAGCGGAGACCTGTTCGTCTTGGCGCCGCATCCTTGAAGAGAGGAGCCTCCGCGGCGAAGAGGTGCACGACTTCCTCAGGGATCTTCACAACACGCCGCATGTCCAAGAACAGTTTCTTGCCGAGAGTGCTCGCAGCCCTGGACTCGATCCGCGGCTGGCAACTCCTCCATCTCGAACGTACTTCGAGCGACTCGTCGGCGCACGGCGCAACAGCGTCTCGGTCCGCTGTCACGCCGCACTTGGCGCCCGGGAGCGCCTTGCGGAACTGGCCGCTTGGCGACCATATGAAGGCTTCTTGCAGAGTCTCTACATGGCCTCCCACCCTGACCTCAGTGCGCAGATTCGGGTCGACGGCATGAGCCGCGCCGAGCTCGCGCAAGCGTTCGAGTTCGTCCTTCGCAATGGAGACCGAGTCTCCCAGCTAGGCGCCATCGAGGTGGGCTGTCGCCTCTCAGTTGACCGCCCCGAAGTGAATCCGGCGCTCAACGAATTGGTGGCCCTGATGCGCAAGGACGACACAAGCGCGAAGAGCTCTGGTTTTCGCGCCTACTCGCTTCTGTACGTGCTTGTTTCAAGCGGACTGTCGGCAGGGTCACAGCTCGCGGAGGAGCCTCCTTTCTACCGACGCTTGGCCGCCTTGGCACAAGCCGGCGTGATCCAACGGCAGATGCTAGCCGCCGGTATTGCCCTGAAGGACTCCGCGTTTGAATCGGTGGTAGGGGAGTACTTCCTGCGCGCCCTTGTGGACCTGCGACTGGAGCCTAGGCGACATCCGACCCTCGCGCTGGCCGAGCGACTACGAACCCATTTTTGGGGTCGCATAGTGCGAGTAGTCGACCGGTACCAGAACGAAGTGGAGGCGGGGCTAATCCGGGAGCTCAGACATGTGATGGGCCCTGAGCAACTCCATCAGGCCGGCGACGAATTCGTCCTCTACGCTCCAGGACCGCTGGAGGAACCCGAGGAAGACCGAGCGCTGCCAGAGGAGTTCGCCCGGGCAATCCGAGTACAACTCGACACAGACAAGGCGGCGACGCCCGCTGACTTTTCGGCGCTCAGGACCTCAGCAACTAGCTTCCGTATCTCTACAGTGCAAGCAGACATGGCGGCGAACGCGCTCACACGCTCGGACTACCGGCTGGACGAGGTCACGAGTCCCGCCGAGATTCTGGACACTCTCGCGAGCTTGGCGTCCGTCGCCGCGATCGCACGGAGCGTGCAGCTTGCGGACGCGCTCCGCATCGTATTGAGAAGGTACCGCTGGGACACTGAGTTCCCGATCGCCCTCCCTGAAGCAGTGCAGATCCTGATGGTTGCTGCGGCGAGCCGGGCGGACCTGAGTGACTGGGCGGCTTTCGTCGGGGATTCCCTGACAGAACTGGCTTTCGGTGAGCTGGCGGAGGGTGAAGGCGAGCTTCTACACGGCTACGTGCGACGCTTCTGCGAAATGGTCCCCGAGCTATGGAAGACCTGCGGCACCGCCGACGCAGCCCTCATGGCCTACAACGGTTCACGGAGGGGCCAAGGCAGCCAGAACAAACGGGCCGACACTTGAGTTGCCGGCCAACCACATGAGTCGTTCTTCGAAGTCCGCCCACACGCCTTCTAGTAGTCCTTTTCCCGGTTGCAGGGTCGAACGGGGTAGAGTCCTGCCCATGGCCGAGTTCCAGGCGACCAAGAGATCCTCCAGCAGCCAGGCGATCATGCCCGAGACCGTCCGCACTAGGGCGGAGTTTAGGCGTGATGTCGAGTTCGCGGGTGGCGGTGAGGCGGACGGGGCCGTGCTCGGGCCTTGGAAGGGCGAGTTTGACGACGTCATGAAGCGAGCGCGTCAGGAAGCTCGTCGTGCGGGCATGACGCGTTCCGACGTTGCCTCTGCTATCGCGGCCGTTCGCTCGCCGTGAAGGTCACCCCTAACTCTCCCTTCCGTCTGAACATAGTCGGTAGGCCGCGGCAACCTGCAGCCTTCCATGAAGCGCTGGCGGCCGAGGAGGGCCTGCGGAAGGCCAAGGGCGAGCGGACGCGGGTTCGCCTGATGGCATCCGGATGCGAGCTTCTGCAAACGACGAACGTGGACTCGCTGATGATCAGCCGGGTCAGCAGCCAGGCCGGAGTGGCGAAGGGCGCCTTCTACATCTACTTCGACAGCCGAAGCGCCTCTCGAGGAGCTGTGCCGGGAGTACGTCGCCTACGAGATGTCGACCTTCCCGGAACTCGATCTCGACGGACCCCTACGACATGGTGCGCACGATCGTCGCCTGGTACGCGGACGTGTTTCGGAAGAACTCCGGGATGATCCGCTGCCTAGTGCGCATGATCGATGTCGAGGAGACGTTCGCGGAACTCTGGAACCGCCGGAACCGCGAGATCGCCGACCGGATCGTGTCGTTCCTGGTTTCGTTCCTCGGCATCGACGCGAAGGACCGCGGGCCGCTGCGTGAGCTGGTGAACGCACTCGGCGACGGCATGGACTAGGCGCTGTTCGCCCGACACCGCATCCACGACGCCTGGCACCACACCCCGGCCAAGCGACGGTCCTTCGTCGATCTGCACAGTCTGATCATCTACCGGGCCGCGTTCGGGGGCGATCCGGAGCTGCCGAAGTCGTCGAGGTTCCGGCGTCTGGTGGAGCAGACAAGCCAGCAACGCTGAGACCCATCGGCCGTGTGAGACTGCAGCCCGGAGGGCCGCTCACCGGCAGGCGAACGCGACGATCTGCTCGAGCGGCCGCATCACCTGGCCGGTGGTACTGTGGGACCCATGACTACGGTGCCGGCACAGGCAGACTTCAGGTCGAGTGATCGGCTCGCCAGCTTGGTGCCGGACTGCTGGAAGACACTCGACAATCCCCGCCGGGACCTGCCGAAACTGGCTAGGGACCCGAAGGCCACAGCCGAGATAGAAGCTCGGCTGGCTGAGGTTCCGACGCGCCATGACCTGTTCTGTGGCGACTCCCGCGACGAGCCACCACTCTCACCCGAGTCGATCCACCTGGTCGTCACGTCGCCTCCCTACTGGACCTTGAAGGAGTACCCCGACTCCGAAGGTCAGTTGGGCTGGGTGGCCGACTACGAGGAGTTCCTGGACCAGCTCGACAAGGTCTGGCGGCGGTGCTACGAGGCGCTCGTACCGGGCGGCCGTCTGGTCTGCGTCGTCGGGGATGTGTGCCTGTCGCGGCGAAGGCACGGTCGTCACAGCGTCGTGCCCCTTCACGCCTCCATCCAAGAACGCTGCCGGCGCATCGGCTTCGACAACCTGGCGCCGATCATCTGGCACAAGATCGCCAACGCTGCGTTCGAGGTGGGGGGCAGCGGTGCGTTTCTGGGCAAGCCCTACGAACCGAACGCAGTCATCAAGAACGACATCGAGTTCATCCTCATGCAGCGGAAGCCAGGTGGGTACCGTCGTCCGACGCCTGCGGCGAAGGTCCTGAGCCTGATCCCGGCAGAGCTCCACCACCGTTGGTTCCGCCAGGTCTGGGAGGGCGTTGGCGGGGCCTCGACGCGGCACCACCCGGCTCCCTATCCGCTGGAGATCGCTGAGCGCCTGATCCGTATGTTCAGCTTCGCTGGCGATACCGTGTTCGACCCCTTCATGGGCACCGCAACGACCCAAGCGGCCGCGGCCAAGTGGGGGCGCAACAGCGTCGGCGTCGAGGTGGAGCCGGCCTACTTCGAGGCCTCAGCGCGCAGACTTTCGGAACAGGCCGCTCATATGTTCAGCCAGACCGAGGTCCTCACGCATGTGACTGAGGACGGCTACGGGGAGGCTCGCTGACACCGAGCCGCGTCGAGAGCGTGCCCCTTTCGGTCCAGGAGGCGATAGAGCACCTCTATCGCGTCGCAGTCGTCGAGGAGAAGACGACATCGAGCTATGGTCAAATTTCGTGTACGGTGGGTTGATCATCAGGCGGCGTTCCTGTTCTGATCGTCGTTCTCTGTTTGTTCGATGCCGTCAACGAAACG
>JAPVWO010000211.1 GCA_027493375.1 Candidatus Multivorans thiocomprendens | reverse complement strand
TCAGACCAGCCAAGCCGGAGACGGCCTTCGTCACCTCTTCGGTGATCTTGGCGACCTCGGGAACCAGTTGCGCTTTCGTAGAGGAAGCAACTTCCGCTCCGAGTGTTTCCCTCGTGAGTGGCGTCTTCTCGGTGGATCGGTCGAGGACGAGAAGCGACGCCGCCACGATGGCTGCAATCGCCCCTAGCAGAACCAAGAGTTGGACGAACTTCTCGTTCATCCGGGGCCTCCTTGTCAGGGGGGGTTGACAGTCAGCCTATCGGGGCGAGGTCGGCCTGCGGAAAAACCGCCTTCAGTTGGCACCGAGGAGAACCGGAGGGAAGGCCCTATAGTCAGCCGGAAACCTCGTTCCGCAAGGACTCAGGCCACCTGTCTGCCCGCAGGCAGTCAATGACAACTGAAAAGGCCCGACTTGCGCCAACCGAGAACGTCCCACTCCACACGAGGCCGAGGTGGCAGTAGCAGCGACCCGGTTCGCCCCATGGGGTCCTGGTGTCGCCCGTAGGGGGCGGAGCGATCGGAGGCCGACACCGGACGCGCGCAGAGTGTGTTTGTGACGGGTAGTCCCCGTCGACAGTTGTACCTACCGGGCGGACATCGAGGGCGGACCGCAGGTGCATCTTATCGCCAACGCTCGCGGCAACGGGCGGTCCGTCTCCGTCAGCGAGTCAGAGATCTTCGACCTCGACCCTTGTAGCGCGGCGCCGCTCGGTCCACAGGGTCCGTGCCTGGTTCTGAAAGCGGACCGTGTACTCGCCGACGGGCAGGTTCGGGACCGTCTCGCCTACCGAGAAGGCCGAAACGCCGTTGAACCAGAGACGGAGCCAGCCGAGATCCCACCCACCTGGCCCGATGATCTCCACCTTTGCCGAAGACGCTTCGCCGACGAGGGTGATGGATGACGTCGAGTCAAGCGGATTGAACTCAATGCCCCGGTCCAGAGCCGTCCGCAGATCCCGCCAACCGTCCAGAATCCACCTGCCATCCGTCAGGCAGGCAAGACGCAGCCTGTTCGGAAGGGGCGGCGCGGGAGTCACTCTGGCAACGCCGGCATTGATCTGAACGATCTTCTGGAGAGCCGAGTCCATCTCCACGAAGCAGAAGCCGCTGTCGCTGCCCCTGAGCACAATCTCCAGCTCTCCCGCGTGAGGACGGTCCTCAAGGATCAGCTGCACGAATTCGTGGTTTCCCCAGTCGGACGACTCGGCATCAACCAAGGCGGAGTGCGAGTGCCGGAACCGCGCCCGCAGTTGGTGGACTCCAGGTTCCAATCCAAGAATCTCAAAGCGACCATCTCGGTTCGTACCAACCGTTCGACGACTTGGGAAGGCCGTCACGCTCGCTAGCGCAACAGGTTGACCATCAGGATTGACAACCCTGCCCGCGATCGAGAGGCTGTCGTACCGAAAGTCCAGTACGGCCTCTCGGGCTTTCGGCACCGTGACGGAACGCGCATCTTGTATCCCGCCTGATACTGGCGCCCAGATGACCTCCCATTCGCCGGGAAGAACCGATTCGAGGCGGTAACTACCGTCGCTCCCCAATGGCACCGTGAGTTCCACGCTCCGGGTCAGGGCCAACTCTTCGGTTCTGGTGAAGGGACCCGACCTGTGCCTCACGAATCCCCCCGGCAGATCCGGTTCGTTCACACGCTTCCACACCAGTATTCCGTCCCCCGGCTGGTCGCCCCTAGTCACCAGTCCGCTGACCCTCGCTGCGCTGTGGTTGCAAGTGATGACCTCGTCACCCTCCGTATCTTCCTCGTGCTTCTCGCAGACCGGATCGCCGTCCAGATAGACCAGGACGTCGAACCGTTCCTCAGGCACGGCGGTGAATTCGGCTCGTCCCTCGATCAGCTTCCCGTTGAGTCGATCATGTGACAAGCCTGTTCTTCCCACATCTAGCACGACCAGGCCCGCGTTGACGTCGGAGCGCACCGTGACCCTGCGCCCGCGCGAGAGCTCCACGACGCCGACATCGACTCCCTGGATCGCAGGTACTTCAACGTAGAGATCCCGGGAGGCGAATCCCTCTGCCTGAAGCCTGAGCGTCGCCGTTCCCAACTCGAGGCCGTGTATCTCGAAGTAGCCTTCGTCGTTCGTCGTCACCGTCGCCACGTGGCCCAATGCCGGCGCCAACAACGGCCCAAACTCCGATGGTCGGGTGTAGGACACCGAGGCGCCTGCCACCGGCTTGTAGTCGTCCTGGCCGAGGACATAGCCACGGGCCCAGGCAGCGGGCGGGGCCGAAACGAAGCCCAGATGAACGGCTCTTCCTTCGTTGCGCCAGCGCGCACCGGCAGAATGAACTGCGTTCGGATGTATCCCTCGGCGCGGACGACGATGTCGCGGCCGAAGTCGAGGGACAGGCGAACCAGCCCATCCTCACCCACGGACGTCCAGTAGCCGCTCGGATCCTGAACCCTGGCGCCGGGGACCTGTTGTCCATCCCGCGAGTCGACCGCCTGGACCCAGGCGATCTCGGGAGCCCTCAACACGACAGGGCCGAGATTCGTCGACCCATTGAGGTCGAAGGTCGCGGAGAAAGCCAAGTCGCCCTCCTCGGTCTGCAACGAGGCCGAACCAGGCGAGAAGCCGCTGATCGCGAAACGCCCGTCAGCTTCGGTTCGTCCCCTATGCCTCTGCATCAGTCCGAAAGAGTCGGGAACAAAGGACAAGCCCCTAAGCCGCACCTCCGCTAGCGGCTCTCCCTCCTCGTCCACGGCCTGGCCGCTCACCGTCAGGCCTCGCCCGAGTTCGATCTCCGGCGGTGCGTTCCTGAAGTTCTGGAATGGCTCGGCAGACCGTGTGTCATGCGAGACGACTGCGGCAGAAGCCTCCGAAATCGGCAGAGGGAGCGTCACCACCCCTTCGCCGTCGGAGACCTCAAAGCCCAGCACGTCCGGAGGCGATCCCCGTCCTGGCTTGACCAGATAGAAGCGGGCGTCCGGCAGAGGGGTACCGCCTGCGGTTACCACGAACCGGAAGTCGGCTGCCGGCAGCAGCCTCAGCGTTACTGCGGCTCCGCCATCAGAGACGTACTGCCACGTCGATGCATGGCCGCCGCCATGGGCTTGCAAGCGCCATGGGCCGCCGCTGCGCGGAACGGAGAACGCCGGTGCGTCCGTTGTGGTCGTCGGGAGGAGGCTCCTGGGAACCTCTGCCCACATCTCCACCGGCGCTGCGACAATGCCTACCTGCAGCGGTTCCGTGCCAAGGCCGAGAAGACCGACTTCCAGTTGGTGAGTCGCCAGAAGGCTGGAAGCCGCGAGCAGAAGCCGAACTGGACTTCGCATGTTCCGGTCCGTCAACTCTGGGGCGGGACCAACCGCGCCTCGAATGCCTCCGACTGTCTGATCGTCGCCACGGCACCGTAGGTGTCGCCCCGAAGCAGGATGACGGCCCTGTCTCCCCGAAGATCGGCCCGCAGGCGTGCATCGGCGATCTGGGCTTCAACCACGCAGTCGGCCTTGGTAGCGGCCTGGAGATCGTCGATGTGGGCATGGACGAGGTCCCAGCAAACCCTGGTGCGCCGTGGTTGCGGAATGTCGGACGTCTCCATGATGCGGCCGAACTCCTCTAGCAGCGCTCTGTCGCCAATGGCGCCTCCGCGAACCAACTCCTCTTCGCTGGTGATGTCATAGCCGGCATCCTGGATCAACTCCATCATCTGGGCAACCTGCGCATCCGACAGCGGCACCGGTCTCAGGTTGCCCGTTCTGTCGACGACGGTCAGTCCTCCGGTGATTCGCCCTTGAGGACCCGATGTGACGTGTGCAGGGTATGGCAATTCCGTGGGCACATGGCGAACGAAGAAGAAGACGTTGCCCCGGTCGTCGACGACGGCCTCGTCGATAATCCTGTATCGACTCAGCCAAGCCCTGAACCAGGAGGGTTCCGTCAACAACTCCTCTTGATCCGGACTGATCCGCCAGGGGCTGTCGGCGAAGAACGTCCCGGTTCCAAGCGTGTCGAGAAGTCGACCGTCCCAGTGGTAAACGAAGACATCCGGCTCAATGCCAGGAATGATCAAGACTCGGTCTTCTGGGAGGATTCGGGCCACGCCCAAGTCGCCTGCTAGGGACCAGTGACTGGTTTCGGCGGCTCGCCTCGGGAGAATCCCGCGAACCGTTCCGTCCTCGGCAATCAGCCAAGCGAGTCGGTCCTCGTAGTCGCCGTCCGCGCTACGGCTGAGTCCCACAGCGACGGTCCTGGCGTATCGCCGATCGACGTCACCTACGATCTCAACCTCCTTGAAGGACCTGATTCCGCCGTCGTCCTGACGGTAGACGCCGTACGCGGAACTCGAAAAGGCCACCGATCCTGACGATGAACCGCCTACGTTCGAGTAGTCCTGGATGACGCCGAAACTCGATCCGGCGAGAGTGACCACCAGTTCGGCGTGCCTCGCTCCTGCCTCCCAAGAGTAGATACCGTTGCCGCCAACGCCAAGCAGCAGAGAGCCGTCGTTGCACAACCGCACATCGCTGGCGGTGGCGACCTCCTCCGGGAGATCCAGTGCCGACATCCGTACCAGACGCGGGCCGTCGGCCTCGGCACTGAGCGTGAACGCCGCCGCCAAGACGGCCGCGGTCGCGAAAGTGGTTCCGGCAAAGCGCGGACGGAGTCCGGCGCCATGGGAATCGCTCACGGCGCGGCGGGTGTCAAGAGCGCCGGACTGACCGGCGGTTCCGGCTCCTTCGCAACGTGCATGGGCGAGCTCTCTCGCCGATCCAGGGCATCGAAGAGACTGCGAGTCTTGCAGGAGGCATCTGGCAGAGCGAACTGGGTACCCGGCTCGGCTGACACGTTGCTCCCGTCCAGAAGCGCGAGATGAGTTTGGGGGACGGTCAAGTGGCCCGGCTCCGACCTGTAGTCAATGGGATACGGCTGGCCGTCGCACTCCCAGTAGAAGTTCAGACAGAAGCTGCCCTCTCCCTGACAGACGCCGTTCTTCATGACGCTGTCGGGATAGAACTCGAACCTCATCTCGCAGTTGCCCAGTTGGGCTGTCGCCGCAGGCGCAGCGAGAGCGGCCACGGTAGCGATCATGGTTGCGGCAGCCAGCCAGTACTTCCTCATCGAGAACCTCCTGCTTGCGGAGGACCTCCCTGGTGGAGGACCTCCGTGAAAGATCTCGGATACCTACCACGGGCGGGTTTCGGACGTCAAACGACTGTCGAGGCTTCCTGCGCTTCGATGGGCGAGTCGACCAGCCGATGGCCGACGCGGAATCCGAGGAACGTGCGTTCCGCTACGCCTTCGACGCGCGCTTCTTCAGGCCGCGCAGGAAAACGCCGTTGAGCGCGATCAGCACCACGGCGACGACGATCCACTGCGCGAACATGTTGCCGACGCCCAGAGGCCCCCAGAGCGGCTCGTTGCGGGCGCTCCAGATCATCCAGGCAACGAGCACCACCGCCTCGATCGCGACCAGCCGGATCGCCCAGTCCCACCAGGCGCCTACCCGCATGTCCTGGTCGCCGCTGTTGATCATCTCGGCACGGAAGCGGGTGACGCCGTAGCGGATCGCGATCAGGGCGAAGAACAGGCCGCACGACATCAGGGCGACGCTCCACACGTTGTCCTGATTCAGGAAGAACGGCTGCCAGAGGGCCGAGGGAATGCCGAAGACGAAGGCCGCCGCCGCGAGCGAGATGATCGCCTTCCGCCGTTCG
>JAPVWO010000210.1 GCA_027493375.1 Candidatus Multivorans thiocomprendens | reverse complement strand
GGAGTCAACCCGAGTGCCGCTCATCGTCCGGCTCCCGGACGGCCGGCAGGCCGGTGAGGTCGCGGGCGGACTCGTGGAACTCGTCGATCTCTACCCGACGCTCGTCGACCTGTGCAACCTGCCGGCGCCGGCGCACAAGCTCGAAGGCACGAGCTTCAGGCCTCTGCTCAACGATCCGGCCCGCCCATGGAAGTCGGCGGCCTTCTCGGAATCGAAGCGCGGGCCCTTCCACGGACGCACCCTTCGCACCCAGCGCTACCGCTACACGGAATGGACGCCGCTGAGACCGGCGGGCGGCGAGACGGAGCGCGAACTCTACGACCTCGAGGAAGATCCCTTCGAGTACGAGAACCTGGCTTCCGATCCAGGTCGCCGCGAGCAGATCGAGGAACTGTCCCGCCGCCTGCGCGCGGGCTGGCGAGCGGCGCTGCCTGGCGGCCGGCGCCTTGGCCGGACGCCTCCGGAAGGGTCGATCTGACGCAGCCGGCAGCCGCCCCCCGACTCCCGCGACTCCGCCAATCATGGCGGGCAAGGCTGCGAGAGGGAGAGAAAGCGCTCGACCGTTCGGCGAGCACGCTCGACACCCGGACCGACATCCCGTTCCGCGAAGTCCTGCGCATCTTCGGGCGTGCCCTCGTCTACATGCGCCTCTTCAAGGCGCGGGTCGCCGCGAAGTTCGGTTTGCTGGCGGCGGAGATGGCGTTCCGGCTGCTCGTCGCGCCGTGGCCGGGCAAGATCGTCGTCGATCACGTCATCCTCGGCATGCCCATCGTGGACGCGGCCGGCTTCCCCTCCTACCTAAGCCCCTTCGTGCTGCTCCTGGCCGGGAAGGGCCCGCTGGAGATCATGGCGTGGATACTCGTCCTCGGCGTCTTCATGGTGACCGTGTTCGGGTTCACGACGAACCGGGGCACCGTCAGGTCCGCGACCGGGATGCCCACCGGAGCATCCGCGGCCTCGTCGGGCGGCGCCACCGTCCTCCTCCAGCAGGGGCACGGCACCCTGGCCCAGGGGCACGACACGGCCACCCGGACCGAGAACGAGGCCAACCGCGGCTCCGGCCTGATGGGCGGCATTCTCGGACTCCTCGACTTCCGGGTGCACCTGCGCCTGACCCAGTCGATGAACCACCTGCTCAGGACGAAACTGGCCGGGCGGATCAAACGCCTGCCGATGACGACCCTGGACGACCAGCGGATCGGCGACAGCATCTACCGCGTCCTCTACGACACGACGAGCGTCAGCCGCGTTCTCTACGAGGTGGGTCTCGAGTTCTACTCCCACGCACTCGGCATCACGATCAGCGCGATGATGATGTACACGTACTTCGGCGACGCGCCCGAAGTCATTCTGCTGGCGGCCCTGTCGTTGCCGATCATGCTCGTCTTCGTCGGCCCCTTCGCGCGGATGGCGCGCCGCAGAAGCCAGGCCAGCCGCGCCTCGGGCGCCGCGACGACGGCGAACATCGAAGAGGGCATGAGCAACGTGCTCGCCGTGCAAAGCCTCGGTGGAAACGAGCGCGAAGGCCAGCGATTCAGGAAGGCCAGCGAGGAGTCCTTCCGGCGCTTCCGCATCGAGTCGCTGCTCAAGCTGACCTACCAGCAATTCGGCAGCCTGGCCTTCCTGCTGAGCCAGGTCCTGTTCTTCGTCGTCATCGCCGGACGCGTGATCGACGGCACCTTCACGGCCGGTGACTACTTCGTCCTCAACTACTACTTCTTCGTCCTGAGCGCGACGTTCAGCGGGATGGGCTTCATCTACCCGGTTCTGCAGGACAACATCGCCGGACTGCGCCGGGTGTTCTTCCTGATGGACCTGCCGTCGGAGAAGACGGGCGAGGGCGTCGAACTGCCCCGGATCAGCGGCGGCGTCGAGATGAGGAACGTAGGGCTGACGTATCCCGACGGACGGCGGGCGCTGCGCGACATCAACCTCGAGGCCCGCCTGGGCGAGATCGTGGCGTTCGTCGGCCCGACGGGCGCGGGCAAGACGAGCCTCGCCTACATGGTGCCGGCCTTCGTTCAGGCGACCGAAGGTACGGTGACGATCGACGGCGTCGACCTGAAGGACGTGTCGGTCGACAGCCTCCGGGAACAGGTCTCTTACGTCTTCCAGGAGACGCAACTGTTCTCCGACTCGATCCTCGAGAACATCCGCTACGGGAACACGGACGCGACCGAGGCGCAAGTCGAGCGTGCCGCGCGCGTCGCCGGGGCGCACGACTTCATCGCCGCCCTGCCGGACGGCTACCGGACGAACCTCGGCACCGTGACCAGCAAGCTCTCGGTGGGGCAGAAGCAGCGCATCGCCATCGCCCGCGGACTTCTGCGGGACGCGCGCATCCTGATCCTCGACGAACCGACCTCCGCGCTCGACCCGGAAACCGAGGCCTACCTGGTCGACGCCCTCCACGAAGCGGCGAAGGACAGGCTGGTCATCATCATCGCGCACCGCCTGTCGACGATCGCCAACGCCGACCGGATCTACTTCCTGGAGGACGGTCAGATCCGGGAGCATGGAACGCACGAGGAGCTGATGGCGGTGCCCGGCGGGCGCTACCGGAGGTACGCCGCGCTGCAGGCCGGGGCGGGTTGAAGAGGCTCTACACTGCGTGCAGCGTCCTCGCCAGCTTGCAGAAGCTCCACACTGGGTCCGCCGGCGTCCCCGCCGGCCCTCCGGGTGAAACCGCGGAGCGGTGACGCCCGGGACAACCGGCGAGGCGCAGCCTCGCTCCCTACTGAATCTGCCGCACCTCACACAGAAGGTATAGTTTCTATACCGTGGTGTTCGAGTTCGATGCCCGCAAGAGCAGGTCGAACCTGGCGAAGCACGGCATCGACTTTCGCGACGCGCAGCAACTATGGAACGACCCGGACTTGATCGAAGTGCCTGCCCGAACGATGGACGAGCCCCGCTTCCTCGTGGTCGGCAGAATCGGAGAGGCCTGCTGGTCGGCCGTCGTCACCTACCGAACAGACCGTATCCGGATCATCTCGGTGCGCAGATCCCGCAGAGAGGAGGTCGCACTCTATGAAGACTAAGGCGGAGGAACTCGACCGGAAGTTCGACGCCGGCGAGAGCATCATGAAGTACCTCGAGCTGACGAAGGCACGGCGACCTGGTCACGACCAGCGGCGCGTCAACGTCGACTTTCCCATCTGGATGATCGAGTCCCTCGATCGAGAGGCCTCGAGGCTGGGAGTGCCTCGGCAGTCCCTGATCAAGATGCTCATCGCGAGGCACCTGGA
Source organism: Candidatus Multivorans thiocomprendens (assembly GCA_027493375.1). Lineage (GTDB taxonomy): Bacteria > Acidobacteriota > Thermoanaerobaculia > Multivoradales > Multivoraceae > Multivorans > Multivorans thiocomprendens. The sequence goes on along the minus strand of JAPVWO010000210.1, from coordinate 14,648 downwards.
GTCACTCGGCTCGCCTGCAGGCGGCTAACCTGAGGTGGTGTCCTCCGCGTCGGCTGCGAAGCGGCGTTCCGCGAGCAGCTCAGATACGAGATCGAGGCCGGCGAGTTGGGCGCGGACATGGTCCCGGAGTTGGTCGCGCTTCATCAAGACCAACCCGACCGGCGTCTCGAGCAGATACAGCACCGTTCCTGCCGACAGACCGGCTCTACGACGAACCGCCGCCGGAATCACGACTCTGCCGCCATCTCCCACCAGGATTGTCGTCATCCTGTCCACGACTCACGTCTACCACAGCGACAACGAGCATGGGGAACATAGGACGACCCGCCAATGGCTCTGACGATAGGTAAGTGTGCGACCAGGCCCCCGACCAAGGTGATCGGCGACATCCTGGCCGCTTTGCGTGCCTACGACGCGGCGACGAGAGCCGGGGACATCGACGGGCAGGTCGCCTTCTTCGCGGAAGCGTGGCGAAGCAACTCCGGTACGACGAAGGCCGAGCTACGAGAACAACTGGAGCAGCAAAGTGACAGGAGCGGAGCCGCCGAGAAGCGGTTCTTCCTCGATGACGCGACGGTGGTCGTGGACGGCGACACGGCGACCGTCGACCTCGTGAAGCTCCGATCGGCCACCGGGAACGGCTCCTTCGAGTTCAGGATGACGCGGGAGCCCGACGGCGCGTGGCGCTGCGTTGCGATCGCGCTGTCCCGGGTGGCCGATGCGCCGGCCGAGAGTGCTCGCGAACTACGCGAACGCATCCTGAGTGACCAGGCGCGACCGGGCTACCACTTCGTCATGCCAGAAGGCGTGGCGATGCCCTTCGACCCGAACGGAGCCATCTACTGGAAGGGCCGCTATCACCTGTTCTACATCTTCCAGGACACCCGACTGGGCAAGAAGTCCGACCACTGGGGCCACATGTCGAGCAGGGATCTGTTCCACTGGCGCCACCATCCGACGACTCTGCTCGACGGCATGTACAGCGGCAACTGTTTCCTGAACGAGGACGGCGTGCCGACGATCTGCTACCACCAGCACGGCGAGGGCAACGCGATGGCGGTGGCGCTGGACGAGGACCTGAACGAGTGGAAGAAGCTCGATTCGAGCCCGATCACTCCGAAGACCGGGGAGGGAGACGAGCACCACGGAAAGTACCGCTCGTGGGACCCCTTCGGATGGCGTGAAGGCGAAACCTGTTACGCGATCTTCGGCGGCCAACGCCCGGCGGTCGCAAAGTCGCCGGCACTCGACGGCGAATGGAAGTACGCCGGCGACCTCTTCGCCCACGGTGTCGAAGGTGTTTCGCTCAACGAGGACGTGTCCTGCCCCGATCTCTTCGAGCTGGGCGGAAAGCACGTGCTCCTGTGCATCAGCCACCGGCTCGGCTGCCGCTACTACGTCGGGGAATGGAAGAACGACCAGTTCCATCCCGAGTCTCACGCCCAAATGAGCTGGGTCGACAACTCGTTCTTCGCTCCGGAGAGCCTGGTCGACGACCGGGGCCGTCGGATCATGTGGGCCTGGATCCTCGACGAGCCTCTCTTCGGAGCGCGCACGAAGCATGGCTGGTCCGGCACCTTGAGCCTGCCACGGGTGTTGTCGCTCGGGGACGACGGGCTGCTCCGCATGGATGTGCCGGAGGAGATCGAAGCGCTCCGCTACGGCGAGGTGCGGGAAGGGCCGTTCGTCGTGCCAGGCGACGAGGAGGTGCCCATGGATGGCGTCACCGGCAACAGCCTTGAACTGCAGGTCGAGATGGAAGCCGACGCCGCCTCAGAGTACGGGCTCAAGGTCTGTTCGTCGCCCGACGGCCAGGAGGAGACTGCCGTCTTCTACGACGCCGAAGACGAGCTGCTGAAGGTCGATACGCGCAGATCAGGTCCCAAAGACACACCGAAGGCCGTCGAAGCGGCACCCTTCGAGTTGACGCCCGGCGAGCGGTTGAGGCTTAGGGTCTTCGTCGACAAGTCGGTCGTCGAGGTCTTCGCCAACAGTCGTCAGGCCATCGCCCGGCGCATCTATCCATCTCGCCGGGACAGCATCGGCGTGAGGGTCTACTCCGCCGGCGGCGACACCCGCGTGCACTCCCTAAAGGCCTGGAAGATCACGCCTTCGAATCCCTACTAAAGGACTATGTGATGAAGCTCCACGACCCCGAACTCCGCACGCTCGTCGAACAGCTCGCCCGGATCGAGGACAGGCTCGGAGCCGGAACGGGGCCTCAAGTCACGTCTCCGGAGACTGCGATCGTGGAGCTGCTCAGAGTCGTGCGGTCGCTGACCGAGCGTCTCGACGAACTGTGCCGGCGCTAACGACATAAACGATGCCGCTTGCGTCACCGGCGACGACGGTCTGGCCGTCGAGCGAGACGGCGCTAGGGCGTACACGGTCGTTGCACTCGAAGGCAGCGAGCTGCTGCCCTGATTCGAGGTTCCACAAGCGCAAGGTCCGGTCCGGGGAGGTGGAGACGGCGCGCCGGCCGTTCGGCGTCAAAGTCACGGAGAAAGCCGGTTCGGTGTGTCCCTCAAGTACGTGGCGGCCACGGCCCGTTTGGAGATTCCAGGCGCGGAGTGTTGTGTCGGCGGACGCGGAGACTGCTGTTACGCCGTCCGGCGCCACTGCCACGCCATAGACCTCTGCCGTGTGTCCTTCGAGCGCATGCAATGCGCGGCCCGAGTCGAGATTCCAGACGCGCAGCGTCCGGTCGCCGGACCCGGAGATGGCTCGCCTGCCGTCCGGGGCGACGGCAACGGCGTGGACCGCGCCGGTGTGGCCTTCAAGGGTGCACAACTCCAGTCCGACCTCCAAGTCCCACACCCGGACTGTCTTGTCCCAGGAGGCGGAGAGGGCACGAGTGCCGTCGGCAGTGAGGGCGAAGGACTTGACGTCGTCCGTGTGCCCCTCCAACACGTGCACCTCCCGGCCCGACCGTGAATCCCATACCCGCAGTGTCGTGTCCGCGGACGACGAGACGGCTCGCCGGCCATCGCCCGTCAGCGCCACAGAGTAGACCTCGGCCGCATGCCCCTGGAGCACCTGGAGTGTCCGACCGGAAGCCAGGTCCCAAACGCGCAACGTCGCGTCGAAGGAACCGGAAACGGCTCGCTTGCCGTCCGGCGTTACGGCGACACACCAGACGCCGGCGCCGTGGCCCTCGAGTGTGTGCAGGGCACGCCCTGATTCGAGGTTCCAAACGCGTAGCGTCGCATCCGCCGACGCGGAGACGACGCGCGAACCGTCCGGCGTCACCGCGAGGGCCTCGACCCTCCCGGTATGACCCTCAAGCCTGTGAACCAGCCTGAAGCGACACATACTCGCGGTACCGCCCATCCGGCATCGCCATCAGTTCCTCGTGCGTACCTGACTCCCGGACCTCGCCGTCCTCCAGGAAGAAGATCCGGTCCGCGTTGGCGATCGTCGACAGGCGGTGGGCGATGATGATGACGAGCCTGTCCTTCGCCGCTTCGTGCAGGGCGTCGACCAGGTAGGCCTCGGTTTCGGGGTCCAACGCCGAGGTCGGTTCGTCGAGGATCAGGATGCGGGCGTCCCGGAGAAGCCCCCGGGCGATCGCGATGCGCTGCTTCTGCCCGACCGACAGCTTGCTGGTCACGGTGCCGAGGTTCGTCCCGTAGCCGTCCGGCAGGGCGGCGATGAAGTCGTGGGCGCCCGCGACGCGCGCGGCGCGCTCGACGTGCGCCTCGGTCGCGGCCGGGTTGCCGTAGCGGATGTTCTCGAGGATCGAATCGGAGAAGAGCTGCGTTTCCTGGAAGACATAGGACACCTCTTTCCTGAGGCTCTCCACCGCCACGTCCTTCAGATCGACGCCGTCGACCTTTACCGTGCCCTCGGTCGCCTGAACGAAGGCCGGCACCATGTACGCGAGGCTCGTCTTGCCGGCGCCGGTCGGGCCGACGAACGCGACGATCTCGCCGACCCTCGCTTCCAGGTCGACGTTGCGGAGCGCGCGGCGGCCGTCCGGATAGGTCAGCCCCACGCCCTTCATCTCGACGCCGCGCTTGATCCAGTCCAGTTCGACGCCGTCCCGCGTCTTCTCTTCCGGCAGGTCCATCAGGAAGAACACCCGGCGCATGGCGGCGACGTAGCCCTGCCACTCCGTGTACACAAAGCCCCAGGCCCCGAACGTCGCGCTGAGGACGAAGTAGTAGTACGTGAGGACGAAGTAGTCGCCGGCGGTGAACGTGCCGTCGATGACGCGGCCCGCCATCACGATGAAGAACAGGACCTGGCCCAGCATCAGCGCCAGGCTGAAGGCCTGCCGGTACGTGAGCACGAGGAACCACTCCGTGCGGAAGCGCTTGAACGACTCCGCGCTCGCCTGTCGAAATCGCTGGCCCTCCCGCTCGTTACCGCCGAGGCTCTGAACGGCGAGTACGTTGCTCATCCCCTCCTCGATGTTGCTCGTCGTGCTCGAGCCGGAGGCGCGGCTGGCCTGGCCTCGGCGCCGCGCCATGCGGGCAAAGGGGAGTTCGATCAGGAACACGATCGGAAGGGCGAGCATGCCCAGCACGATGACCTCGGGTGCGGCGCCGAAGTACGTGAACATGATGTAGAGCGTGATCACCACGCCGAGCAGGCCGGAGTAAAGCCCCAGCGCAATTCCGTGCAGCAGCATGTTGGCGCTGGTGGAGTCGTACAGGACGCGGTAGACGGTGTCGCCGATTCGCAGGTCGTCCAGGGTCGTCATCGGCAGCGACCGCAGCTTCCCGGCTACCCGGGTTCGGAGGAAGTGGTTCATCGACTGCGAGAGGCGAAGATGCACCCGGAAGTCGATGAACCCGAGGATGCCCGCCATCAGGCCCGAACCGAGGTTCGCCTGGTTCTCCGTCTGCGTGGCGATGTCGTGGCCCTGAGCCAGGGTGCCGAGGCCCTGCGGCGTGAGAGCCGTGGCGCCCCCGGAAGAGCCCGCCGAGGCCCCGGTGGGCGCTCCGCTGGGAGACCTGCCCGCGCCCCGGCTGGTGGTGAAGCCAAAGACCGTCACCGTGAACACCCCGAGCAGGAACACCCAGAGCATCATCTCAACCGGCCCCATGCCGTCCAGCAACAGCACGGCCGGCGCCAGGAAGGCAGGAAAGCCCGACGCGTCGCCGATGGGCATGCCCAGGATGACGTGGTCGACGACGACCTTGCCCGGCCAGGGCGCGACGAGCAGCCGAAAGGCCAGCTCCACCGTGATGAAGCCGAGCTTCGTCGCGATCCGCGCCTTGAACAGCCCGAAGGTCGAGACGACCCGCGCGAAGATGCGCAGGACGTCCCGGAACGAAATGTCCGTGCCCAGGTCGAGGACGCTGGCGGCACGGTCGAGCTGCTTCTCGTGCTCCCGCAGCGACAGGCGAGACGCGCGAGCCGCCTCGGCCATCAACCGGCCTCGCCGGCGCGTCTCGACAGTCTCGCCTCGGTCTCCACGAATGACCGGTAGCGCCCGCTTTCCACCGCCATGAGTTCGTCATGGGACCCGTTCTCGACGATCCGGCCGCCGTCGAGATAGAGGATCCTGTCCGCCTGCTGAATCGTCGAGATCCGGTGCGTGATCAGGAAGATGGCGCGGCCCTCGCCCCACGCCGACAGGCGTTCGAGCACCCGGTGTTCGGTATAGGCGTCAAGCGCGGCCGTCGGCTCGTCGAGAATCAGGATCGGAGCGTCCTTGACGATCGCCCGGGCGATCGAGAGGCGCTGGCGCTGCCCCGTCGACAGCTTGCCGCCCCGGTCGCTCAGGACCGTGTCCAGACCTTCGGGGAGCCCGGCGACGTACTCGTCCACGCAGGCCACGCGTGCTGCCTCCAGCACCCTCTCGTCGTCCGCATCCGGCACGACGTAGCGGATGTTGTCGCGGACCGACATGCCGAACAGGACGTTCTCCTGCAGGGCGACCGAGACGTTGCCGCGCAGGCTGTCCACGTCCAGCCCGCGGAGGTCGACGCCGTCGATCGAAACCGTTCCGGAGTCGGGATCGAACAGCCGGAGCAGCAGACTGACCAGCGTGCTCTTGCCCGATCCCGTCGGGCCGACGATCGCCGTGATGCTGCCGGGTTCGACAGCGAGACTGACATCGCGCAGAACGGGACGGTCCGGTTCGTAGGCGAAGTCGACGTTGTCAAAGCGGATCTGGCGCCGGAAGGGTCCCATCGGCGCGGCGTCGGGAGCGTTCTTCACGTCCGGCTCGATGTCGAGAATGTCGAAGGACCGGTCGAGCCCCATCGCCATGTCCTGCGCCTGCGACCACAGGGTCACGACGTTCCGCACGGAGACGCTCGACGCGCCGATCTGCTCCTGGGCCCAGTTGTACGCGGCAAGGTTCCAGGTCACGAAACTGAGACCGACGAGGGCGACGAGTGCCATCGCGAACGTCTCTCGTTCGCCGTTGGCCCAGACCGCCATCAGGAACTGCGCGCTCAGGAGCGCCGCGGCGGCGATCGAGAAGGTGACGATGCCGACGACGGCCATCAGCGACCGGACGCGGAAGGACGCGTTGAACGCCCTCACGGAATCCCGCTCGAGCCGCTCCTGCCCCCGGTCCGCCGCGCCGTAGGCCTTGATCACCCGGATCGCGGCGAACGTCTCCTGGACGCGCGACGTGAAGTCCGAGCTGGCCTCCCGCGCAGCGAGTGATCGCTCGCGCATCCGCGGCGAGAACCACCGCCCCCACAGGACGGCGAGCAGGACGATGCTGAGCGCCATGCCGCCGAGGATCGGATCGAGCGCGGCCAGGAAGACGACGCCGATCGCGTACGTGCTCAGCATCTGCATCGACTGCGTCACGTTGCCGATGACGGCCGTGACCTGGGCGCTGTCCTGGTAGATGCGGTAGACCGAATCGCCCACCCGGTGGTCGCTGTGGTAGCGGAGAGACAGCCCGAGCCAGCGCTCCACCAGCGCCATCCGCAGGTCCTGGTTCACACGCTGCATGATGAAAATGTAGTAGTAGGGCAGCAGCATGATCACCGGGAGCTGCGCGAACCACCCGAAGACCATGAAGACGGCGTAGATCCACTTCAGGCTGTGCCTCTGCTCGGCGGTCAGGGGGGCCAGGTCGATGTTCGGCTCGGCACCGGGTTCCGCGGCGTCCGCACCGGCGACGGCTTCGCCGGCGAGTTCCGACCGGCCGATGAAGTCGGCCAGGAACGGGGTCAGCGGCTCGGCCTGCAGGATGGACTGGCTGATCAGGTCCACCGAGAAGAGCGCGATCACCATCGTCAGCAGGGTCGAGGCCCACACCAGGACGAAGTAGTAGACGAGGTGGCTGCCGAGCCGGATGCGGAAGCGCAGCTTGCCGCCGTCGAACCGGTACTGCAGGACCCAGATGCAGACGCATCCCGCCGCGACGAGCCCCACGTAAAGCGAGTCTGCGAGACCGTCCACGCCGAACAGCGCGAACAGGAACGTCGCCGTGCCGACGAGCACCAGCGCGAAGGACGCCCAGAGGTAGGCGCGGCCCTTGGCGAAGAGGAGCACCCAGACGAGGACCGTCATCAGGACCGTGCCGACCAGCAGGAGGTCGTGGCGCCAGTCGGTACCCGGGGGCGCCAGCCACAGGAGCGGGCCGAGCGCGGTCAGGACAGTGACCAGGGGCGGAACGTGACGGAAGCTCCAGGCGCCCTCCGCGGCGGCGGCGCCGCCGGCGGCCTTCCCGCGCGGCAGCTCCCGCCAGCGGCCCACGATCTGGGGCCACAGGTAGGGCCAGGTCCGAACGAAGATGCGGAAGACGGCGACAAAGCCCTGCTCCTCCGGGGCCTTGCTCGTGGGCTCCGGCGGGGTGTCCCCCTCGCCCCAGAAGGGGAGGGCGCGCGCCTGCTTCAGATCGTCCACACCGCCGGGAGCTTACGCCGCAGCGCTAGGGATCCGCGGTTCTCCTGCGGCCCTCGACCGCGAAGTCGCTTTCGGGAGGCACGTCGAGGCTCAGGGCGCCGCCGCGGAAGCTGTCGCCCCGGACCTGCAGCCAGGCGCTCAGCTTGCCCACTGATCCCTTGCCCCAGTTCGACTGGGATCCGGACGCGACGTACTCGTAGCTCAGGATGCCGTCCTCGAACCGGATCGCCGTGACCTCCATCGCGCCGTCCACCTCGTCATGAAGCGTCGCGGCGAGCGCGCCGTCCTGCTCGGAGACGGTCAGCACGCTGCGGCGAAACTCGCCGAGGACCTTCGTCAGAACGTCCCACTCGCCGACCGCCGCGGCGGGATCCGCCGGCTCTCCGGCGCCCACGACGCCGGGATAGTCGCGCCAGAGCCAGCGCAGCGTGTCGGGGAAGATGGCGCCGCCGTGCCTCAGATCGTGGCCGCCCGTGCCCATCTCGAAGCGGTAGTCGTAGCGGGCGAACATCAGGGCGGAGTCCATCTGCAGGTTGGCCAGCGCCCAGCTTCCCTCAGCGAGGTTGATGTCGTTCTCGCCGTCCTGGAGGAAGACGCGGATCGGCTTCGGATTCCCGCGGGTCTTCCGAATCAGGTACGGGTACCGGGAACCGCCCTGGAGCCGCGTGTAGCTGCCGACGTGGCTGACGACCTTGCTGAAGGCGTCGGGGCGCTGCCAGGCGACGGTGAACGAGACCAGCCCGCCGTCGCTCATGCCGGCGATCGCCCGGCCCGCCGCCTCGTCGGTCAGGTTGTAGTCCCTGCCGACTTCCGGGAGGATCTCCTCGAGCAGGAAGCGGGCGTAGGTGTCGTCGAGCGGCGTGTACTGGTTGGTCCGCTGGTCCCAGGGGATCTCCTTCATGCCGGGATTGATGAAGACACCGATCGTGACTGGCATCTCGCCCCCGTGGATCAGGTTGTCGAAGACCGTCGGCGCCCTGACGAGGCCGTCGGCTTCCACGTAGAACAGACCGTCCTGGAAGACCATGACGGCCGCGGGCTCGGCGTCCGTGTACTGGGCCGGAACGTAGATCCAGTACTCGTGGGTCGTGCCCGGGTAGATGCGGCTGGCGTCCCAGGTGCGCTTCTCCACCGTGCCCGTCGGGACGCCTTCCTGGGGCTGGGAGTCGGGGCCGAGGGCGTACTCAGTGCCGCCGGCTCCGGTCGCCATCAAGAGAAACAACAGGGGGATCGGAACGTGTCCGATCCCCCTGCCCATGACTACAGCGCCGGTGACGCTACCGGAACGGCCGGAAGCGGAGCTGCAGGCCGAGCTCGCGGGGAGGCGTCACGAAGCCGATCGCGGGTACGCCCCCGTTCCCGGAAATCGGCAGGTACTCGAGGACCGCGACGTCGTCCATGATGTTCTTGACGAACAGCGAGATCGACCACCTGTCGCTCGGAGCGCTCCAGGTACCGCCCACGTCCAGCCGGTCGAATCCCGGCAGCTCCCAGATGTCGACGTTGCCGATGCTGGGGAACGCCGACTCGGTGTAGGCGTAGGTCGACTGGAACGAGAGGTGGCCCGCGGAGACGAGCGGCTTGAACCAGGACGCCGTCAGCGCCAGCTTGTTCTGCGGCTGCTTCGGCAACCGGTTCCCGGTCTGATCCGTCGGCAGGTCGTACTCGCTGGTGGCCGGCTCGCCGGTGTCGAAGTTGATGTAGTTCCAGATCGCCGTCTGGGCATCAGGATGGCCGTCGATGACCGAGGAGTGGGGACCGATCTCCGAGTCCTGCCAGGCAAAGAAGCCCCGGAGCCCGAAGGAGCCGATCCGATAGCTGAACTCCAGGTCCACACCCTGAATCGTCGTGTCGGGAATGTTCGCCGTGTACTCGACGAGCGGTGTGTCGGAGTAGATCGAGATCGGAATGTCCACACCCGGCGGCGGCGCCTGCGTGGCGGAGAGCTGGTAGTTGTCGAACTGGTTGTACCAGAGCCCGGCGGAGAGCTGCAGGCGCGAGTCGAGGAAGAAGCCCTTCGCCCCCAGTTCGTAGTTCACCAGCGTCTCTTCCTCGATGTAGGGCGGCACCTGGCCCGGCAGACCGATGTTGAAACCACCGGAGCGGAAGCCCGTGGAGACGCGGCCGTACACCAGATGGCCGGCCTCCGTCGTGCGCTCCAGGGCGAGGTGGCCGATCGGCCGTGACCAGGTCTGTGGGTAGGGGTTGCCCTCGCCTGCCAGCGCGATCGTGACCGGCGCGCCGCCCAGAGCCAGCGTGAAGAACCCGCCCTGGTCCACGGGCTTCTGCTCCTTCTCGTCTTCGGTGTAGCGAATGCCGCCCGAGAGCGCCCAACTGTCGTTGAACCGGTAGTCGACACTGAAGAACGCGGCCTCGGTCCAGTTATTGCCCCTGTTGAAGAAGCTGAGCAGATGGCTGAGATCGTCGCCCTCCGGGCAGTACCAGTAGAGCCCTTCCTCGTCGCCCGCCGGGTCGCTCGTGCCGATGCCGAGTCCCTCGACCACCTTGATCAGGACATCCTGGCAGTTGTTGGCCTCCACGAAACCATAGATCGGCGATGCCCTTCGGGCCTGCTCATCGGCCGTCCCGAAGCGATACGGGATTTGCAAGTCATGGCGGTGGATCGTCCCGGACCTCTGGTTCTTGTACCTGAACAAGCCGCCGATGAAGTTGAAGTCACCGGCGTAGCTCGACCTGAACAGGAGTTCCTGCGAGTCTTCCTCGTACTCGAACGGAAGGTCGTAGAACGAGTTCGAGAACTGCACCGTTCCGTCGGGACACAGGCCGTCCCAGCGCCCCACCGTGCAGGACGTCAACGTGTGATCCAGCGAATCCGGGCTGCCGCCAAGGCCGTGACCGCCAGGGGGAGTGTTGATCGGCACGCGATCCGTGTAGTCGGCGTCGCGGAGGGCCTGCTGCACCGTTTCGCCGCTGCTCGCGTTGAAGCTGATGCCGAGGAACCTCGAGACCTGCCAGTCGGCCCGGAGTACGCCGAAGTCGCTCTCGCTCTCGTTGATGCCGGGGTAGTTCAACGCCACCCTGTTCTGGATGTCGCCGGGGCAGTTCCACGCGGGGGTATTGAGGCCGCAGTTCGGATCGAGCGCCGGGTTGGGCGTCTCCCAGAGGTAGTAACGGTTCCGGGAGTAGCCGCCAGTCGTCCGGTCCACGTTCGAGAGCTGCACGAAGGCCCGCGGCGTCCCGCTGTCCTCCACGTGGGACCAGCGCGCCCTCACGTTGAGCCGATCGGTCTCGGCGCGAAGCTGCGGCGCGTAGAACATCTGATCGGGAGCGTCATGGTCGCCGCCCGGCCCGACGTTCTCCTGTCTGCCGTCGCCCGTGTGGTTGCCGCCCGTCAGGCGGAAGCTGAAGGGACCGTCGCCTAGAGGGCCGCCGATCGCCGCGTTCAAGCGCTGCTGCGAGATGTCGGTGACCTCCCCCATCAACTCGGCATCCCAGTGATCCGTCGGTCCCTTGGTGACCACGTTGATCGCGCCCGCGATCGAGTTGCGGCCGTTCAGGGTCCCCTGGGGTCCACGTGCCACCTCGACGCGTTCGAGATCGAAGCCGCCGCCGGGGGTCGTGCCGTAGACGCCCAGCGTGTAGGCGCCATCGACGTAGGTGGCGACGGCATAGTCGGCCTGGTCGTACTGTGCGTTCCTGGTGCCGATGCCGCGGATGACCGTTCCCTGGCCCTGCTGCTCGATCTCGTCACCGAACTGAAGACCCGGAACCAGGTTCTGCAGATCCGTCCTCTCCTGGATCACGAGCTCCTCGAGCAGGCTCGAGTCGAACGCCGAGATCGTCATCGGCACTTCCATGACGTTCTCCTCGACCCTCTCCGCCGTGACCATGACCGTGTCGTGGTAGGCCGGACGAATCTCGAAGGACGCCGTGGCGCCGCTCGCCGCCACGTCGACCGCCTGGCTCGAGGACTGAAACCCGTCAAGGCTGACGGTGGCCGTGTACGCGCCGGCCGCGACTCCCGAGATCGAGAACGCGCCGTCGGCATCGCTCATGGCGGACCCCGCCTCGCTGCCGTCGGCGCCCTCCAGACTGACCATGGCGCCTGGGACGGGGTCTCCGTTCGTGTCACTGACCGTTCCGGAGACGGTGCCGCTCTGGGCCCACGCGGGCAAGGTCAGAAGCGACAGGGCGAGAAGAAGGACGAAGACCTTGGTGGTCCTCGGTACGGCTCTGGGTCTGCTCTCCATATCGGTTCTCCCTCCGATTGTCCCGCCGGCACCGGCGCGCCGGCGAGCTAGCTGTTGGTGCGCTGAACATGATACACCGTTCAAGGTTCAGAGTCGCAGTTCAGCGCCACAGATCCAACGTGATGAATATGCCTCTACCCTCCGACTACGAGCAACGCGTCTACGCCGGCGTCCTCGGCAAGGTCATCGGCGTCTACCTCGGCCGTCCCTTCGAGGGCTGGCCCTACGAGTGGATCCGGAAGCGGCTGGGCGACATCGAGTACTACGTCCACGACCGGCTCGAGGTGCCCCTGATCGTCACCGACGACGACATCACGGGAACCTTCACGTTCCTGCGGGCGCTCGAAGACCACGGCTCCGGCGCCGATCTCAGTTCCCGCGAAGTCGGCGAGACCTGGCTCAACTACCTGATCCGGGAGCGCACGGTGCTGTGGTGGGGCGGTCTCGGAAACTCCACTGAACACACCGCTTACCTGCGTCTCAAGAGCGGGATCGAGGCGCCCGAGAGCGGCTCGATGGAGTTGAACGGCAAGGTGGTGGCGGAGCAGATCGGCGCCCAGATCTTCATCGACGGCTGGGCGATGGTCGCTCCCGCCGATCCGGATCTGGCGGTCCGTCTGGCCACCGCTGCCGCGCGCGTGAGTCACGACGGCGAAGCGGTGTACGGCGCCCGCGTTCTCGCCGCGATGGAGTCGATGGCGTTCGTCGAGCGGAACACCGGCAAGCTCCTCGACGCCGCCCTCGGCTACATCCCCCCGGACTCGGTGATCGCCCGGATGATCGGCGACCTGCGCCGCTGGCACGCCGCCGACAGCGACTGGCGCGCCAACCGGGCCCGGCTCGCCGAGAGCTACGGCTACGACAAGTACGGCGGCAACTGCCACATGGTCCCCAACCACGGGCTGATCATCCTCGCGCTGCTCCACGGCGAGAGCGACTTCGCAGAGACCCTCAAGATCGTCAACACCTGCGGCTGGGACACCGACTGCAACTCGGGCAACGTCGGCTGCCTCCTTGGGATCAAGGAGGGCCTGGCCGGCATCGAGAGGGGTTTGGAGAAAGGGCTCGACTGGCGCGGTCCGGTGGCCGACCGCATCTACCTGCCGACGGCCGACGGCGGCCGCGGGATCAGCGACTGCGGCCATGAAGCGCTCCAGATCGTCAACATGGGGCGCAGCCTCGCCGGCGAGGAGGCGCTGGCCCCCAGGGACGGCGCGCAGTTCCACTTCGCCTTTCCCGGCTCGGTTCAAGGCTTCCAGGTCGCGGAGGGCGAGGCCGAGGTCAGGAACGTCGTCCTGCCCGCCGGCGAACGCGCGCTGCGGATCGACGCCTCGGGAGAGGCCCGGGTCGGTTCTCCCGTCTTCATCCCCTCGCTGGAGACGGCCAGGTGGTTCGAGGGCCGCGTCTATCCGTTGATGGCTTCGCCGCGAATCTTCCCCGGCCAGACCGTCGAGGCCACGCTCAGCGCCGGAACGGAAGGCGTGCGGGCGAACGTCTATCTCGGCTACTACGGAGACAACGACGAGACCGCCACGTTCGACAACGAAGTCCTCGAACTCGAACCCGGCGAGAGCAGGCGCGTGTCCTTCACCGTGCCGGCACTGCCCGGACCCGTCTTCTCCGCGGGCGTCCGCGTTCAAGGCCCGGCCGGAGCCGTCTTCCTGGAGTCGCTGAAATGGTCCGGCGCCCCGAAGTTCCGGCTCGAGCGCTCGACCCACCGCGGCACGATGTGGCGCCGCGCCTGGGTCAACGGCGTCGACCTGCTGACCAAGGGAATCGAGATGTTCCGGCTGGTCCAGAACACCGGCATGGGCCTCCTGATGCAGGGAACCCGCGAGTGGCGGGACTACTCGGTGACCGCGGAGGTGACGCCCCATCTCGTCAAGCGAGCCGGCCTCGCCGCCCGTGTCCAGGGTCTCACCCGCTTCTACGGCCTGCTCCTGGCTCCCGGGAACCGGGTGCAGCTCGTGCGGATGCTGCACACCGAAGAAGTGTTGGCCGAAGCCGATCTCGAGTGGCGGCTCGGCGATCGCTACGAGTTGACCCTCGAGGCCTGTGGCAACCGCGTCGCCGGTAAGGTCGACGGCGTGACTCTCCTCGAAGCGACCGACGACGCCCTCGACTGCGGCGCCGTCGGCCTGGTCGTCGAGGAAGGGCGGCTGGGTGTCGACCGGGTCGAGGTCAGTCCTGTTGCGGCCGAACCGGTCGAGAACAAGGAGCGAGGCTGACGCCTCGCGCGTCTTCCCCAGAAAGCCGACGAGGACGTCGGCGCACCCAGTGTGGAACGTCAACGGGGATACAGACTGGGTGCGCCGGCGTCCCCGCCGGCTGCCGCCGAAGGCGGCCAGAAGAACGCGCCGGCCGCAGGCTGGCGTCCGCTCTCTCCGATACGATCTGCCCGTCCACCAGAGCCTCAACGAACCAAGCCGAGCCCCCAATGAATCAAAGAGCACTCCGCATCCCGACCGTGACCCTCTTCCTGACAGCCGCCCTCGCCGTCGCCCTCGTCGCGACATCCCCGGCCGCCGCCGCCGAGGCGCCGACGTACACCCGCGACGTCGCGCCGATCTTCTTCAGCAACTGCGTGCAGTGCCACCGGACCGGCGAGGTCGC
>JAPVWO010000021.1 GCA_027493375.1 Candidatus Multivorans thiocomprendens | reverse complement strand
CTGGGGCTACGAGCGGGAATGGCGCGACACGACGCTCGGCTACGTCAAGTCGGCCCCGTCGCGTCAGGTGGCGATGATCATCGATCCGCCGGACGGGCGGATTCCGCCTCTGACCGAGGAGGCGCAGGAGCGCCGGCGCAACGCGGCGGCGTCCTTCGGCGACTACGTGCGCCGGCGGCCCGCGGGCCCCGAAGACCTGAGCGCCTACGTCCGCTGCATCACGAGGGGCGTGCCGGGCATGATGATGCCCTCGATCTACAACAACGGTTTGCAGATCAGCCAGAGCCCCGGTTACGTGGCGATTCAGAAGGAGATGATCCACGAGACCCGCGTCGTGCCCACGGCCGAGCGGGAACCGCTCGGCCCGGGGATCAGGCAGTGGCTCGGCGATCCCCAGGGCCGCTGGGAGGGCGACACCCTGGTGGTGGAGACGACGGGCTTCAACGGCCGCACGAACTACCGCGGCTCCAGCGAGAACATGAGCTTCGGCTGGTGGCGCGGGGACGCGCCGGTTGCCAAGGCCTCCGGTGGCCAAAGGTCCGTTCGGCCCTTGCGGCGAGTGGCTGGGTATGCAGGGGCTTCCTCTATTCCGTTCGGTGAACTGCTAGAGTGTGTCTGTGCAAGAAACCTGCGCAGGAGCAATCATGTCGCGTATCCATTTCATCGTTTCCGAGACTGACAAGATCGGCTATCAGAGCCAGGCTCGGCTGGAAGGGAAGTCCCTCGGCGCCTGGCTTCGGGAAGCAGCCGAGGAGAAGCTGGCTGCCGGCCGGCCGACCGGCCGGTTCTCCGTGGACGAGTTCCGCGCGTTCAACCGAAGGTGTGACGCGGCGGAGGCCGGCCGGAAGGAGCCGGACTGGCCGGATCAGAAGCGACTCATCGCGGAGTCCAGGGTCCGAGGGCTGGAGATCACGTGATCTTCGTCGATACGAACGTGCTGATGTACAGCGTCGGCGGCGAGCATCCCCTCGGTGAGGAAGCGCGGAGCTTCATTGAGGAGTCGCTCACGCAGGGCGGGCGTCTGGTCACCTCGACCGAGGTTCTCCAGGAACTTCTCCACGCCTACATCCGCGCCGACAGGATGACCACGCTCACCCATGCCTTCAAACTCGTGGACGGCTGCATGGACGACGTGTGGCCGGTGGAGCGAGGAGACGTGACTCTCGCCCGCGACCTCTGGAGCGCGCATCCCGGTCTCGAAGCCCGCGACCTCGTTCACCTTGCCTGCTGCCACCGGCGAGAGGTGACGGCTTTGAAGACGTTCGACCGCGCTCTGGCGGCCGCGTGGCGGTCGTCGTCGCGTTCATCCCGATCGGGCGGCTGAGACCGTCAGGCGAACCCGAGTCAGGACGCCTCGTCAGCGACAACTTCGTGCCAAGCCTCCGTCGCGCGCTCAGGCGCCTTCAAGGCCGCGAGGCCCCGGTGGACGCTCGACTCCGCTTGGGAAACGTCGAATGGCAGGCAGAGGAGCGTGAGATCGTCGTGGAAAACGAACGGTAGCGGTTCGTCGAAGTCGTCCGTTCGCGGGTAGACGAGCGCTACGGTCTTGCAGCCATAGTGCTTTCCGTAGGCGTACAACTGGTACATGTCGGCCTGGACGATGCCGCGCTTCTTGCCGTCTTCGGCTTCCGACTTGAGGCGCGTGGCGAGGCCTTGGCCGAACAGAAACAGCCGGACCCAGGCCATGACCGGGCGGTAGTGCTGCATCGTCCGGTCGACCGAGTGCCGCCGCCAGTCGCCTTCCGGGTCGGTCGTTGGCGGCACGGCGTCGAAGGCGTCGGTCAGTTCGCGAAGCAACCGCCGGTTCTCGTCGTTACGGACGATTCGTCCGAGCCGGTCCAGGCTGCTGCGGACCAGCCGATTCGCCGGCCGGTTCGGGTTGAACTCGTCGTGCGCCACGTAGAACCGCGCCCGGTCGGTGAGGTTCTCCCGCACATGCTGCTGGAACAGGAGACGTCCCCGAAGGTAGGGGAGATTGTCTTCGACGCGGACGTATCGCCGGGCGAGGCCGTGGCGCGCGAGATGGGCGAGGTTCCGAAGGAAGAGGTGCGCGAACACCTCCAGCATGGGGAAACGCCGGAGCGACCGGATGCTGCTCGGCGGCAGTTCGGCGTGGCGTAGTCCTCGCCAAGTGCGAAGCATCTGGAGGAAGACGTCGCGTGTTCCTTCGTCGTCCGGCCGCCCGGGGCGCGGTCGGCCGGCGGCGTCGGGCATGTGGCTTGGCTTGCGTACGGCCGAACCAGCGTCGAGTCCGGTACCGGCGTCGTCGTTCGCATTAGCTGTTTCGCCGGATGGCGCCAGGTCGATCTTCGGCAGGATCTCGATGGGTGTGCCGCGGCTCGTCGAGAGCACGCCGACGAAGTTCGCCGCTTTGAGCGTGCGTCGTCCGCTAGCGAAGGCGAGGACCGGACGGTAGTTGCCGCGTCTATCGTGCTGGCTCTTCCGGGCGAACGCCTCCAGGTCCGCCCACTCCTGCTCGTCGAGCCCGCACCGTTCACGGTCGAACTCCTCGTGCTCGCGGAGCGTGATGGTCTCGTGCGCGACCGGCATCGGCCTGGCTTGCTACCGTTATCGGCCGCCCGCAGGCTCTGGGTGGTCGACGATGGCCGTCCCTTCCGCGACTGCGGCGTCTCGCAGCCGACGATCCAGGGTGGCCAGGGGCAACCCGCGGCGGCGAGCGATTTCCAGATAGGAGGCATCGTACGCCGTCAGACGATGCTCGCGAGCCAGGTCGAGCACCTTCGCTTCGTCGTGGTCGGCGTCCAGTTCGATGCGCATCTGCGCGAGGTCGAGAAAGACGGCGCGCGCGTCGGCGGCCTCCAGGCGTCCTCGCCGTTCGTTGACCAGAAGCGCGTTCCAGAGTTCGTAGCGCCAGAGCCGCGGTGCGACGGCGCCCTGCTCGATGGTCAACAGCAGCGCGCGGTGCGCCAGCGGATCGACCTCGTCCGCCAGACACCAGCAAAGCACGATCGAGTTGTCGAGGACGACGGCGCTCAAAACCGGTGGCCTTCGTGGATGGAGTCGATCAACTCGGCCAAGGTCGCATGCCCCAGGCGCTGGCGGCGTTCCTCGATGCGGCGAGCCGCTTGGGCAGCGCGTTCACGATCGTCGGTCTCCACAGGGACGAGCCGGGCGACCGGCCGGCCATGGCGGGTGATCGTCAGAGTCTCCCCCCGAGCGACGCGTTCGAGCAGTCGCGGAAGGTGCGTCTTGGCTTCGTAGGCGCCGATCTTCTGCATGGTTGCCTCCAGTTCAGTCTGGTCGGACAGACTAGTCGGAAGCTCAGGAGGAGTCAACGTCGCCCGCAGTCTACCTTCGTTGGAGCGCTGGCCTCGGAGTCTTCTGCCACGTCCGGCTTTCCCATCAACCGGCGGCCACCGACTCGTAGATCTTCCGGTACTGGCCGGCGTCCTGCCAGGCCGGATCGTCCTCGGGCAGACGCTCGTAGATGACCATCTCCTCGTCAACGAGGTCGAACTGCCGGGCCAGCTCCCTCGCGTGCCCCTCGCCGATCTTGGTCGGCTGGACGAATGCGTTGCTGCCAAGCACGGCGTCGATTCGCCTCCAGTCGTCGTAGAAGTACTCTTGGAGGAGCGGGAAGATTCGGTTCCTGAACCGGTCGGCCAATTCGTCGAGATCCTTCACGTTGAACAGGTACGTGTGGCCGATCTGGTGCTCCCGGTCCATGAGCACGGCGATGCGTTCGTTCATCGCCCGCAGCATTCTGCGGCAGTCGACTCCGTCCACGTCGGCCGGAACGAGTTCATGGTCGGGCTCGGGCATCATCTCGACGAACGTGAACCTCCGTCTCAGTGCCGTATCGAGCTGCTCGATCGAGCGGTCGGCGGTGTTCATCGTGCCGATGACGTAGAGGTTGTTCGGAACGCCGAACTCGTCGCCGGAGTAGGGCAGGCTCACCCTGGTCTCGTCGTCCTCGCCGAGCCGCCGGGAGTCCTCGATCAACGTGATCAGCTCGCCGAAGATCTTCGGGATGTTGCCGCGGTTGATCTCGTCGATGATGAGCACGAAGCGCTCCGGTTCCCGCCCCTCGGTCCTCGCTGCCCGGCGTTCACCTTCGGCGGCCGCGCAGATCCTGCGGAAGACTCCATGCTTCAACTCGTAAGCCAGATCGGGTGAAGCAGACGCTTCCGCAACCTCCGCTGCCTCGGCATCGGCGTCGGCGTCTCGCCCGCTTGGTTCGGTGAGTCTCGGACGGATGCCCTCGACGAAGTCCTCGTAGGCGTAGTTCTGGTGGAAGGTCACCATGGCGACTTGGCCGCAGACCGACTTGTGCGAGCCGTCGTCTGCGGCGCATCGGAACTTGCGAAACCGCTCCCGATAGCCCTCGGCGACATCCTCCGTCGAAAGGCCGTCGATGATCGCCATGGCGTGACGCTCGGTTCCGTAGGTCTTTCCCGTCCCCGGCGGTCCGTAGAGGATCCGGTTGCGCGGATGGGCCGTGTCCAGCTCGGGGGGCGGCGGTGGCCGATCCCAGATCGCTCGGCTTATGTCGAGGATGTCGCCCAATCCTGAGTAGTGTTCGATCAGCGCGGCGTGTTGCTGAATCCGACTCCGTCCCTCCGCATCCGGGAACGCTTCGTCGTGGCAAAGACTCAGCAGCTTCTCATCGTAGATCGCGAGGAGTCTGGGAGCTCCACGGTCCTGATAGAGGAAAGCGACCTTCCACTTGACGGCGGGAGAGAAGTCGACTTGTTCGACTGCTTCGAGATTGCCCTCTCTGACTGCGTCGATCACGTCGGCCAGTCGGGACCGCACCGTGGTGAAGGCCTTCTCCGGCGTATCTCCGTACTTGCTCATCCAGGCGTACTCTTCACCCCAGATCCGCTCTCCCTTCTCGGGCCTCGAGCTCGTCTCATTGCGCCGGTAGATGCCGAACTTGAAGGCCGAGCCGCCCCAGATGCTGCCGAGGGCCTCGGTTCGCTTTTCCAGCCAGTAGACGAAAGCGTCGTCGCGATTGAGATTGGTGTAGTCCTCCAGAGACATTTCTCGAACCCGAGCTGGCGGCCAGACCGCAAGGAACTCGGACCAAAGCGCCATCTCCTTGCTCATGTTGAGGAGAAAGGCCTCGGTTGGCGGTGGAGTTCGGCCGACTGACTGAAGATAGCCCTCGAATGCACCGCGATGTGTCTGTAGCTTCGCGACGTCCGGATGCTTGGCCTTCTGTTCGGTGAGGTGCTCGACGAAGTTCAGCAGCGCTTGGGCGTTCGAGATGTGGTCGTCCTTCCACCATTGGCTGCATACGTGAAAGTCCCCATATCTCCGCTTCCAGTATCGATTGTGACCTCGGATCGCGGTACCGTGTCCGGCGCGCTTCAAGAGCGGGTGATTGCCGATACTTAGGCCCAGGCTTTGCTTGCAGAACTCCCGGTCCATCAGTTGCTGCCGGTCTCGCTCGTCGAGGAGAGTCGGGCAGTTCTCCAGTAGTGTCTCCATCAGTCGCTGTACGAGAGGCTGGATTTTCTGTGCGCCCGTCATGCTCGCGCCCTCGACTCGGGTGGTTGGAAGACGGGGGAGCATACCGCGACGGGGTGCGCCAAGGCACGCGGTTCAGCTCCGCTTTCGGCCACGCGCGTTGGTCGTAATCGGCACCGTTTCGCGGCGCGCTCCTTTGGTCGCCTTCGGCGGCAGCGGGTCAGGAGACCGTGCACCGACAGCGCAGCCTGTTTCCTGCGCGAAAGCTCAGCGACACCCGTCGCGGACGCTGCTGGCGTCAGCGACTACTGGCGCCTGCTGCCTCCGCGTTGCTGAAGAGTTCCGACTCTTCCGTAGCCGCGGCGTCTCGCAGCCGACGATCCAGGGTGGCCAGGGGCAACCACGCCCGCCGGCTGGGATCAGATCAGTGACACGTCCAGACTCACCTGCTCGTACGGTACGTGCGGAATCAGCTTGCCGCGCTGTCCCCTATCCAGCTCCACCAATCCGTAGCGTGACATCGTCTTCAGCGTGCGGGAGAGATTCGACTTGTTCCTGCCGGTCAGCAAGGCCAGTGCAGTCAGCGACTCGGGTCTGCGCCGAGCGATCAAGGCGAGCAGTTCGCGATTCCGCTGAGAGAGCACTTTGGCGAAGCTCTCGATGGACGTGAACCAGACCGTTGGTTCGCCCTTGGCCGGCTTGTGGTCGCCACGGGCGATCGCCAGCGTGCGCTCCTTCATCTGGCCGTAGTCAGCGATGCCGATCTTCAGCGTCTTCATGGGACTGATCCTCTCTCGCGCAGTACCTCGTCTACGGTCTTCCAGAAGTCATCGAGAAGCGCCGTTGCGTCCCTGAAGTCGTAGGGGCGGACTGTCCTGAGGCGATGGCTGTGGTCGCTTGCTCGGCTCTTCCGTGCTCCTGGTCCTCGCCTCAGCCTCGGCGGATGCGCGTTGTCGAATCCGACCAGCCTCGCGCCGTCTGGCGCGTGGAGAGTCAGCGAGTAGCTGAGTCCATGTGGTCGTTCAGGAGTCACTTCGGTGCGCTGCGCGATGAACTTTACCCAGTGGCCGACCTCGTCCACGAACAGCGTCTGGGCGTGTAGGTCCAGCAGCGTGTCGAGTCCAGGGTCGCGGTCGCCCGTCTTCACTGGAGTAGGTTATCAGGTAATGACAACCGAGCAGAGGTCACCGCGTCTTGGCGTGCCGGCTCCGCAAGGACGACAGGCTTCCGGTGCCGGACGCGCGGTGCATGTATCGTTCGTCGGCCGCTGGTCAACGAGCGGCGAGGCCGCCTTTAGGCGGCCCGAAACGCGGGCGACCCTCAGCGCTCTCTCCTGGATTCGCATCGGGTTGGACCAGGCCCACGACGAATCGAGCGTCCTCGACTCGGTGCGCAGGCACGAGCTGACGGTGTACGGCGCCGCCTATGTCGAAGTCGGCCTTGGCCGCAAGCTGCCGCTGGCGGGCCACGACCGCCGGCTCCAAGGCACCGCCTCCGCGGAAGGCGCGACTCTGCGGGATCAAGCCGGTCCCTGATCTCGAAAGCCGGTCCTCTACGAGATCCGCTGGTGCCCGCAACGCCTGGGAGGGCGAACCGGCCGGCGACGCTCCGCCAGACGGCGGGTAGCGCCCCGCGCCGGTGGTAGGGTTGCCGTTCCGCCGAGACACAGCAGCAAGCAGGACGATGCCCATGCACACGACGCGATCTTTCCCCCGCGCGGCCCTTCCCGCCTTCGGTTTCGCTCTGGCCGCGGCCCTGGTTCTGCTGGCGCCGCCCGAGCCGGTCGCCGCGCACCACGCCTTCGCTGCCGAGTTCGACGCCACGAAGCCGGTGCGTCTGCGCGGCAAGGTAACGAAGGTCGAGTGGGTGAACCCGCACGCCTGGATTCACATCGACGTCACCGACGACGGCGGCGTCGTGACGGCCTGGATGGTCGAGTGCGGCCCGCCGGGCGCCCTGGTGCGGCGGGGCTGGAAGAAGAACTCGGTCGCTCCGGGCACCGAGGTCCTCGTCGAGGGCTACCAGGCGATCGACGGAGCGCCGCGGGCGAACGGCCGTGACGTGACGTTGCCGGACGGTCGTCGTCTGTTTGCCGGCTCCTCGGGCACGGGCGCGCCGTACGACGATCGGGAATCCTCCGGCCAGCCCTAACGAGGCTTCACCTCAGACCGACGAGCGTGCTGGCCGGAAGTCCCGGCGCTGCGCGCCGGATGCGGGTCAGAAGACCCGCGCATCGACAGAGGCTTCGTCGCGAAACTCGCCTCAACTGTGAAGACGCCGCCTGTTCAAGGAGTCTGGAGCATCAGGGTTGCGGCTGCTTCGATGAGGCCGCTGGGCGATCCGGGGTGGCGTTGTTGACGACCGTCGCGGGAATGTGTCACATTGGTGCACATGGAACATGTAGGTATAAGGGAGCTTCACCTGAAGACGGGTGAGTGGGTCCGTCGCGTGGCAAGGGGCGAAGGTGTCGTGGTCACGGAGCGCGGGCGTCCCGTGGCGTCGCTCATCCCCTTCCGTGAGGACGGGATGGGCACTCCCTTTGGTGAGCGTAAACTGCTGCCCGAGTTTGAGGCTTTGCCCGAGATCGGCGGCGACTCGACTGCGGGAATCTCCGAAGACCGCGACCGGTAGTGGCGTACTTCGACGCGGCCTACCTGGTCAAGTGCTATGTCAAGGAGGAGGGCTGGCAGAAGGTGCGGGCGCTGGCTGCCGAGCGGGGGCGTATAGCTTCTTCGGTGATCGGACGGCTCGAACTCCACGCTGCCCTGCATCGGAAACTCCGGGAAGGCGGGCTGTCGGCGGAAAGCCACCAGCTCGTCCTGCGGCAACTCAGCTTCGACGAAGCGACTGGTGTATGGCACTGGATTTCGCTTTCGCCCGCAGTCGCGAGGGCGGTGGTCGATCTGTTCAGGCAGCTTCCTTCCGACGTGTACCTGCGCACCGGCGATGCGGTTCATCTCGTCTCAGCGAAGGAGCAGGGATTCGCGGAGATCTTCAGTAGTGACCGGCGTCTCCTGGAGGCCGCCGACCATGTCGGTATGGCCGGTCGGGATGTAACCCGCGCCGCGCCGCCGGAGTGGTAGCGTTGCGGCGTCCACCCTGAGACCGATGCCCGAGGAGGTGCCGGATGAAGCTTGAACGTGTTCTTCTCTTGAGCCTGGCGGTTCTCCTGGCCGCACCGATAGCCGTTGCCGCACAGGACGATGTCCCGCGGCGGCCCGACGGCAAGCCGGACCTTTCCGGCGCCTACAACGTGGCGACCCTGACGCCGCTGACTCGGCCACGCGAGTTCGGCGAACGGCTGACGCTGACGGACGAAGAGGCGGCGGCGATCGCCAGACGCAAGGCCGAGATCTACGAAGCGGACTTCAAGCCCAGCGACCCGAACCGCGAGGCGCCGCCGGTCGGCGGCGCTCCGATCTTCGACCCGGGCCTCGAGGTCGCGTCCGGCGGCAGCGGCGGCTACAACGCGTTCTACATGGATCCGGGCGACAACGTGATCAGGATCGACGGCAAGTGGCGGACCTCGATCATCACGGATCCGCCGAACGGTCAGTATCCGGAGATGACGCCTGCCGGGATGGCGCGTACGGCAGCTCAGTTCGCGGCGTTCGGCCACAAGAACACGGGAACCGCCTGGTGGCTGGAGGAGAACGAGGACGGCTCCGGTCCCTACGACAACATGGAGCAGCGGCCCCTGCCGGAGCGCTGCCTGATGGGCTTCAGTTCGACCGGCGGCCCGCCGATGCTGCCGGCGCTCTACAACAACCACAAGCGGATCGTGCAGACCGGAAACCACGTGATGATCCTGATCGAGATGGTCCACGACGCCCGCGTGGTGCGGATCGGCGGCGAGCACGCGCCGGCCCAGGAACGGCGGTGGATGGGCGACTCGATCGGCTGGTGGGAAGGCGACACCCTGGTCGTCGACACGGCGAACTTCGGCGAAGA
>JAPVWO010000209.1 GCA_027493375.1 Candidatus Multivorans thiocomprendens | reverse complement strand
CCGCCGGTCTCGGAGCGATGCGGCCGGTCTCGAACCGGCTCGGGCTGCCGCTGCTCCGGCCGCTGCTGGACGTTGAGCCCGGCAGTCTGCGCGACTACGCGGCCCACGGCGGCATCGAACCCGTCGACGATCCGACCAACCGCGCCTCCGGACCGCGACGCAACTTCGTCCGCCGCCGCCTGTTGCCCGCTCTGGCGGCGGAGGCCCCCGACGTCGGCGATCGGCTCGTCCGTCTGGCCGGGGCCGCCCGGAGGGCCGAGTCCACCGTGCGCCGGCTGCTCGACGACGCGCTGACGCCGCGTCCGGGCGAGCAGTCCTGCGAGGTCGAGGTCGAGGCGCTCGTGCGGTTGCCGGCATCGCTGTGGCCGGCGGCGCTGGCCCGCCTGCACCGGCTGGCGGGCGCGCCCTACCCGCCCACGCGGAACGCCCGGCGGGAGTTGGCGCGGCAGCTCGGACGGCGGACACCTGCCGGGCGGCGCGTCGGCTGCGACTGCGGCGGAGGCTGGCGCTGGGAACAGCGCCGCGACCGGCTCAGGGTGCTTCGCCCACGTCCCCGGGAGAATCAAGGGATTGGATCCCTTGAAGTCGGGGGGCTGGAGTGACAACCTTCCGGCTACCCGCTCGTACAGTGGTCATGGAATCGTGCGGGCTTCGGGACCGTTGTCCCTCGCGGGTGAGGCCCCGGTCAGCAAGATGAACGCAACGCTCAAGAACCTCCTCCTGTGGGCCGCCATCTTCGTGATGGTGATCCTCATCTTCAACCTGTTCAACCAGGGCGCGGCGCGCCGTGGAGCGGTCATCTACAGCGACTTCTTCGACGATGTCGGGAAGGGACGCGTGGAAGAGGTCAAGATCGACACGGACGGCAGGGTGAGCGGCACCTACAAGACCCGGCCGCGCGACGGCATGGGCGACGGCAGCTTCACCACCCAGGTGCTGCCGGAGGATTCCGCGATTCTCATGGCCCTGCTTCGCGAACAGGGCGTGCGGATCGAGGTCGAGGAGGTCAAGGAAAACACGCTGACGATGGTCCTGATGACCTGGGGTCCGCTGCTGCTGATCGTCGGGCTCTGGATCTTCTTCATGCGCCAGATGCAGAGCGGCGGCAACCGCGCCCTCTCCTTCGGCAAGAGCAAGGCGAAGCTGCTCAACGCGAGCGGCAAGAAGGTCACCTTCAAGGACGTGGCCGGAGTCGAGGAGGCGAAGGAGGAACTCTCCGAGATCGTCGAGTTCCTGAAGGAGCCGCAGAAGTTCCAGAAGCTCGGCGGCCGGATTCCCAAGGGCGTCCTGCTGATGGGTCCGCCCGGAACCGGCAAGACGTTGCTGGCGCGGGCCATCGCCGGCGAGGCCAGCGTTCCCTTCTTCTCCATCTCGGGCTCCGACTTCGTCGAAATGTTCGTCGGCGTCGGCGCCAGCCGGGTCCGCGACCTGTTCGAGCAGGGCAAGAAGAACGCCCCCTGCATCATCTTCATCGACGAGATCGACGCCGTCGGCCGCCATCGCGGCGCCGGCCTGGGCGGCGGTCACGACGAGCGCGAGCAGACCCTGAACCAGTTGCTGGTCGAGATGGACGGCTTCGAGACGAACGAGGGCGTGATCCTGATCGCGGCCACCAACCGGCCGGACGTGCTCGACCCGGCGCTGCTGCGGCCGGGCCGCTTCGACCGACGGGTCGTCGTGGACCGCCCCGACATCGCCGGCCGCCTCGGCATCCTGCAGGTCCACAGCCGGAACATCCCGCTCGACCCGGACGTCGATCTCCAGGTGCTGGCGCGCGGCACGCCCGGCTTCTCCGGCGCCGATCTCGCCAACCTCGTCAACGAGGCGGCGCTGATCGCGGCGCGGCGCAACCACAAGAAGGTCGACATGGCCTCCTTCGAGTTCGCCAAGGACAAGGTGATCATGGGCGCCGAGCGGAAGACCATGATGCTCACCGAGCAGGAGAAGGAGGTCACCGCCTACCACGAAGCCGGCCACGCCCTGGTCGCCGCCTTCATGCCCGAGGCCGATCCCCTGCACAAGATCACGATCATCCCCCGGGGCCGCGCCCTGGGGCTGACGATGCAGCTCCCGACCGAGGACAAGCACACCTACCGCCGCAAGTACGTCGATGCCCAGATCGCGATTCTCATGGGCGGGCGGGTGGCCGAGGAACTGACGCAGGACGACATCACCACCGGCGCCGGCAACGACATCGAGCGCGCCACGGACATGGCGCGGCAGATGGTCTGCGAGTGGGGCATGTCGGACCTTGGGCCGCTCAACTTCGGCGAGAAGAGCGAGCCGGTGTTCCTCGGCCGCGATTTCAGCCAGCGGTCCGACTACTCGGACAGCACCGCCCAGTCGATCGACACCGAGATCCAGGCCATCGTCCAGCGCGGCTACGACAAGGCCCGCGACATCCTCTCCGAGCACCGGAACTTGCTGGAGTCGCTGGCCAGGGAACTGCTCGAACTGGAGTCGATCGAGGGCGACCGGGTCTACCAGTTGATCCTCGACGCCACGGGCCAGGACCTGACGCCGGCGCGTCCGACGACCCGCATCCCCGACCTGGAGCCGCCGGACGAGGGTCAGGAGGCCCCCGCCGCGGACGACGCGCCGGCGCCCGACGTGGCCCGTACCCCCGAGCCCGCAACGATCTCCGAGCGGCAGGAACCCGACCCGGTTCCCCTGCCGTTGCCGAAGCCGGAGCGTTAGCGCCGGTTCGGGAGTAGGCTCGGGCCGGAGGTCGTGATCGGAACGCGATGGACTTGGCGCAGCCGCTCGGTCTTCTAGGCTGGAGGGATCTGGTCGACCTGCTGGTGGTCGGCCTCATCGTCTACAACCTTCTGCTCCTGATCCGCGGCACCGGGGGCGTTCGCATCCTGGTCGGCATCCTGGTGCTGGCCGCGGCGGCGTGGATCGCGGCGCTGCTTCGCCTGGACACCCTGCAGGCGTCGCTGAACTACCTGTTGCCGGCGCTGCCGGTCGTCATCGTCGTGCTGTTCCAGAACCAGATCCGCCGAGTGCTCGCACGCGTCGGCCGCAACCCGCTGCTGCGCCTGACGGCCGAGCAGGCGGGAGAGTCCTGGATCGAGGAGATCGTGGTCGCGGCGCAGGCGCTGTCCGTCCGGCGGCTGGGAGCGCTGATCGTGATCGAGCGGATCGACGGTCTGCGCGACTACGCGGAGAACGGCATCGCCCTCGACGCGGTGGTTTCCCATGACCTGCTGCTGACGATCTTCGCCCACGGCACGCCGCTCCACGACGGCGCCGTGATCGTCCAGAAGGACCGCATCGCGGCGGCGGCCTGCTTTCTGCCGCTGACCACCAGGGCCGGCGTCTCCATCGAACAGGGTGTCGGGAACCGCCCCGAGGCCAGACCAACCGCGAAGTTCGAACTCGGCACCCGGCACCGCGCCGCGATCGGCGCCACCGAGGAGAAGGACGCGGTGGTTGTCGTCGTCTCGGAGGAGACCGGGCGGATCTCGATCGCGCACGAGGGTCGCCTGACCCCCGACCGCACGCCGCGGGAGCTGCGCGACCAGCTCTCCGAGCTGTTGCTGGCGCCCGGCGCCGCGAGGTCTTCGGAATGAGGGAGAGCGGCAATCGCTGGACGTTCCGCGCGCTCGCGGTCGTGATCGCGATCGGCATCTGGCTGCCCGCCTCGTTCTGCCCGCGCCTGCGCGAGATGACGACGCCGCCGATCGAGGCGAACGTCGCGGGGCGGCTGACGATCCCCGATCACGAGCGCCTGACCGTGTTGAGCATCGAACCCGAGGGGGTTCAGGTCCGCATTCGCGGCAACGACGAGCTGATCGACTCGCTGGAACTCGACCAGGTCCGCGTCCAGGTTCCCTTGCCCGGGGACGCGCTCGCCGGCGGCCCGTACAGCGGCCCGTGGGAAGTCGAGGTCGTGCTGGCCGGCGAGGACGTCGTGCTGCCCGACGACCAGGTCGAGGTCGTGTCGGTGACGCCGGATCGTCTCGTCCTGAGCGTCGACGAGGAGATCTCGGTCGCGGTGCCGGTGGCGGTCGAGTGGATCGGCGAGCCGATCGGCGGCATCAGCGTCGACGACGACAACGTCCTGATCACGCCGGAAAGGGTCACCGTGCAGGGGGCGCGCTCCGAGATCAACAAGCTGGAGTTCGCGCTGGCCGGGCCCATCGACCTTACCGGCCGGGGCCTCGATTTCACGGCCCGGCAGGTGCGGGTGCGGTTCGCCAGCGAACACGTCCGGGTCGAGTTCCCGACCATCGTCGACGTGTTCGTGCCGATGATCGAAAGAAGGCCCCAAACTTCCGGCGCGGGCAACTGACCGTCCGGCTCCGGGCAACCGACCCTTCGGCACTGGGCAATTGACGCGAAGACTGTTCGGCACGGACGGCATGCGCGCCGTCTTCGGCACGCCGCCGCTCGACCGCCCGACCGTCCAGGCAGTCGGCTACTGGTTCGCGAGGCTGAGCGGCGAAGGGGCCCGACCGATCATCCTCGGCGGCGACACCCGCGGCAGCCGCACCGAGATCGCCGGCTGGCTCGCCGCGGCCATCCGCGCCGCGGGCCGCGACGTGCGTTCGGCCGGTGTCGTGCCCACGCCGGCAGTGGCCTGGCTCGTCACCGAGCTGGGCGCCGCCGGGGGCGTCGTCGTCTCGGCCAGCCACAACCCGTACACGGACAACGGGGTCAAGCTGATCGGAGCGGACGGCTTCAAGGTCGATCCCTCCGTCGAGAGTTCCATCGAGAGCCGCGTGGCCGAGCACGGCGACGTCGACCCCGACCGGAACGGCGTCCTCGAGGACGAACCCGAGCTCGCCGACCGCTACCTGGAACACCTGACGGCGTCGCTGCCGCCGGACCAACCCCTGGCCGGCCTGCGGATCGCCGTCGACGCCGCGAACGGCGCCGGTGCTCCGTACGCCGGGCGGCTCTTCGCCGGCCTTGGCGCCGACTGCGCCGTGACCTGCGACCAGCCGGACGGCCGGAACATCAACCTCGACTGCGGCTCGACCTGCACCGAGCGCATCGCCGCCTTCACCCGCGCCACGGGCAGCGACCTCGGCGTCGCCCTCGACGGCGACGCCGACCGCGCCCTGCTCTGCGATCACCGCGGCCGCATCTGCGACGGCGACATCCTGCTCTACGTCTGGGCCACCCACCTCGCGGCCCGCGGCGAACTCCCCGGCCGCCGCATCGTCGCCACGACGATGTCGAACATGGGCCTGGAGAAAGCGCTCGAAGCCGCCAAGGTGGACGTGGTTCGCTGCGGCGTCGGCGACCGCGAGGTGGTCGAGGTCATGCGCCGAGAGGGTGTCCGCCTCGGCGGCGAACAGTCCGGCCACCTGGTCGACCTGGAACTCGGCGCCACCGGCGACGGCCTGCTCACCGCCGCCGCCGTGGCAGCGATCGTCGCCGCGTCCGGCCGCACGCTCGCCGACCTGGCCGCCGGTTTCGGCCGCTTCCCGCAGACCCTGCGCAACGTCAAGGTCCGCGAGAAGCAGCCGCTCGAGAGCGTCCCCGGTCTGAGCGAAGCCGTCGCGTCCGTCGAACGCGAGCTCGGAACCTCGGGCCGCGTCCTGCTCCGCTACAGCGGCACCGAACCGCTCGCCCGAGTGATGATCGAAGGCCCCGACCAGAAGCGCATCGAGGAACTCTGCAGCCGGATCGCCACCGTCCTGGAAGCCGAACTCGGCTTGCATGGAACTACAGTTCCCCGCGCGCCAGCGCGGCCTGAGGGCTGCGGACGCTGCTAGGGGGTTACGGCAGAGACCTCCGCGCACCCGGAGCAACGACGTTGCCGCGGGCCGGCTCCGCTTCTCCGGCGGAAGTCGATCTAGGATCAAGCCATGACTCATCTTTCCGTCAACGTCGACCACGTCGCGACGCTGCGGCAGGCCAGGCTCGCCGGCTACCCGAGCCCTCTGGAGGCGGCCCGTCTCGCCGAGGCAGCCGGCGCGTTCGGCATCACCGTGCATCTGCGCCAGGACCGCCGCCACATCCAGGACCAGGACGTCATCGACCTCCGGAGCGCGGTCGACGGCCGGCTCAATCTCGAGATCGCCGCGGAGGCGCCGATGCTCCAGTTCGCGGAGCGCGTGAAGCCCGATCAGGTGACGCTGGTTCCCGAACGGCCCGACGAGGTGACCACCGAAGGCGGGCTCGACCTGATCGCTCGCGGCGACCAGGTGCGGCGCGCTGCCAGCCGTCTGGCCGAGGCCGGCGTCCGCGTCGCCGTCTTCGTCGATCCGGACCTGGCACAGCTCGCGGCGCTCGACGACCAGGACGACGTCACCGGCTTCGAACTGAACACGGACGCCTATACCCGCGTCTCTGGCGCCAAAGCGGAAGCCGAGTTCGCGAAGATCGAGAGAGCGGCCGAACGCGGCCTCGCCGCGGGACGCGAGGCATACGCCGGGCACGGCCTGACCGTCGCCAACGTCGGCCGCGTGGCGGCCCTCGCCGGCGTCAGCGAACTGAACATCGGTCACTCCATCGTGTCCCGCGCAGTGCTCATCGGCATGCCCGCCGCCGTCGCGGAGATGCTCAAAGCCATGCGCCCCGCCTGACCGGCAGAAGCAGAGACCTTCAGCTCTCGACCAACCCCTGCTCGCGGTAGTCCTTCAGCTTCCGCTGGAGCGTCCGCACGCCGATGCCCAGCAGCCGGGCCGCCTCGGCCCGCTTGCCGCCGGTGCGGTTCAGCGTCTGCAGGATCGCGTGGCGCTCGATCTCGGCCATCGTCCGCGGTTCGCCGAAGACGGTCTGGACGGCGGCTTCGGCGGGCGCCTCGGCGGCCTGGCGAATCTCCTCGGGCAGATCGCCGACCTCGATCCGGCCGCCGCCGTGGAAGACCGCGACCGTCTCCAGCACGTTCCGCAGTTCCCGGACGTTCCCCTGCCAGCGGTTCTGGGCGAGGCACGAAAGGGCCCTGCCCGAAAGCTGCATCTCCGGCTTGCCTTCGCGGGCCGCGAACTCTCTCAGGAAGTGGTCGGCGAGCAACGGCAGGTCGTCGATGCGATCCCGCAGCGGCGGAATGCGCAGCGTCACCACCTTCAGCCGGTAGTAGAGATCCTCCCGGAAGGCGCCCTGCTGAACGGCTTCCTCCAGGTTGCGGTTGGTGGCCGCCAGCAGGCGGAAGTCGACGTCGAGCATCCTGCTGCCGCCGACGCGCATGATCTGCCGCTCCTCGAGCACCCGCAGCAGCTTGACCTGGAGCTCCGGGATCAGTTCGCTGATCTCGTCCAGGAACAGCGTCCCGTGGGCGGCGAGCTCGAACTTGCCGATCTTGCGACCGACCGCTCCCGTGAAGGACCCTTTCTCGTGTCCGAACAGTTCGCTCTCGAGGATCTCGTTCGGGATGGCGCCGCAGTTGAGCGCCAGGAACCGTTCCTGCTGCCGGTCGCTCGCCTGGTGCAACGCCTTCGCCACGAGTTCCTTGCCGGTGCCGCTCTCGCCCAGGATCAGCACCGAGGCCCGGCTCGGGGCGACCTGGCGCATCTGCTGGAACAACTGCTCCATCGCCGCCGACTGGCCCACGATGGCGTCGAAGCCGAAACGCTCGTCGAGCATCTCGCGCAGGTTCGTCACCTCGTCCCGCAACTGCCGGTTCTCGATCAGCTTGAGGACGCGGCCCCGCAACTCGTAGAGGTCGACCGGCTTGGTGAGGTAGTCGTCGGCGCCGACCCGCATCGCCTCGACCGCCGATTCGATCGTGCCGAAGCCGGTCACCAGGATCACCGCCAGGTCGAGCTCCTGGGCGCGCACCCGGTTCAGGAACGCCAGGCCGTCCATCCCCGGCATGCGCAGATCGCAGACCGCCAGGCGCACCTTCGGTTCCCGCTCGACGAACGTGAGCGCCGGTTCGGCGTCGTCGAAGACGCGCACCCGCAGCCCGGCCCGCTCCAGGGCGATCGCCATGGACTGGCGGGAACCGGCCTCGTCGTCGATGACGATGACCCAGGGGGCTGCTGCCATGGCAGGATCCTAGGGGCTTGCGCCGTAGAACGCTACGTGAGTCGCGGTTGACGGCTTGGCGCCGACTCGGATACCGTTCGGATCCATGAGCGATATCCGTATTCGATCCGTTAGCGATCCGTTCGATGACCGCCGGTCCTTGCCCCTGGGGATTCAAGTACTGACCCGCGCGGAAGCGATGGGGATCCTGGGCAAGGGCGCCATCGACACGCTGGATGCGTCGGTCTGGAAGGACGTACTGGCCCGGATACGGAATGCTGGCGTGGGACGCCACCTGCCGGCAATCGTCCCGCAAGGCGGGGACGAACGTGAGGGATTCGTCCGTCAACTCCAGCAACTGAGTGACGCACTGGAGGAGTCGCCGGTTCCGGCCGCGGAGGGACCTCGGCTCGACAAGCTGCTGGGGCGTGATCTCCTTGCCGGGTTGCTGCGGGTGTCAGCCGTTAGCCTGCGACGCTACCTGGCGGGCGAGAGAGCGGTGCCTGACGCGGTTGCGGCGCGCTTGCATTTCCTCGCACTGGTCGCTGGCGACCTTGCGGGGGCCTACAACGACATCGGCGTGCGGCGCTGGTTCGATCGACCGCGCTCGCTGCTGGACGGCCGGAGGCCGGCGGAACTGCTGGAAGCGGAGTGGCTGCCGGAGGATCCGGGTCCACGGCGGGTTCGCGACTTGGCCAGGGCCCTGGTCTGGTCTCCTGCCACGTGATCGCCTGGCGCAACGCGGACCCCCGCTTCCCGTTCCTGTGGGAGGAGGGCGGCTCGCAGCCGGCTGCCCGGTGGCACGCGGAGGGTGAAGGGCCGGTGCAGTACCTGAGCGATACGCCCGACGGCGCTTGGGCCGAGTTTCTGCGACACGAGGACCTTCGCGATCCCGAAGATCTGTCCTATGTGCGCCGGTCGCTATGGGCGGTCGACATCGGGTCGGAACACCTGGCCAGCGCGGAGTTGCCCGCGGAAACCCTGACTGGTGACGCCGGGTCGTACTCTGCGTGCAGGCAGGAGGCGCGACGTCTGCGGTCGTCAGGGTCTTCGGGCCTCAGGGCGCGGTCCGCTGCGCTGATGCCGGGCGCGGCCGGAGGATGGCGTGTTGACGCTGGCCTGCGACCGGGCGGTGAACGGGACGGCCAGACGATTGTCCTGTTCGGCGGAAGGCCGGACCTGACGGGGTGGCGGGCGGTGTTCGAGGGCCGGCCGGACGTGACGCTGTTGGCTGCTGTTCGCTTTCCGAGCTAGTCCCCCATGGCTATGTCGTCGTCGTTGGCGAGTCTCCGTGGTGGTAGGCGGCGTTCGTGCCGGCGTCAGCCCGCGGCCGGATAGAGTCGGTTGACCGCGTTCAGCACGCCGGTTTGTCGACGCTGCTAGCGACGCGATTGACCCCGGAGAACCGGATCTTGAGCGACGACGCGACGCCTCGCAAGGGCTTGGAACTGGAGGTCGCGGACTTCGGCCCCATCGCCGAAGCCACGGTCGAGTTGCGCCCGCTGACCGTCTTCATCGGTCCGAGCAACACCGGCAAGTCCTGGTTGGCCATGTTGATCTACGCGTTGCACCGCTTCATGGGAGGCGCATTGGGGACGGGTACCCGGCGCCTCGTCCTGCCGGGTCGGATGTTCGACACTCGGACGAAGTTCGCCAGCGACGAGGCCGTCCATCGCGCCATCGACGAACTGGTCAAGGCTCTCTACCGGCGCGGAGCGCCGCCTGGCGAAGAGATCCCGCTTGCCAACGCCGTCGCGGAGGAGATGCGCCTGGCTCTCGCGCGCCAGGCGGAGGACCTCAGAGACGAGTTCCGCCGCTCGCTTGGCGTTGTCGAACCGGAAGAGTTGGTGCGAAGGGGATCCGAGGGCGGAGCGACGGTTGTGCTACGGCAAGACGCGCTCGATCTGCTGGCCTTGCGCCTGCTGGGAACGCAGGCGAAGCTGGACGTCGCCATTGCGAACGACGCCCGCATCCGCAAGGAGGCCGTTCGGGACGATCTCTCATATCTCTTGTCGACCGCGTACGGCACCGATCAACGAGACGAGGAGTCGCGTGATGCGGGTTACCGGGACGCGCTCAGGGTGCTGGCCGAGCAGGTGCTTCCGCAGGTGTTCAACCCGTTCTTTCGCCAAGCCTTCTATCTTCCCGCCGGCCGAACCGGCGTCGTCGAGGCGTACCGGGAGATCTTCGGCGGTATGGCGGAGACCGGCCCGACTTTGCTGCCGGGCGTCCTGACCGACTTTCTGCGGCGGCTGATCGAGATGTCGCCGGCGCGCAACGGAAATGGCGGATTTGACGAAGTCGCCGGTCGAATCGAAAGGGAGATGCTCGGCGGCGGGATCCGCGTCGCGCCCTCGCCGGTGGCCGGCTTCCCGAAGTTCGGCTATCGGCCTGACGGCTGGAGAGAGGAGTTGCCGCTGACGAACTCGTCTTCCGCCGTGTCGGAGCTCGCGCCGGTCGTACTCTTCCTTCGCCACGTTGTCGCGCCTGGCGACGTCTTGATCGTGGAGGAGCCGGAGGCACACTTGCACCCCGCTGCGCAAGTGAAGCTCACAAGACTTCTGGCGGGGACCGTACAGGCCGGCCTGCGGGTCGTCATGACGACTCACAGCGAGTGGATCCTGGAGGCCCTTGCAAACGTCGTACGCCGGTCGGCCCTGGCTGGAGGCTCGTCGGACGGGAAGGTCGAACAGGCCGTTGCGTTGCGGCCGAGCGATGTCGGTGCGTGGTTGTTCACGGGCAAGCAGTCGGCCGGTTCAGTAGTTGCGGAGCTTGAACTCGACGACGAAACCGGGCTGTTCCCGGCGGGCTACGGTCCCGTGAGCGAGGCCCTCTACAACGAAGGGGCCGGGATCTTCAATCAGATCCAGCGCGCGAAGGGAGAATGAGCGAGGTCGTTGCGGCATTCGCCGCGAACGTGCCGCCGCCCTGCCGAGCCTCTTGTTGCGAGCGCCATGGATGCGGCGTGGATCTGCGTGGTTGTTCGGACAGGCGCGCGATCGTCGACATGGATCGTCTCGCGATTCCGCTGCGCGCGGATCAACCGCGGTGCGACTACCTTTACGTTGGCGAGAAGGACGACGCAGCCTGGGTCGTGCCGATCGAGTTGAAGAGCGGCACTATCGGAAACGTAAACGAGGTTCTCCGTCAGCTTGAAGGCGGCGCGTTGACGGCCGACGTTTGGCTTCCCGCAGAGTGCGAGTTCGACTTTCTTCCCGTGGTGGCGCACGGGAAGGACATGCCGAAGAGGGCTTGGGAGAGACTCCGGCGTCTCAGGGTGCGACTGCGCGGCAAGGAGCGATCGCCGGGGATCACCCGGTGTGGCGGTCTGCTGTTGGCTCTGCTTGCCGCAGGGCCAACGTCAGACGCTTGAACGGCTCTCTGAAGTGGCGAGCAGCTGCCTGAACTCCGCTTCGTCGAGCTTCTTCACTCCGAGCTGCTCGGCCCTACTGAGCTTCGAGCCGGCCTTTTCGCCATGCACGAGAAAGTGGGTGTTCCGACTGACGGAGCCCGTGACCTTCCCGCCTAGCGCCGTGATGCGTTCCTTGGCTTCTCTGCGGGTCATGCCAGCCAGCGACCCGGTGAGGACGAAGACCTTGCCTTTCAGCGGTCCAGACTCCGGTTCGCTCGTGGCTTCTTGGTGCAGGCGAAGTCCGGCCTCCTGGAGGCGATTCAGTAAGTCCTGGTTTCGGCCGGAGTCGAAGAACTCCCGAACGCTCCGAGCGATGATGGCGCCGACCTCTTCCGTCTCCTGTAGCTGTTCTACGGATGCCTCGGCTAGTTCTCCAATGCTGGGAAAACGGTTCGCCAAGGCAAGAGCCGTTCGTTCGCCGACATGCCGGATGCCGAGTGCGTAGACCACACGGGCAAAGGGCCTCATCTTGGATTGCTCCAGAGAGTTGACGATCTTCTCCGCAGACCGCTCGCCCAGCCTTGTTGCTCTGCTGAGCGATGCAAGTTGGGCGGTCTTGAGTCGGAAGAGGTCGCCGGGTCCCCTCACCAGATGGGCGTCAACCAGCGATTGCGCCAGGGAACCCAAGCCGGGGATGCCTTTGGCCAGACCGGTGGTTGCCTTCTTGAGTACCGTGTCGAGTTGAGTCGACGTTGCCTGCAGGCTGTCGTACGCGTCGCTGACGCCAAGGACTTGGTCGAGTGCTTTAGCCAGACTTCGGTTCTCCGTTGCGGTCGAGAACTCTTGGATCGCCTGAGCGCCCTTCTTGTCGATCCGGCTCTTGGCCAGTTCCTCAGGCGAAGCGGTCACGACGTTGTCCACTGTGTCAAACGACTCGGCGAGCAGCTCTGCCTTCTTCGGGCCGATGCCAGGTACGCCCATCGCGTTGATAGCCCGTGGCAAGTCGAACTTGCGCTTGAGCGTGGCAATTCCCTCGGCCAGCTCTTCCGCCAGCTCCTCACCAACCGTAGTCGTCTTCTCGAGGTCGGCGAGCTGCTTGACCGTCAGACGGTAGAGGTCGGCCACGTCCCGCACCAGGCCGCCGCCGACCAGTTCGCCGACGAGCCAGTTGCCCATGCCCTCGATGTCCATCGCGTTGCGCGACGCGAAGTGGCGGATCGCCTCGCGGACGACCGCCGGGCAGGCCGCGTTGACGCAGCGAAGCAGCGCCTCCTCCTCCGGCTGGTACAGCGTCTCGCCGCAGACCGGGCACTCCGTGGGCGGCTCGAAGCGTTGAGACTCCGGGCCCCGCCGCTCCTCGAACACCGACACCACCTTGGGGATGATGTCGCCGCCCTTCTCGATCACTACCGCGTCGCCCACGCGGACACCCTTGCGCGCCAGGTCCTCGTAGTTGTGCAGCGTTGCGCGCTTGACCGTCGTGCCGGCGACCAGCACCGGCTCGAGTTCGGCCACCGGCGTCACGGCGCCGGTGCGGCCGACCTGGGCGTTGATCGCCCGCACCAGGGTCTCAGCCTGTTCGGCCTCGAACTTGAACGCCACCGCCCAGCGCGGCGCCTTGGCGGTGGCGCCGAGCCGGTCGCGGAGTTCGGGATCGTCCACCTTGACGACTACTCCGTCGATCTCGAAGTCGAGTTCCCCGCGCTTCTCCTGCCAGTCGTCGCAGTAGGCGACGACCTCGCTGAGGCCCTTGCAGCGGCGCCATGAATCGTTGACCGGCAGACCGAGATCGGCCAGGGAAGCGAGGCTCTCGCCGTGCGACGGGCGCCCCTTGTCGTCGTCGCCGGCGGGTTGAACCCACTCGTAGCAGGCTACGTCCAGCCGCCTCCGCGCGACGTCCCGGCTGTCGAGCTGGCGGACCGTGCCGGCGGTCGTGTTGCGGGGGTTCGCGTACAGCTCCTGGCCGGCCGCGGCGCGCTGCTCGTTCAGGGCGGCGAACGCACTCCGGCGCATGTAGGTCTCGGCCCGCACGAGCAGCCGGGCGGGTGCTTCCGCGGGCAACCTGAGCGGCAGCGTCCGGATCGTGCGCGCATTGGCCGTCACCAGGTCGCCGACCCGGCCGTTGCCTCGGGTCGCGGCCTGGGTCAGGACGCTGTTCTCGTAGAGCAGCGACAGGGACACGCCGTCGACCTTGAGCTCGCAGATGAACTCGAACTCGGTGTCGGGAAGAAGACGCGCCAGTCGCTCCACCCACTCCTCGAGTTCGTTGTGGTCGTACGTGTTGTCGAGCGACAGCATCGGCGGCGTGTGCTCGACCTGCTCGAAGCCCTCGGTCGGCTCGCCGCCCACCCGTTGCGTCGGGCTGTCGGCGGTCCGCAGCTCCGGGTGCTCCGCCTCGATCGCCGCCAGCTCCGCCATCAGGCGGTCGAAGTCCCGGTCGCTGATTTCGGGCTTCGCCTCACCGTAGTAGAGACGCTCGTGCCGCTGGAGCTCTTCCCGCAGCCGCGCGGCCCGGTCCTGGGGTGACTCCGCCATCGGCGACATTCTGCCGTAGCTCCGGCCGCGCACCCGGAGGGAAGTATGCTGCACCCGCATGGAGCTGGTCGCGTTCTTCCTTCGCTACGCCCGCCGCTATGTGCACTGGGGGCTGCTCGCTCTGGCCGCGATCGCGGTCTACAGCATCGCCACAACGGCCTTTGTGGGCCTGGTCAATCCGATGTTCGAAGAGGTGCTTCTCGCCAGCGAGGAGGAGCTCGAAGGCGTTCCGGTCGGCGGCCTGGGGGGAGTCAGCGACGACCCGGACGAGAACTCCGGGACAGGTTTCTTCGGACCGCTCGAGGGCTTCACCCAGAATCTCAGGTCCGCGGCGGCGGACCTCTACGCGGACGCCAAGGAACAGTTCGGGATCGAGGGACGGCGTGAGGTCTTCTTCGCCCCGACCCTGCTGGTTCTGGTCGTACTTCTGCGGAGCCTCATGGCGTTCGTTTCCGGCTACTCCTTCCAGCGCGCCGGCCTGGGCGTAACCACCGACATCCGCAACGACCTCTACCGCCACATCATCCATCAGTCGAGCCGCTTCCATCAGCGGCACACGTCGGGCGAGCTCTACAGCCGGGTGGTGAGCGATGTCTCGAAGCTCCAGAACGCCGTGGCGGCGCGGCTCTTCGACATCTTCATGTCGGTGACCATGCTCTTCGTCTACGGCGGGATCCTGCTCACGCTTCACGTCACGCTGGCGGTCGTTTCCCTGTTCGCGGTGCCGCTCTTCGGGTTCCTGCTGGCGCGTTTCGGCAAGGGAATGCGGAACGTCACCCATCGTAGCCAGGAGCGGATGGCAGACCTTTCGGCGCTCCTCACGGAAGGCATCCGCGGTAACCGCGTGGTCAAGGCGTTCGGCATGGAGGAGTTCGAGTGCCGGCGCTTCGAGCGGGCCACCCGCGGCCACCTGCTCGCCAATCTCCGCGCTCAGTTTCTGTCGACCCTTTCGAGCCCGGTGATCGAGTCAACGGCTGCGGTCGGCGGCGCCGTCCTGGTCATCTCCGCAGGACTGATGATCCGTGACGGCCGGCTGACCTTCGGGACGTTCTTCCAGTTCCTGCTCGTGCTGTTGATGATGTACGACCCGATCCGCAAGCTGAACAAGGTCAACCTCGTCCTCCAGGAGGCCATCGCCTGCAGCAAACGCGTCCACGACGTCATGCAGATCAAGAGCGACATCGTCGACCGCCCAACAGCACCCCCAATCTCCGGCCTCGAGCAAGGCATCCGCTTCGACGACGTCTCCTTCGACTACGAGGACACGGGCCACGGCAAGGGGGTGCTCTCCGGCATCCGTCTCGAACTCCATCGCGGCGAGGTCGTGGCCCTCGTCGGCGCCTCAGGCGCCGGCAAGTCGACCCTGGTCAACCTGCTGCCGCGCTTCTTCGACCCGGTCTCGGGCCAGGTCCTGATCGACGACGTGGACATCCGCGCCCTGCCGCTCCAGAACCTCCGCTCCCTGATCGGCATCGTCACCCAGGAGACGGTGCTGTTCAACGACTCGGCGCGGAACAACATCGCCTACGGCCGCGACGACCTGCCAATCGAGGAGGTGCGGATGGCGGCGGCCGCCGCCTACGCCGACGACTTCATCATGGCGATGCCCGAGGGCTACGACACGGTGATCGGCGAGGGCGGCCAGAACCTCTCCGGCGGCCAGCGCCAGCGGCTCGCGATCGCCCGGGCGCTGCTCAAGAACGCTCCCATCCTGATCCTCGACGAGGCGACGTCCCATCTCGACACGGAGTCCGAGGTCGTCGTGCAGCGGGCGATCTACAACCTGATGGAGGGCCGCACCGCCCTGGTCATCGCCCACCGGCTGTCGACGGTCGTGCGCGCCGACCGGATCGTCGTCCTGGACCGCGGCTCGATCGTCGAGGAAGGCACCCACGAACAACTGCTGGAACTGGGCGGCGCCTACAAGCGCCTCTACGACCTGCAGTTCCATGGCTGATCCGGACGTCGGTGCACCGGTGCTGGCCGGCTTCCGGCCAGCCTGCCAGTACGGCCCATGAAGGTCCGCGGCGCGTTCCTGCCGCCCGCCGCCGTGGCGTTGCGGTTTCTCTCGCAGGCCGTCACCGCGACCTGGCGCCTCCACCGCCTCGAGGGCCGCGAGCACCTGGAGCGCGCGCTCGAGCCGCCGGCCCTGCTCGCCTGCTGGCACGAGCAGACGGCGCTTTCCCTGCTGCTGGTGCGCAGGTACCTGCTGCCCGCCGGCGGACCGGTGTCCATCCTTGCCAGCCACTCCGCCGACGGTGAGCTCTCGGCGCGGATCGGCCGGGCCTGGGGCATCCGCGTCACGCGCGGCTCCACCTCTCGCGGCGGCCGCGATGCGGCCCTCCACCTCTACGGCGAGCTCCGCAGGCACCGGTCGACCCTGCTGCTCATGCCCGACGGTCCGCGCGGGCCGGCCCGCGAGGCCAAGCCCGGCGGCATCGTGCTGGCGGCGACGTCCGGCGCCCCGATCGTTCCCGCCGGCCTCGTCGCCGCCGGCGGCTTCAGACTGCGAAGCTGGGACCGCATGGCGATCGGCGCTCCGTTCACCCGCGTGGCGGTCGCGGTCGGCGAACCGATGGCGCTCGAGCGCAGCGCGACGCCCGCGGAGCGCGAGGAAGCGCGGCTCGAACTCGGCGCCCGGCTCGACGAGTTGACGGCGAGGGCCCGCCAACTGCTCTCCTGAGCGGGAATCCACCGGCGCCGGAACCGGTTGAAGCCAGTGTTCCTCCCCGTGTTCGTCCCAGATGGAAACCCCGCGAAACCCGCGAGAATGCTAGAATCCCGGCGCTTTTCCCTCGCCCGCACGTCACGGGTGGAGGCTAGGCCCATGCCTGCCCATCGTTTCATCGACATTTTTCTCCGCATCCCCACTGGGTGCGCGGGTCCTCTGACCCGCTGCCGCCGCAGGCGGCGTCAACTCGCCGGGCGAAGCCCGTCGATTCCGGCCGCCATCGCGCTCCTCATCGCTCCCGCCGCACACGCCCTCGTCTACGTCATGCCCACCGACGAGGCGATGGTCGACCGTTCGCCCGTCATCGTCTTCGGCGAGATCATCGCCGCCGAACCGGCGCCGGTGGAAGGCATCCCGTCTACCGACTTCATGTTCCAGGTCGAGGACGTGCTGAAGGGCTTCGTTCCCGGCGGCACGATCGTCGTGCGCCAGCCGGGTGGCATCGGCGCCGGCGGTCTGGCGGCGCGGGTCATGGGCCTCCCCGGTCTCGTCGAGGGGGACCGCATGCTGCTGTTCCTCGACCCGGTCGAGGGCGTCTATCGCACCGTCGAACTCGCGCTCGGCATGTTCTTCGAGGTCCAGGCCGGCGGCCGGACGCTGCTGATGCGCGACTCGTCGCTGCATGGAGTGGGGCCGGTACCGGGCGACGCCCGGTCGAGCGAGCGCGTTCGGGCGAGCCTGCCGCGCCACGCGGAACCCTTCCGGCGGTGGATCGCCGACCACGCGGCCGGCCGGGAGCAGCCGGCGGACTACTTCGGGGCCGACCTGGGCCAGGGCCCGGTGGCGGTCGCGTCTCCCTACAACCTGACGCGCGCCCCGGCCGGTTGCGAGCGGCCCGGGACCCGGTTGCGCTGGCGCAGCTTCGACCGGGGCGAAAGCGTCGGCATGGTGGTTCAGGCCAGCGGTCAGCCGGGCGCCCCGGGCGGAGGCCGATCCTCGGTGCTGGCCGGCATGCGCGCCTGGAACGGGGATCCCAGGAGCCGGGCGCATCTGGTCCAGAGCGGGTTCACGAACGAAGAGTTCACGCTGGCCGCGAACGGCGAGAACTCGATCGGCTTCGAGGACCCGCGGGACGAGATTGCAGGCTCGTTCGATCCGCAAACGGGCGGCATCCTCGCGATCACCTACGCCTACTTCTACTGCAACGCCGTCAATCCCCCGCGCCCGATTCCGGGAGGCGGACGCGCGGAGGCCTATGAACTGATCGAGGCCAACATCGCGACCCAGGACGGCTACGGCGAGTGGCTTGCCCTCAACGCGAGCCCGCGCCGGGCCCACGACGAGATCATGACCCACGAGCTGGGTCATGCCCTCGGCATCGGCCATTCCTGCGCCGACGACGCGAGCGGCCCCTGCAACGACCTGACCGGTGAGGCGATCATGCGCGCGCTCGCCCACGGCGACGGCCGGGGCGGGGCGCTCAACCGCGACGACCGGAACGCG
>JAPVWO010000208.1 GCA_027493375.1 Candidatus Multivorans thiocomprendens | reverse complement strand
GCGTCGCCGTCGCCGACCACGATGAAGTGCTCGACGGTCTCGAGGTCGGCCACGACCTGCCCGATCAGCGGCGCCAGGGAGTCGTCCACGATCACGACGCGGTCCTCGGCGTGATTCGCGACGTAGGTCAACTGCTCCGGGAACAGGCGGATGTTCAGGGTGTGAAGGACCGCGCCCATGCACGGGATCGCGAAGTAGGCCTCCAGGTGTTCCTGGTTGTTCCAGGCGAAGGTGCCGACCCGGTCGCCCGGCTCGATGCCGAGGCCCCTGAGCGCGTGCGCGAGCTGCGCGCTGCGCTCCGCGACTTCGGCGTAGGTGCCGATCCGTGCGCCGTCCGCCTGGCAGGTGATGATCCGGCTGTCTCGGTGCACCCGGCGTCCGTGATCGAAGATCATCCGGATCGTCAGCGGAAAGTCCATCATCGTGCTGAGTGTCATCGCGGCGCTCCAGGGTCCGGGGAAGAGTGCGGTCTCGACGGAGCGGTACCTTAGCGAGTTTTGACGGGCGCACCCGGTGTTGCCGCGTAGACTGCGCCGGTGGATCCCGTTCGGCTGGAACTGTTCTCGAATCGGTTCGCCGCCATCGCGTCCGAGATGGGCGTGATGCTGCAGCGGACGGCGATGTCGGTGAACGTCAAGGAGCGCCTCGACTTCTCTTGCGGGATGCTCGACGCGGACGGCCGGCTGCTGGTCAACGCGCCCCACATCCCGGTCCACCTCGGCGCGCTCGGCGAATGCGTGCGACGCGTGGCCGCGGAACTGGAGTTTGGCGCCGGCGACGTCGCGGTGACGAATCACCCGGGCTACGGTGGATCCCACCTGCCCGACATCACGGTCATCTCACCGGTCTTCGTCGACGGCCGGCTGCTGGGTTACGTCGCCAACCGGGCCCACCACGCTGAACTGGGCGGCATCCGGCCGGGCTCGATGCCGCCCGAGGCCCGCAACTTGGCGGAAGAGGGCGTGGTCATCGCGCCTCGGTACCTGGTACGGGCGGGGGAGCCGCAGTGGGAGCGGATCGAGGCCCTGCTGGCCGGCGGCCCGGCCCCCTCCCGCTCGGTGGCGGAGAACCTGGCCGACCTGGGCGCGGCGGTGGCCGCCAACCGGCGCGGTGTGGCGGCCTTGCGCCAACTCGCAGCGGGCGCCGG
The DNA here is from genome assembly GCA_027493375.1 of Candidatus Multivorans thiocomprendens. GTDB lineage: Bacteria > Acidobacteriota > Thermoanaerobaculia > Multivoradales > Multivoraceae > Multivorans > Multivorans thiocomprendens. Next base: position 7,223 of record JAPVWO010000208.1, on the reverse strand, counting down.
CGAGGAGGAGGTGCGGCGTTACATGTCTGCGCTCTACTCGCGCGCCGCCGACCGCATGCGGTCGGCCCTCGAGGACCACGTGCGAAGCACGGGTCGCCAGTCGTTTCACGCCCGGGAACGGCTGGACGACGGTTCGCCGATCGAAGTCGCGGTGACGGTGGATCGTGGTTCGGCGCGGATCGACTTCACGGGCAGCGCACCTGTCCACGCCGGCAATCTGAACGCCACGCCGGCGATCGTCCGGAGCGCCACGATCTACGTGCTGCGCCTGCTGATCGGTGTGCCCCTCCAGCTCAACGAGGGGCTTCTCGAACCGGTCGAGATCGAGATCCCGCGCGGCATGCTGAACCCGGAGTTCCCGGTCGATCCGAGGCGCTGCCCGGCGGTCGTCGGCGGCAACGTCGAGACGAGCCAGCGGGTCGTCGACACCCTGATCAAGGCGCTGGGACTCTGCGCCTGCGGGCAGGGCACGATGAACAACACCCTGTTCGGCGACGACACCTTCGGCTACTACGAGACGGTCGGCGGCGGGGCCGGAGCCGGGCCGGGATTCCGGGGGGCGAGCGGAGTCCATACCCACATGACGAACACGCGGATCACCGACCCCGAAGTGCTGGAGCACCGGTATCCCGTGCGTCTCGAGCGCTTCGCCCTGCGCCGCGGATCGGGCGGGCCGGGCCGCTATCCCGGCGGCGACGGTCTGCGCCGGGAGTTGCGGTTTCTCGTGGCGCAGCAGGTCTCGGTGCTCGGCCAGCACCGGGTGGAGCGTCCCTACGGCGTCGACGGCGGGGAGAGCGGCAGTACCGGCCGCGTCCGTATCCTGCGTACTGCCGGCGGCGTCGAGGAACTGGCCTCGGTCGACCAGGCCGACGTGATGCCCGGGGATCTCCTGGTGCTGGAGACTCCGGGCGGCGGAGGTTGGGGCGCCGGGCGCCCCTGATTCGACGTGGCCGGACGCGACGTGGACGGATAGAATGCGCGCTCGCCCGGGAAGTCGGGGCGAACCTTGCCAGCCAGCACCCAACAGGAGCCGAGTCGATGAGCCAGCAAAAGGTTCAGGTCAGTGAAGAGAAGGCGCGCGCGGTCGCCGAGGAATCCCGCCAGAAAGAGTGGAAGAACCCTTCCTTCATGAAGGAGCTCTTCCTGGGCAACTTCCGCTTCGACCTGATCAGCCCGTATCCCTCCCGCGACGAGTGGCGGCCGGAGTTCGAGTCGTTCTACTCGGCGCTCACGGACTTCCTGCGCGACGAGGTCGATCCGGTCGAGATCGACGTGTCGGAGGACTACCCCGACCATGTGATCGACGGCCTCGCCCGGCTCGGCGCATTCGGCATGAAGATCCCGACGGAGTACGGCGGTCTCGGCTTCGACCAGGTCGAGTACGCCCAGGTGATGGAGCTGATCGGCTCGTTCGACGGCAACCTGACCGCCCTGCTCTCGGCCCACCAGTCGATCGGCGTGCCGCAGCCGGTCAATCTCTTCGGCAGCGAGGAGCTGAAGCGGAAGTACCTGCCGCGTTGCGCCTCGGGCGAGATCTCCGCCTTCGCCCTGACCGAGCCGGAGGTCGGTTCCGACCCGGCGAGGCTCTCGACGTCGGCCGTCCTCGACGGCGACTTCTACCTGCTCAACGGCACGAAGCTCTGGTGCACGAACGGCACGAAGGCGAAGCTGCTGGTCGTCATGGCGATGGACCCGGTGACCGAGAAGATCAGTTCGTTCGTGGTGGAGACGGACTGGGAGGGTGTCGAGGTCGAGCGCCGCTGCCACTTCATGGGGCTCAACGCCCTGGCCAACGGCGTCATCACGTTCGACAACGTAAGGGTGCCGAAGGAGAACCTGATCGGCAAGGAGGGCCGAGGGCTCAAGATCGCTCTGACGACGCTCAACGACGGCCGGCTGTCGATTCCGAACAGCTCGGTCGGTGCCGCCAAGTACTGCCTCAAGGCGGTGCGCGAGTTCGGCAGCAGCCGTATCCAGTGGGGCGTGCCGATCGGGAAGCACGAGGCGATCGCGCAGAAGATCTCGGACATCGCGGCCTACGGCTTCGCCATGGAGGCGATCGTCAAGCTCGCCAGCCACATGTCGAACGACAAGCGGCTCGACCTGCGCCTCGAGAGTGCCGCCTGCAAGGAGTGGAACACCTGGCGCGGCTGGCAGATCATCGACGAGACGATGCAGGTGCGGGGCGGTCGCGGCTACGAGACGGAGTCCTCCCTGCGCGACCGCGGCGAAGATCCGGTCGGCATCGAGCGGATGATGCGGGACTTCCGGATCAACCGCATCTTCGAGGGTTCCAGCGAGATCATGCACCTGATCATGGCCCGCGAAGCGGTGGACAAGCACCTGCAGGTGGCTGGCACGCTGATCGACCGGCGAGCCGGCACGGGCGCCAAGCTTCTGGCCCTGCCGAAGATCGGCCTGTTCTACGCCTGGTGGTATCCGACCCGCTGGCTGGCCTGGAGCCGCTGGCCCCGCTACGCCGGCTACGGAAAGTACGGAAAGCACCTCCGCTTCATCGATCGGGCGGCGCGCAAGCTGGCGCGCGAGAGCTTCCACGGGATGCTCGTCTACCGGGAGAAGATGGAGCGTCGGCAGATGTTCCTGTTCCGGCTCGTCGACGTCGTCAACGAACTGTTCGCCATGGCCGCCTCGGTTTCCCGCGCCCATTCCGAGGAGCGGGCCGGCACGGCCGGCGCCGCCCACTCCGCGGCGCTCTGCGACCTCTTCTGCCGCATGTCGCGGCGGCGGGTGAAGCAGCTCTTCCGCGAGCTCTGGCACAACGAGGACGACCTGAAGTACCGCACCGCGCAGGACGTGATGGGAGGCCGGCACATCGGCCGCGAGAAGCTCCTGGACGACCTCGATCCTTCGGGCCGGGCTCCGCGCCGGGCGGCGGCCGCCGCTTCCTAGGGAATCGTGTCGACCCCCGCGAGGAGGGTGGCGGCCGGCCCGCCGGCCGACGCGGCCGGACACCGTGTCGGGCTGGTCAGTCTCGGCTGCGCGAAGAACCACGTCGACAGCGAGGTCATGCTCGGCGTCCTCGACGGTCAGGGTTTCGAGCTGGTCGCGGACCTGGATCGGGCCGACACGGTGATCGTGAACACCTGCGGCTTCATCGACGAGGCCCGGGAAGAGTCGATCGACGCCATCCTCGATGCCGCGGCGCGCAAGGCGGATAGCGCGGGACCGGTGCGGCAGGTGCTCGTCGCGGGTTGCATGGCCAACCGCTATGGCCGGGAACTCGCGACGGAGATTCCGGAGATCGACGGCTTCGTCGATCTCGATTTTCTGCGCGATTCCGGTCTGGCGAGGCCGCCTGCGCAGCCGACCGGTCGAGAGTCTGGTTCTCGAGGCGCGGGACCTGGTCGAGCGGGGCGCTCGCGAGCTGGTCCTGGTAGCCCAGGACACGACACGCTACGGCGAGGACCTGGGCTACGGCCGGCATGGTCTCCTGCGTCTGGTGGAGGCTCTGCTCGCGGAGACGGAGGCGGACTGGATCCGGTTCCTCTACGCCTACCCGACGACCCTCGACGAGTCCCTGCTCCGGCTCATGGCGAGCGAGCCGCGGGTGGCGTCCTACCTCGACATGCCGCTGCAGCACAGCGACCGGGAGGTGCTGCGGGCGATGCGCCGGGGCGGATCGGCCGACCGCTACCGGCGGATCTTCGAGCGAGCGCGAGAGCTCGACCCGGAGATGAGCCTGCGGACGACCTTCATCGTCGGTTTTCCCGGCGAGGACGAAGCCGCTTTCGAACGGTTGCTCGAGTTCGTCTCCGAGGTCCGCTTCGACCACCTGGGCGCGTTCGTCTACAGTCCCGAAAGCGACACGCCTTCGGCGTCGCTGCCGGACCAGGTGCCCCGCTGGATCGCCGAGGAACGCAGGGCGCGCCTGCTCGACGTGCAGCGGCACATCGCGCTGGAGCGCCGCGGACGTCTTGTCGGCAGGACGCTGCCGATGCTGATCGAGGGACCCTGCGAAGAAACCGAGCACCTGCTCCAGGCACGGCACCAGGGGTTGGCGCCGGAGGTCGACGGTCGCGTCCTGATCAACGACGTGGCTGGAGATGGTCCGCTGCCTTTCGCGCTTGCGACCGGCCGGATCGTCGACGTGGAGATCACCGACGCCTTCGCCGACGACTCCGTCGGTCGCATCGTGGGCTTCGACGCCGCCCGCTCAACGGCCGGGCTGGCGACCCGGGAGGCGGGTGCCTGATGCAGGCGATTCGAGACGCCATGGCCTCGACCGAGCTGCCGCGCGGGGTCATTGCGACGATCGGCAACTACGACGGCATCCATATCGGGCAGCAGAGCGTGCTCGACATGGTCACGGGCCGCGCCCGGGAACTCGGGGCGCCTTCCGCGGTCATCACGTTCGACCCCCATCCCTTGAGCGTCGTTCGTCCGGAGGACGCGCCGCCGCGGCTCGTCACCCAGGCACAGAAAGAGGATCTGCTGCGGGAAGCGGGCCTGGACTACGTGCTGACGATCGGCTTCACGCACGAGTTCTCGAACACCCGGGCGCGGACGTTCGTCCGGGATTTCCTCCACGGGAGGCTGGCGGTCGCGGAGCTCTACGTCGGCTCGCACTTCACGTTCGGGCGCAGGCGGGAGGGCGATATCGCGCTGCTCAAGGAGATGGGCGCGTCCCTGGGTTTCGCCGCGGTGGAGATCGACGAGGTGCGAACTCTGGTCCTCGACGGCCGGATCGAGGAGGCGAACGTCCTCCTCGGACGCCCGTACACGATGACGGGCGCGATCGCCCAGGGTGACCGCATGGGCCAGCGGCTCGGTTGGCCGACGATCAACCTGGCGCCGGAGAACGAGCTCTACCCCCACAACGGCGTCTACGTGACCAGGGTGTACTTCCCGAGCTTCGAGGCGACCTTCCGGTCGGTCACGAACATCGGGACCCGGCCCACCGTATACGAGAACTACAGGCGGGTGATCGAGAGCCACATCCTCGACTTTTCGAGCGACGTGTACGGCGAGCAGGTGCACCTCTCCTTCTGCCGTCACCTGCGGGAGGAGAAGCTCTTCTCGTCCATGATGGACCTCTCCGCCCAGATCGGCCGCGACGCCGATGCCGCGCGGGAGTACTTTCGACGTACGGACTAGTTAACGGACACGAGGAAACGAACCGATGGCAAGCGAACAGATCTTCAACGTGGACAGCCAGAGCTTCGAGGATCAGGTACTGGGGTCGGAGACTCCGGTGCTGGTCGACTTCTGGGCGACGTGGTGCGGCCCTTGCCGGATGGTGGCGCCGATCCTGGACGAACTGGCCGGCGAGTACGACGGACGCCTCCGCATCGCCAAGCTCGACGTCGACCACGCCCAGGACGTGGCGGTTCGTTACGGCGTACAGGGCATTCCGCACTTCATCCTGTTCAAGGATGGCGAGATCCTGGGCCGCATGACCGGCGCCGCGCCGAAGATGCGCTTCGAGGCCTTCCTGAACGACCACGTCTAGGCGTAGGCGCGGCGTGTCGCTCCTTCTGCGTTCGGACCCGCCGTCCAGGGCCGCGTGGGGGTGGGTCCCAGCGGACGTGCGCGCTCTCGGAGAGGATGGGAGGTCTGCGCGCACTTCACTACGCTCGCTTCGGTCCGGCGTCAGTTGCTCCAGCGACGTTGCGCGTCGCTCGCTTCGAGCCCGCTGGGACCCACCCCCACGCGGCCCTGGACGGCTGGACGCTGTCGGATGGTGCGCGGAGAGCGGTCTGCCAACCTGCGTCTTGGCGTGATCGTCTGGCCGCGCAGCGAACTGCTGGGGGACCTCCTTGCAGAGGAGAGTGCCGAGGCGCTTGTGGTCATGGCAGGGTCGAGCCGTGATCCGGATCTTCAGCCGTTCGTCGGAGGTGCTCGACTGGGAGACGCCTGCGTGGTGGCGCATGGCGGCGGGGCCTGGCTCGCGTACTTCACCTCGATGGAGCGGGAAGAGGCGGCCCGGGCGGGGGCGGGGGGTGTCGAGCTGGTTCATCCCGCTGACTTCGGGATGGAAACGCTACGTCGGGAAGGGAAGAGCAGCGAAGAGATCTTCGCGGCGGCTGTGAAGGCCGCGTGCGATTGGGCCGGCGTGGCTCCGGGTCGAGTAGCGCTTGCCGGTCGGCCGGCGGCGGGCCTTGCCGTGGCAATGGCGAGGATGCTCGAGGAGGCTGGGTGGAAGCCTGTTTCGGGACGCGGGCTGATGCTGGCGCTACGCCGCACCAAGACCGAAAGCGAAGTCGAAGGAATCGCCTCCGCCTCGCGAGCAACGGTCGAGGCCTTCGAATCAGTGGCGCGGATGCTTGCGCGTAGTTCGCTGCGAGAGGACGGCGAACTCTGGTTGGAGGAGGAGCGTTTGACGGTTGCCCGGGTCAAGGCTCTCGCCGCCCGGGTGTTCGCCGGACACGGTTTGGAACAGCCCGAGAGTTCCATTGTCGCTCCGGGGGAAGAGGGGGCCACCGGGCACAGCACCGGCACGCCGGAACGGGTGCTCAGGGCAGGGGAGTCCATCGTCGTCGACCTGTTCCCGCGGGGTCTTCTCTTCGCCGATTGCACAAGGACGTTCTGTGTGGGAGAAGCTCCCGCCGCCCTGGCCAAGGCCCACGCCCTGGTCCTCGAGGCCCTCGACGTCAGCCTCGACGCTGTTCGACCGGGAGTGCGCGGCTGGACCCTCCACGAACGCGTCTGCCGCCTGTTCGAGAACAAGGGCTTCGCGGTGCCTGACAAGAACCCCGGCACACAGACAGGCTACTTCCACCTGCTCGGCCACGGCGTCGGCTACGCACTGCACGAACTACCCAGCTTCCGGAAGACCGGTCCGGGAACCGACCAGCTCCGCGCCGGCGACGTAGTGACGATCGAGCCCGGTCTTTACGATCCAGACGCCGGATGGGGCGTGCGACTCGAGGATCTCGTGGTCGTCACAGAGGACGGCATGACCAACCTCACGCCGCTGCCCTACGCTCTCGATCCTCGTCACTGGTAGGCGGCCATGAAGTCACGGCACACCGATGCCGTCCAGCCAGTCCGGGGGGCCAGGGGAGGGCGGTCCCAGCGGACTCGAAGCGAGCGACTTCCTATGCCAGCCCGGAAACCAGTGACCTGCCGGAGCGAGCGGAGTGGAGCGAGCCCATCTCGGGCGCTAGCCCATGAAGTCCAAAGAGTGCGGTCGAGAGTCGAGACATGGCGGTTTCCTCCAGTAAGAACGGTCACTTATGAGGGTTCGCTACACGTTATCGAAG
>JAPVWO010000207.1 GCA_027493375.1 Candidatus Multivorans thiocomprendens | reverse complement strand
AAGCCGGGCGTCTCGGGGCCGCCGAGGACGCCGGACGTGGGGTCGGGGGCTGTTTCCGTCATCGTTCCGGCGGCGGAGCCTATGTCACGTCGGGTTGACGGTCCCGCGGGCCTGGAGGAGACTTCGGGCCGCATGACTTCGTTGACCCGCCGATGCCCTTCGGGGCTTCATCTCGCGCGCCGATGACGATCGACCCGGCACTGAGCCATCTGCTGGCTGCCGAGCCGGAGGCTCTCCAGGCCGGTGACGATCCGGCCGACTGGTATCGCGCGATGAGCGAGCAGGTGCTCGGGCCGTGGCGGGCGCGGCGGGACGGTCGCGACGACGCCCATGATCCTTCCGGCTGTCACGGTCGCGGCCGCGATCACTTCGCCCACGCGCTGCTCGGCGGTTTCGTCGCCGATCGTCCGGCCTGGGCGATGGTGGCGGGGCATCAGGCCGCGATGCGGCGCCTCGCCTGGGAGCGCGACGGTCTGGGCCTGTTCCCCGACGGCGGCGTCGTCGCCTTCTGCGCCAGCGAAGAGGGCGGAGCGCACCCTCGGGCCATCCGCTCGTCGCTCGGGAAGACGCCGGACGGTGGATTTCGCCTCGACGGCCAGAAGCGATGGGCCACCCTGGCACCCTCCGCGGCCGCGCTGCTGGTCATCGCCTCGGTTGGCCGTGACGGCGACCGGAATCGTCTGCGCGCGCTGGTCCTGCCGAGTGACCGGCAAGGTGTTCAGGTCTCTCCGATGGACCTGGGCGAGCGCGTTCCGGCTTACGCGGAAGTCCGCCACGCCGTCATCGATCTGGACGCCGTTCCGGTTGCCGCCGGCGAGCTGATGGACGGCGACGGCTACACCGACCTGGTCAAACCCTTTCGGACGATCGAGGACCTGTACATCGGCGCCGCGACGACCGCGTACAACCTCGCGCTGGCCCGCCGGTCGGGATGGCCGGAGGCGGCGGTCGAGGATCTGCTCCTGCTGCTGGTGACAGCAGGGGCGATTGCTTTCGGACCACTGGACGAGCCCGGCGCGCACCTCGGAGTCGCCGCCCTGGCGCGGGCGACGGCCCGGGTTCGCGCCGACCACGCGGAGCACTGGTCACTGGTGGACAAAGGAGCGGCCGCGGCGTGGCGGCGGGCGACGGCCGGCCCGGGCGTGGCGGAGCGCGCGAAGGAGCTGCGCCGGGAAGGGGCCTGGCGGCGCCTTCGCGCCGGGGCCGTGAGGCGATGAAGCCGGCTGCGGAGGGCGTTGCCTGCGCCGGCGCCGGCGAACCGGATCGGCGGGTCGCCGCCTTGGCTTGCGGGCCGGTTGCCGCCGCGGGCGACCTGTTGGGACCGGGCCTCCCGGAGGTCCGGCGTGCTTGACCGCATCCGCAGCTTCTTCGGTGAACGGATCGACCCTGAGCGGGCGGACGATCCGGACGCCCGCCTGCGGCTGGCGGCGGCGGCGTTGATGGTCGAGGTGATGCGCGCCGACTTCGACGCCGCGGAGGAGGAGAAGGAGGCGGTGCTGGCCGGCGTCAGACGTCATCTCGGGCTATCCGAGGCGCAGACCGGCGAACTGGTGGAGTTGGCCGAATCGGAAACCGAGGGCTCCGTCTGCCTGTACGAGTTCACCCGGCTGATCCACGAGTCCTTCGACAACGCCCGCAAGGGCCGGCTCATCGAGGAGCTGTGGCGGGTGGCGTTCGCCGACCGTGTGCTCGAAGCCCAGGAGGAGTTCCTGATCCGGAAGATCGCGAGGCTTCTGCACCTTCCGCACGCCGATTTCATCGCTGCCAGGCAGCGGGCGCGGGCACGGGGCCAGGAGGCCGGCGGGCAGTGACGACGACGGCGACTCCGGCGGAAGCGCACTCATCCGACCTGCATCCGATCGAGGCGAGCGCGCTGCACGCGCGCCGGGAACGGGTCTTCCTCATCCTGGCTGGCCTGTTCCTGGGCTCGATGACGATGCTCAACATCCTGGGCGTGACGCGGTTCCTGGACTTGAGCTTCACCGTCTTCGGGCTGCGCGTGCCGATGCCGCTGGCGGTCGGCGTGCTGCCCTATCCGCTGACCTTCCTGTGCACGGACTTCATTTCCGAGATCTACGGCCGCAAGCGGGCGAACTTCCTGGTCTGGGTCGGCTTCCTCGTCAACCTCTGGCTCGCCGTCATCCTGTGGGTGGGCGGCGCGCTGCCCGGCTTCGACGCGCCCGCGCCCGGCCCGGATGGCCGCCTGCCGATCTTCTTCGAGATCCGGACGATGACGCTGGGCGTGATCGCGGCGTCGATGATCGCCTACCTGAGCGCGCAGCTCTGCGACGTCTGGGTCTTCCACTTCTGGAAGCGGCTGACGAAGGGACGGCACCTGTGGCTGCGCAACAACGGATCGACCGCGGTCAGCCAGTTCGTCGACTCGTTCTCGGTCATCACGATCACGCACTTCGCCGCGGCCGCGATTCCCGTCGAGACCGGGGAACCGATCTGGCCGCAGTTGTGGGTCTTCATCGGCACCGCCTACGTGTTCAAGTTCCTGGCGGCCGCGGTAGATACGCTGCCCTTCTACCTGGGCACCCGCTGGCTGCGCCGGTATCTCGAGATCGAGGAAGGCGAGGACCTGAGACAGCGGGCGATGGACTAGGATTCAGCGCCGTTCGGGTGCGGTGGAGCGATGAGCAACGCAGTGGACAACTGGAAGCCGACATCCTGGCAGAGCGCCGACGTGCGCCAGCAGCCGACCTATGCGGACCAGGATGCGCTCCAGGCGGCCGCCGGCCGGCTCGCGGCGTTGCCGCCGCTCGTGACGTCCTGGGAGGTCGAGACGCTGAAGGGGCAGTTGGCCTCCGCGGCCCGCGGTGAGCGCTTCGTCCTCCAGGGCGGGGACTGCGCGGAGAGCTTCGCCGAGTGCACGTCCGACGCGATCACGGCGAAGCTGAAGATCCTGCTGCAGATGAGTCTGGTCCTGACCCACAGCCTGAAGAAGCGGGTGATCCGCGTCGGCCGCTTCGCGGGCCAGTACGCCAAGCCGCGGTCGTCCGACACCGAGACCCGCGGCGGCGAGACCCTGCCGTCGTACCGGGGCGACCTCGTCAACTCGCTCGGTTTCGACGCCGGCGCGCGTGAGCCCGATCCGCTCAACCTTCTGCGCGGCTACCATCGCTCGGCGCTGACCCTGAACTTCATCCGGGGCTTGATCGACGGTGGTTTCGCGGATCTGCACCACCCGGAGTACTGGAACCTCGACTTCGTGGGCCATTCGCAGAACGCCGCCGAGTACCAGCGCCGGGTCGAATCGATCGCCGACTCGCTGAAGTTCATGGAGACCCTCGCCGGCGTCGAGGTCGGCCAGATCGAGCGCGTCGACTTCTACGCCAGCCACGAAGCCCTGCACCTCGTCTACGAGCAGGCGCAGACCCGGACGGTGCCGCGGCGGGACGGCTGGTACAACCTTTCGACCCACCTGCCGTGGATCGGGTTGCGGACGGCGTTCCCGGGCTCGGCCCACATCGAGTACGCGCGCGGCATTCGCAACCCCCTGGGCGTCAAGGTGGGCACCGGCATGGACCCCGCGGACGTGGCGGACCTGGTCGAGATGCTGAATCCCGACGGCGAGGAGGGGCGGCTCGCGCTGATTCACCGCTGCGGCGCCGAGAACGTGGCTCGGGAGCTGCCGCCGATCATCGAGGCGGTCTCGGCCACCGGCAGGCCGGTGCTCTGGATCTGCGATCCGATGCACGGGAACACGAAGAGCACCTCCGACGGCATGAAGACCAGGGACTTCAACGCCATCCTGTCGGAGTTGGAGCAGGCCTTCGACCTTCACGCGGCCCACGGCACCATTCTCGGCGGCGTCCACTTCGAACTCACGGGCGAGGACGTCACCGAGTGCACGGGCGGCGCCCGCGGTCTGGACGAGCGTGGGCTGCGCCGGGCCTATCGCTCCCAGGTCGATCCGCGGCTGAACTACGAGCAGGCTCTGGAGATGGCGCTGCTGGTGGCGCGCAAGGGGGCCCAGGCTTCCTGAGGGTTGCGGCGGCCTGAAGGGTTACTATTGCGGCGCCCTTTGCAAAGGAGCGCTTGGCGTCCATGTCCCCGGCTAGTCAGAGTTTCCGCTTCCGCGAGTCCCGCCGCCTGCTGCGGGAGGCGCCGGTTCGCCTGACGGCGTCCGGCGAGGACGCGGAGCTGGTTGCCCGGACGCGCGACATCGCGGTCGGCGGCATGTTCGTGGCCACCTCCGACGTCCGTCCCGTGGGTACGGCCGCGGAGTTCGTTCTCGAACTGGGGTCGGGGGACCCGCCCGACACGGTTCAGGGTGAGGCCGCGGTGGTCTGGGTGCGCGAAGCGCCGGGCGGCGCCGACCAGCCGGCGGGAATGGGCATGCAGTTCACGCGTGTGGAGCCGCCGGGAGAGGAACGCCTGGCGATGCTGTTCTCCGAGCAGCCGGACGAGACGGCTGGTTCGGACCCGGTCGCCAAAGCGGCCCCGCCAGCGACGGCCGGAGGGGTGGAAACCGAAACGGAAGAGGTCGAGCCGGTGGACGACACACCGGATGCGGTGGACGACACACCGGAGGAGGCCGTCGCGGAGATGGCGGAACCGTCCGCGGTCGAGGACGACGTCGAGCCGGCAGAAGAACACGACGAGGCAGGCGAGTCCGGGCCGGTCGATGTCGTGGAAGCCGCTGAGGAACCGCCTTCGGAAGAGGCCGCCTCCCCGGAGGGATCGACGAGCGGGGACAGCGAAGTCGGAAGTACGCGGGCCGAGCTGTTCGGCGACCTCGCGGGTGACGACGAAGACTGGATGGACCGGGAGTCCGAACGACCTTCCTGGGTCTGGCCGACCGTGGCCGGCGTCATCCTGGTCGGCATCCTTCTCATCTTTCTGCGTGGGCCGCTGATGCGGCTCGTCGGCATGGGCGGAAACGGCAACGGGGAGCAGCCTGTTCCCGTAGCGCAGAGCTTCGATGTGTCGGCGCCGGTCGAGGAATCGACCCGGCCCGCGGATCCTCCCGCGGCCGTTCGCCCTTCGACCGAGTCGACGCCGGCTCCGGCCCCGGTCGCCGCGGAAGTTCCCGCCCGGCCTTCCGAGCCGGCTGCGCGGTCTCCCGAGGCTGCCGCCTCGTCTCCCGAGCCGGCCACCCGATCTCCCGAGGCGACTATCCCATCTCGCGAGCCGACACGCCGGCCGCGTCCTTCGGTGCCTCCACAGTCAACTCCGGCGCCGAGCGCACCGCCCGCCAACGCGACCGCGCTTCGCTCCATCACGGCCTCACTGCAGGATGACCGCACCCTGGTCGAGATCACGGGCAACGCCCCGTTCGAACGCCACCACGTGATGCTCCTTGAAGCGCCGCCGCGGCTGCTCGTGCGCCTGATCGGCGTGCAGCGGGACTACGACGCGAGCGCCGTCAGCGCTGCCCGGTTGCGCCGCGTGCGTACCGGCGTTCATGGCAGGGGAGCGACGCGGAACCTGCACGTGGTGCTCGACCTGGCGGCGCCCAACGTCGTGGCGACGGTCGAGCGGCGCGGCGACCGGGTCGTCGTCAAACTTTCGGATTGACCCTGGCGGAGTCCGCCGGAGGAGCGAGCGCGCCGGCGACCGTGAGCGGTGCGCCGCGGATCGCGGCCGGCATCGTGGCCAGCCGTGTTCTCGGCCTGGTCCGGGAAGCCGTGATCGCGGGTGTCGCTGGCGTCGGCGCCCTGACCGATGTGCTGGCGGTGGCCTTTCGTGCGCCGAACGTCCTGCAGAACCTGCTCGGCGACCAGGCGCTCTCGGCATCGTTCATTCCGACGTACAGCCGTTTGCTGGCCGAAGGCCGGCGCCGCGAGGCCGGCGCTCTGGCCGGCGCCATCTTCGGCCTTCTGCTCTCGGCGATGGCCGCGTTGAGTCTGGTTGGCGTCCTGCTGGCCCCCCAGATCGTGCGCCTGCTGGCCGCCGGCTTTGCCGCGGACGCGGAGGCAGTGGCGGCCGGGACGGAGGCGATCGATCGACTGGAGTTGGCCACGACCGCGGTGCGCATCTGTTTCCCGATGGTGGCGGCGATCACGTTGTCGGCCTGGTGCCTTGGCGTCCTGAACAGCCACCGCCGTTTTCTGCTTCCATACCTGGCGCCGTGCTTCTGGAACGCGAGCGTGATCGCCACGATCCTCTTCGTGGCGATGCGGACCACGAGCGGTGGCGGCGATCGCGTCGAAACGCTCGCGCTTGCCGTCTGCTGGGGCGGTCTCGGCGGCGGTCTCCTTCAGTTCGCGGTGCAGCTGCCTCTGGTCCTTCGAGTTACGGAGGGTCTGCGTCTGTCCCTCAGCCTCCGGGTAAAGGGCGTTCGGACGACCTTGGCCAACCTGGGCCCGGCGATCGCCGGTCGGGGCGTAGGCCAGCTCGGCGCTTACGTTGATCTCTTCCTTGCGTCTTTCCTGGTCAAGGGCGCGCTGGCGGCGCTGACCTGGGGTCAGCGTCTGTATCTGCTCCCCATCTCCCTCTTCGCCGTTTCCGTGGCCGCGGCGGAACTGACGGAACTCTCGCGACTTCGCGGGGACGCCCCCGAGCGCGCGCGGGCCGCCTCCGAGCGTGCCCAACGGTCTCTGGCGGCGATGTCGTTTCTGGTGGCGCCGACCCTCGTCGGTTACGTGCTGTTGGGGTTCGGGATCGTCGGCGCAATCTACCGTCGCGGTGAGTTTGACCTTGCCGACAACGGGCTCGTGTTCCTCGTTCTAAGCGCTTACTCTCTCGGCCTGCTGGCTTCCAGTGCCTCGCGGCTTCTGCAGAGCGTGTTCTTTTCACTGGGAGACACCCGAAGCCCCGCCCGGATCGCGGCGATGCGACTCGTCCTCGCGGCCGGGCTCGGCACCGTCTTGATGATTCTGCTCGACCGTTTCCCGCTCGGAGAGGTGTTGCCCTGGTTGCGGGCGGCGGCGCCAGAGGGGGCCCAGGCTCTGCGCCTTGGCGCGGTCGGGCTCGCGCTGGGGTCCGCGGTGGGTGCGTGGCTCGAGCTGGGGCTGTTGCTTGGGCGGCTGAAGCGACGAGACGTCGCTGTCCGGGCGCCATGGCGGTCGTGGATGTTGCACCTGGCACTGGGCGCGGCTTGCGTGGCGCCCTGGGCGGCGACGCAGACCCTTGTGCCGGGTCCGCCCTGGATAGCCGGTGTCGTTCCGGTCGTCGGCTTCGCCGTCACCTACCTCGGCGCCGCCAACGTGCTCAAGGTGCCCGAAGCGCTGGCCCTGCGCCGTTGGTTGGTCGAAACCCGCCGGCGGCCCTCGACGTAGTCTGAACCAGGAAGAGGAGCCGCGAGATGGAGATTCTGCTCAGCGTCGGTCTTGGTATCGGGTTGGCGGCCGCCTGCGGCTTCCGGGTCTTTCTGCCTGTCCTGGTCATGGGCGTCGGAGCCAGGGCCGGTGCGCTCGACCTGGCCGAGGGCTTCGAGTGGATGGCCGGCACTCCCGCGCTCCTGGCGCTGGCCGTGGCCACCGTCTGCGAGATCGGCGCCTACTACATCCCCTGGCTCGACAACGTGCTCGACGTAGCCGCGATGCCGGCCGCGGCGACGGCCGGCGTTGTCGTGACTGCGGCGAACATCGAGACCGCGACGCCACTGCTTGGTTGGGCTCTCGCGGCGGTGGCCGGTGGAGCGGCGGCGGCAGTGGTCCAGACCGGGACGACGCTGCTGAGGGGAGCCTCCACGATGGCGACGGCCGGGATCGGCAATCCCATCGTGTCGACCGGGGAGGCCGGGTCGGCCGCCGGCTTGTCGCTCCTGGCGATCACGATGCCCGTGCTTGCTCTGGCCGCGGTCGCGCTCCTGGTCGCTGTGGTCAGCGTGCGACTCCTGCGGCGCCGGGTGCTCAAGGCGCGGCGCGCCGAGTCCTGACGCGGACCGAGCTTTCCGAGGGCGCGCGGCGGAGGGGCACGGACGGCCTTCGGCGCCGCGGGAATCCTGAGGCATCCGTGCCGGTTGGGGATCAGCGGCGCTGTAAGATGGTGCGGGCGCCGATGGAGGGTGTAACCGCTGTGACTTCGGGGGACATCGAACCGCGAGTCGGGCGCCGCTGGCTGAATCGGCTGGCTGTGGCGACGCTTCCGGCTGCGCTGACTCTGGCCTGCGCCTCGACCGGCGTGCGCGAGACGGGCGAGAACGCGCTGCTGCGTGAACTCGAGCGCCGCGAAGTCAGCCGTGCCCTGGTGCCGTTCGCGCTGAACGACGAAATGGCCGCCTGGGTTCACGAAGCGGTCGGCCAGGCTGACCGGGACAAGCGTCTGGATCGCCTGGTCGAGGCGGTGACCGCGACATCCATGCTCGGCGTGGAGTACAAGGCCGGGCATACCGGATCCGCGGTCGAGGTCTTCGAGAGCGGGATCGCCAACTGCCTGGCCTTTACCCAGATGTTCGTCGGCATGGCCAGGGAGCTCGATCTCGCCGCCTACTTCGTCGAGGTGTCGCACGTCGAGAACTTCGAGCGCGAGGGCGACCTGATCGTCATCTCCGACCACGTTGCCGTGGGTTTCGGACCCAGGCACGCGATGCGGCTCATCGACTTCGGCCTGCGCGAGGACGAGCGGGGCTTCCGGGTCTCGCCGATCAGCGATCTCACGGCGACCGCCCTCTACTACTCGAACCGGGGCGCCGAGGCGCTGCGGGCCGAGCGCCTCGACGAAGCCGTCGCCTGGCTCGAGGACGCGGTCCGGATCGACCCCGAACTGGCGTCCGCCTGGGCCAACCTGGGAGTGGCGCAGCGCCGGAGCGGCCGGACAGACCAGGCGGAGTCGAGCTACCGGCAAGCCCTGGTCGTCGATCCGGGGCTCAGTTCGGCCCTGGTCAACCTGGC